>CAZSEZ010000212.1:0-6873 GCA_964606015.1 uncultured bacterium
TGTGTTGATGCTGCCTTCAAAGAATGTCCTAACGTATATCCGTAGCGCTATAAATGATGCTTGAATAAATATCACGACTTACGAAAAGCAAATGTACACAATGGCAATTGCTTGGGCTAGCTCCTATCATCCAGATCAGAGAACAAACAATCAAGGAGCTATCTTGGCAAAATGAACTGGTGCAGCTATAGGGGCATTAGTAAGCAACACCATAGGAGGTATAGGCATTGCTGCTGCAGGAACAGCTATCGGAGTGGGCGCTATTGGTTTAACCACCATCGGAGCAGTTGCAGAACTTGCTGCTTACGGTATTGGTAAAGCGCTCAAATGATCTCAGTGCGATCCATAACATCTACTCAATTAGGGATGAAGTCAGAATTCACCCCTAATCAATTTAATCGCTCAAAGATTGCAGATTACAGAGTCAAAGATTGAGCATTAGTTTCAATCAACTCGGCTAAATCTTTCAAGAAGGCAGCAGCTTGTGCGCCGTAGATAATACGATGATCGCTAGTGATATTCACTTTCATGATTTTCTTAACACCCATCAAGCCAGCATCATTAGCTACAACTTGAGGACGGGCAGCAGCGATCGCAAGTATTGAACCCTGCCCAGAAGGTAAAATCGCATCAAAGCTATCAACACCAAACATTCCCAAGTTAGAAAGGGTAAAAGTACCAGTGCTGTACTCATCTGGTTGTAATTGCTTGGCACGAGAACGGGCAACCAAATCTTTCCAGGTACGAGACAAAGAATAGATATCCATCTGATCCGCATTTTTCAATACAGGAGTAATCAAGCCACCGTCGGGCATGGCTACCGCTACAGAAATATTGATATCAGAATTGTATTTAGTCGCGTCAGGAGCGTAGCTAGCATTGACTACAGGATGTTTTTGTAGAGTCATAGCTACTGCCTTTGCCAATAGCGCAGTCATAGTAACGCCCTTGGGCTTGATTTGCTTGTAGAGCTTATCCAAAGCATCAGTAGCAATGTTATAGCTGACACGGAAAACTGGTACCTGCAAGCTCATGTTCATGTTTTGTACCACTGCTTTCTGCAATGTATTTAGTGGTACAGTTTCACCAGGCATAGTATTTACTGGAATTGGTGCAGCAGCAGGCTGAGCAACTACCATCTGAGCTTGAGCAAGAGCAGCAGGAGAACCAACAGCTACAGGTTTAGCACTCTTGGCAGCTTTACCAGCAGCGTTTTCGACATCCGCAGCGACAATTCTGCCATAGGCACCGCTACCAGTGAGAGTTTTGAGATCTACTTTAAATTCTTTGGCTAGTTTACGCGCTCTAGGAGAGGCTACAGTACGTCCATTACCATTAGTCGAAGCACTAGCAGTCGTGGCAGCAGTTGTAGCCACAGGAGCAGCGGCCTTTTCGGGAGCAGGAGTAGCAGCAGGAGCACTAGAAGTACCACCACTAGCAGCTTTTTTCTCAGCTTCGGCAATTTCTGCTTCAGTTTCTGCCAAATATGCGATCGCATTACCAACAGGTGCCGACTCACCAGCTTCTACTAGTACTACGGCCAAATAGCCTTCGTTAAAAGACTCTACATCCATATCCGCTTTGTCAGATTCGACAATAACGACAGTTTCCCCTTTCTCTACCTTGTCACCAGGATTCTTAGTCCATTCCACAATTTTCCCTTCGGTCATGGTAGAACTCAAAGCGGGCATAAATATATCGTGAATCATAAGTAGTTTTTCTCTCTAAATCTCAATAGCTCAAACAAATAATTTGTCTTGCTTGATGAAGCAGCGCAACAAGACTCAATTTACAAGACTTAATAGCACAGTTGAATATTATATGAGATCACCCTCATTTAGAAAAAAAAGAGTAATCTGCCTCTATTGCAAATTACTCTGAGCTAACTAAATTGATTATTTAATAGCTATTTAACTGGATGATTCGACAGTTTAATTACTACCAACCACTTTCTGCTTGAGAAAGAACATAAGTAGCAACATCTTCGATCTCAGAATCGGAGATTTTACCGCCGAAGGCAGGCATTGCACCATTACCGTTGGTAACTTGAGTAACAATTGCCGCTACAGAGTCTTTACCGTATTCTTTTAAAGCTTCTTTTTTCAAAGTTTTTTGAGCATTAACTACATTGTTGCCGCCAGCGTGACAAGCAGCACAGTTAGCAGCAAAGATTTTGCCGCCATTAGCAGCATCTCCAGCCAAAGCAGGGTTAGCGAAGCCAAAGCTAACTACAGTGATAACTGCGAACGAGATCGCAAGTAATTTCTTAAACATGATTTCTCCTCTCTGTTAAGTGAATCAGATGATTCCATACCAATGGTCAGATAGGGTTTCCAGAGGTGTCAAAAGACAAGCTGTCAAAATTAAACTTTTACAAGCCGTCAAACTTTTGTAGTAAAATCTTTTATAGCAAAGACTTGGAGTCCCACGAATACCATAGAGTAATGTATTTCAGCGATATATGCTCATGAGCAGTCGAAACTATCCAAGAGCTAAAGTAAATAAAGATTAAGGCTTAACAGCATGACTAAGATGGCAAAAAAATTAGGTTTACTATTTTCTACAGTATTGTTGGTAGTGGCGAGCTTCTTTGCAACTACTACTAGTGCAATGGCAGCTACCTATGAAGTAAAAATGGGTACTGACAGTGGCATGCTTCAGTTTGAACCCAGCGAACTAACTGTAAAAACAGGAGATACCGTCAAGTGGGTCAACAACAAAATGTCTCCTCATAATGCAGTTTTTGACAACGGTGCGGTTAAGTCCCACAAAGACCTTGTATTCTCTCCAGGCGAAGGTTATGAAACAACTTTTGACGAAGCTGGTGAATATAGCTACTACTGCGAACCTCACCGTGGCGCAGGCATGGTAGGTAAAATCATCGTTCAATAGCTATCGACAGATCTTAAAAATTTGTTCGAGAAGTATCAAGTTACTGGCGTAACTATCTAAAAGGCATCCCAGAGAAGAGGATGTCTTTTTTATTGGGCTAGTTAAGAAAAGATTTGTTTTGGGAACTATAGACAATGTAGGTAACTATATAGAATTTTTTTGAGCTAGTTCATGTACTCTTTAGCTGATAACCCTTCTGAATCCACCAATTCTAATTCGATAACAGTGGTGCAGACTTGGAATTTGCGAAAAGTCTACCGTACTGGTTTTTGGATGAACCAGAAAATAGAATCTCTCAAAGATTGCTCCTTGACGGTTTACCAGGGAGAAACATTTGGCCTGTTAGGACCAAATGGCGCAGGTAAAACTACTCTTCGCAAGACTTTACTAGGTATCATTCGTCCCACTTCTGGCAAAGGCGTATTGCTGGGAAAACCTATTGGAGATCGCGGTATCAAACAAAAAATTGGTTATCTACCAGAAAATGCCTATCTGTATGACTATCTGACTGCCTGGGAATTCTTGGAGTTCACGGGTGGATTGTTTCAAATTCCTTCAGGTCAACTCCGTCAAAGAATCAACGAACTGTTAGATCTGGTTGGCTTGGCCAAATCCACTGCAAAAAAGAAAAAGATCAAACAGTACTCTAAAGGTATGCGCCAGCGTGTCGGGATGGCACAAGCACTAATTAATAACCCTGAAATAGTTTTCCTCGATGAGCCAATGTCAGGACTCGACCCTATGGGGCGCTATACGATGCGAGAAATTATTCTCTCTCTCAAAAAAGAAGGCAAAACAATCTTTTTTAACTCTCATATTCTTTCAGATGTAGAACAAATTTGCGATCGCATTGCTCTACTGGCTTTGGGAGATCTTATTTGTCAAGGTTCTTTACCTCAACTCCTTGGTAATGGAGATGTTTATCAAGTAGTAGTCAGAGGAGGAGAATCACATCAGCTTACAGAATGGATCGACAATCTTACTTGGGAACATGATCATTGGTATGGCGAACTCAAAGGACAGCCAGAAGAGTTTATGAGTCATCTCAAAAGCTTTGATGCTCATGTAACTTCAATGCAGTTGGCACGCCCCTCTCTCGAAGAATTTTTTGTGCAGCAACTTCGAGAACGTAACATTACCTTTAGCCGCTAATCTAATTTCTTTGTTGAGGTATTTTCCACTAGTGAGAACTCTTTTGACTTTCCTAGAAACGACAGTCGGATCGAGTTCACATTGGAACGCCCCAAAAATCTCGTAATCAATAAAAAAGCAACAATAAAGCCACTAGCCTACACTTATCAGCGCGAGTGGCCCTATCAAATTGAGGTCAAAACCATCTTCTCAATCAGTTTGTCTTTACAATAGAAACTTTACGATATCAAGGAATTAGTAGTTTTCTGAACACCTTTAGTCGCTTTGCTAGGTTCTATCTGATACTTAACTAATTCAGCCAACTCCTGTAGTTGGTTGATAGCTTCTGCACCTTCTAATTTCATCAATTCGCGATCATCTCGCATTTCCGTCCAAGTAATTCCATAGTCAGATACCAGGAAGCGGATCAGGTGATCTCCCCCTAAACTAACCATGAAAGAAGCACTATTCAACTGGTTACCACAGGTGTAGCAAGAAGCTAGATAGCCTTGATTTTCCAACGCGATCGCGAGTGCCTTTAGGTTCATGACCAAGTCACTTACGAATTGACGGTGTTGTTGTGCAAGTCTTGAAAACACTTTAGTCCTCCAAACACCTTTGCTCTATGTTACCTCGTTTTAATATTTTTTTAATATTTGTATCTTTGATGATCAGTATCAATAAATTTAACTCCCTTGTATAGCTCATAAGTAGTTGTCTTAAACTACAAACTTGCCAGTCAAATAGGTATTTTGTTCTTATCAAAGTATCATATTCTCAAAATTCTTGTTTCGAGGTACTTTGACATAATTTTGACTCACAAGAGCCATTCCTAACTGTAACTTTCGCTTTAAAAAACCAAATAAAAGTCAGCATATCCAAACATGGTACGTAGTCATAATCAGTCCGTATCAAACTACTAAAGTTAATTTACTAAACCTGTATCGTCCTAGTAACCCAAAAAATCACTAGAATATCCTCAACATATTTTTTCGATTTATTCCATCATGGCAATTCAACTACAGCAAGCAATTACAGTCGGCAAATACCTAGTAACTCAACGTTTACTAGGGCGAAAAAGATTTCCCCTAGTATTGAT
The DNA here is from genome assembly GCA_964606015.1 of uncultured bacterium. Lineage (GTDB taxonomy): Bacteria > Cyanobacteriota > Cyanobacteriia > Cyanobacteriales > Xenococcaceae > Hyella. The sequence goes on from CAZSEZ010000212.1 coordinate 5,123, forward strand.
GTTAGAGCCTTTATTTCGCTGTAATCTTGCTTGCACTGGCTGTGGCAAAATTCAGCACCCTCCTGAAATACTCAAGCAAAATCTTTCCCCAGAGGAATGCTTTGCTGCGGTAGAAGAGTGTGGTGCCCCAGTGGTATCTATCCCTGGTGGAGAACCATTGCTTCATCCTCAGATAGACGAAATAGTTCGTGGTTTAGTTGCCCGCAAAAAATTTGTTTACCTTTGCACTAATGGTTTATTGCTAGAAAAAAGCCTCTCGAAATTTCAACCTTCGCCTTATCTCACTTTTAGTGTTCATCTAGATGGCCTGAAAGAACAACATGACAAGTGTGTAGACCGTGATGGGGTATTTGTTAAAGCAATTTCAGCAATTCAAACAGCAAAAAAGCAAGGATTTCGCGTAACCACCAACACAACAGTCTTTAACGATGGCAATCCCCAGCAGATCCAAGAATTTTTAGATTTTCTAAACGAACTGGATTTAGACGGTATGATGATTTCCCCTGGATACAGTTACGAGTGGGCACCAGATCAAGCAAGCTTTTTACAGAGAGAACAAACAAAAGCTTTATTCCGAGAAATTTTAGCTCCTTGGAAATCAGGGCAAAAAAAGTGGAATTTTAACCACAATCCTTTGTTTCTAGAATTTTTAATGGGAGACACAGAATTTGAGTGTACTCCTTGGGGCAGTCCTAGCTACAGCGTTTTAGGTTGGCAAAAACCTTGTTACCTACTAAACGAAGGCTACTACCGTACTTATCAAGAGCTTCTAGATAATACCGATTGGGATAACTATGGTCGAGCTAGTGGCAATCCTAAATGTGCTGACTGTATGGTTCATTGTGGCTATGAGCCTACCGCAGCTACTGCTGCTTTAGAAACAAATAATATGGGCAAAGCTTTAGGTAGTTTGTTTGGTTAATCGTGTCAGAGCATTTATTAAAAAAAAATGATCTTAATGTAACGAAATGCAAAGTATAATACTTTAGATACGTAAAAGTTATAGGAATAGGAAAGATCAATGCGCGTTGCGATCGCTGGAGCAGGTTTAGCAGGTTTATCCTGTGCAAAGTACTTAGTAGATGCAGGGCATACCCCCATTGTCTTGGAACGGCGCGATGTCCTGGGTGGCTTGGTAGCTGCCTGGAAAGATGAGGATGGTGACTGGTACGAAACTGGTTTACACGTCTTTTTCGGTGCGTACCCCAACATGTTGCAACTATTTAAAGAGTTGGGAATTGAGGACCGCTTGCAGTGGAAAGAGCATACTCTGATCTTTAATCAACCTGAGAAGCCAGGAACCTATTCTCGTTTTGATGTTCCCGATATTCCTGCCCCGTTCAACGTCATCACTTCGATTCTACGTAACAATGACATGTTGACTTGGGAGCAAAAAATCAAATTTGCTATTGGTCTACTACCGGCGATCGTTCGTGGCGAAAAATATGTCGAATCTATGGACAAGTACACTCTTTTAGAGTGGCTTCGTAAACAAGGCATTGATGATCGCGTTAATAGCGACATTTTCATTGCAGCATCCAAGGCTTTGACCTTTATCAATCCTGATGAAGTATCTGCGACAGTTCCCTTGATTGCCCTGAATAAGTTTTTACAAGAAAGGTATGGTTCCAAAGTTGCTTTCTTGGATGGTTCTCCAACAGAAAGACTGTGCCAGCCTTTAGCGGACTACATAACCGAAAGAGGCGGCGAGATTAGAATGAACGCTGCGCTCAAGAAAATTGAGGTGGATG
>CAZSEZ010000213.1:0-6862 GCA_964606015.1 uncultured bacterium
TCCAAAATATAATCTAGATATTTTGTGATGTTTCAGAGAAAGTGATCGGCTAGAATTGGGGATTAATGTATTAGTCGGTTCATGAAATCTTCCACAGAACTAGAGCAACAGATAGTCCAACTACGAGCGCAACTCCAAAAAGCAGGCTATGCCTACTATGTACTGGATAATCCAGTCATGGAAGATGCGGTATATGATCGCCTATACCGACAACTCCAAGATCTAGAAACACAGCATCCTAAACTGGTTACTCCCGATAGCCCAACTCAAAGAGTTGGCGGAAAACCAGCAGAACGCTTCAATTCAATTAGGCATAATATTCCTCTCTACAGTTTAGAAAATGCCTTCAACGAATCCGAACTAGCTAAGTGGGAGCAAAAATGGCAGAAACTTGCTCCAGAAGCTAGCGATCGCGCTTATGTTTGCGAACTCAAAATTGATGGTTCAGCAATCGCTTTGACCTATGAACAGGGAATTCTAACCAGAGGTGTTACTAGAGGAGATGGCGTAACAGGAGAAGATATTACGCAAAATATCCGTACAATTCGGACAATTCCTTTGAAATTAAACCTGGAAAATCCGCCCCAAGTTGTCGAAGTTAGAGGAGAAGCTTTTTTACCCTTGGCTGTTTTCGAACAGCTCAATCAGGAGCGAGCCCAAAAAGGAGAAGCTTTGTTTGCCAATCCCCGGAATGCTGCTGCGGGAACCCTCAGGCAGCTAGACTCCCAGGTAGTAGCAGATCGCAAGCTAAACTTTTTTGCCTATACTCTTTATGTCAGTGGTGAATCCCCAGAAACTAGCAATCAAATCAATAGCCAATGGGAATCTTTAGGCAAACTTACCACAATGGGTTTTTTGGTCAATCCCAATCGACAACTATGTCAGTCTCTTGAAGAGGTACAAGGCTATTTCTCTAGTTGGGATACAAAAAGACACGATTTGCCCTATATGACTGATGGGGTGGTGGTTAAGCTAGATAGTTATGCCCTACAACAACAGTTAGGTTTTACACAAAAGTTCCCCCGCTGGGCGATCGCCTTAAAATATCCAGCCGAAGAGGCTCCCACAGTAGTCAAAGACATTATTGTCAATGTCGGCAGGACAGGCGCAGTTACTCCAATGGCTGTTATGGAACCGGTCGAGCTAGCAGGCACAATTGTTCAGAGAGCTACACTACACAATAGCGATCGCATAGCCGAATTAGATATTAGAGTTGGCGATACAGTGGTAATTCGCAAAGCAGGAGAAATCATTCCTGAAGTTCTACGTGTCTTACCAGAGTTACGCCCTCAGGGTACTTCCCCTTATAAGATGCCTAGCCACTGCCCTGAATGTGGCTCCGAGCTGGTACGTCCTCAACAAGAAGCAGTAATCCGCTGCGTCAATAGTTCTTGTCCTGCAATCTTACGTGGTAGCCTGATTCATTGGGCATCACGGGATGCTTTAGATATTAGGGGATTGGGTGAACGGATCGTCATTTTGTTAATCGAAAGTGGGTTGGTAACTTCGATAGCTGATCTTTATAGCTTGCAAATAGCAGAGATAGCAGCCTTAGATAGAATGGCAACTAAATCAGCAACAAACTTAGTTGATGCGATCGCAAAATCACAGCAACAACCCTTTCATCGCGTTTTGTATGGTTTGGGAATTCGTTATGTTGGGGCAGTCAATGCCAAGATACTAACCAAAAGTTTTACTTCTATGGCAAGTTTGGCTCAAGCCAAGATCGAAGAACTCGAAGCCGTTAATGGAATTGGAGTTGAAATTGCGGCCTCAGCTTATCAATGGCTCAGAGTTCCTAGTAATCAAACTCTTATCGAACAACTTCAACAAGCTGGATTAGAATTTTCGGCTCAGATTACCAAAAACGAGGTGGCTAAAAATACTGTTAACAGTGCGATCACAGGAAAAACTTTTGTTCTAACAGGTACCCTCCCTACCCTAAAACGCTCTGAAGCTAAAAGCTTGATCGAGCAGGCAGGAGGAAAGGTAACAGGATCTGTTAGTAAAAAAACTGACTACCTAGTGGCTGGAACCGATGCAGGTTCCAAACTTACAAAAGCTAGAACGCTAGGTATCACAGAACTAACTGAAGTAGAGCTTCTAAATATGCTGCCAAACTAGAATCCTCTGGATTAGAGTGGAATATATATCTGTTCTCTTCGGCAAACTAAACCTAGTAAAAACCTTTGGGTAATAGCTAATACTTGCGATTTATATTAATAAACTTTTATCAACAAGATGAGCAAGCTAAACCAATTGGCTGAGACAATTCCCCATGAGAAAATAGACCACCATCATGGCAGCAGCAGAAGCAGCAACCAAAGTTCCTGCCAGCATTAGAGAAAACTCCTGTAAATTCAAAGCCTCTTGCATCAAATGCAATGACCAGGCCACAAGAGCCACATCTAAAATGAGAATTGGGATCAGCATTCTTTACGAAATGTAAACTCTATATTATTCTAGTACATTCTTATATGTTTGAGGGGGAGCTCAGAATCTTTTAACATTTGCTATAGATTTGTGAAAGCCTTGCCGTCATAACAGTTCAGTTTTTTATAATGATGGATTGGGTTAGAAAAAGCCAAGTAAACCCGACGGGCAAGAGACCAACATATAAGATATAAAGTTTAGCTCTCTACATTTATGAGATAGGCTCTAAACCCTTTGATTCAAAGCTTTCATTCCTTCAATAAACAAGGACTTAATTTAGTCAGCGGCGATTCTTCTTACCGGTACTTGCTGAGCTTGCAAATAATCCTTAATTTCTTTAACGCTTAATTGTCCGTAATGTAGAAGTGATGCCAATAGAGCAGCTTCCGCTTTACCCTCACTAAAAGCCTCATAAATATGCTGACAATTGCCTGCGCCTCCAGAAGCAATTACAGGAATTTCTACTTGTTCAGCGATTGCACGAGTAATTTCTAAATCATATCCAGCTTGGGTACCATCAGCATCCATACTAGTAACTAATAGCTCTCCTGCACCTCGCGTCGCAACTTCTTTGGCCCAAGTCAGAGCATCTAAGCCAGTATTCTCTCGACCCCCACGGACAAAAACATCCCAACCAGGATTACTGGGATCTGTTCTCCGACGAGCATCAATGGCAACGACAATGCACTGTTTACCGTATAGATCGGCACCTTGGTTAATCAGATCGGGGTTACGAACCGCAGCAGAGTTAATACTTACCTTATCTGCTCCTGCTCTTAGCAATTTTTTGATGTCAGCCGTAGACTGAATCCCACCACCAACAGTCAGGGGAATAAAGACCTGTTCTGCTGTGCGATAAACTACATCGATAATAGTATCGCGGTCTTCGTGGGTCGCAGTAATATCGAGAAAGACTAATTCATCGGCTCCTGCATCGTTATATACTTTGGCTAGTTCTACAGGATCACCAGCATCCTTAAGATCGACAAAGTTGACTCCTTTAACGACTCTACCAGCTTTGACATCAAGACAAGGCAAAATTCTTTTGGCTAACATAGTTTGCTTAGACGTTCCGCTGTAACGATGCTTGGTTACTTAACTTGATTACACCTTAAGTTATCAAGTTATCAGTTTAGTTATTCTTCTTTTGAAGAAAACAATCCTAACATGACTGCTAGAACAGCACCAAAGGCAAAGCCTCCTGCATGTGCCCAATAGGCCACACCACCACTTTCCATCCCTACATTGGCGGGGACTTCCAAAGAGGCCAAACTATTAAAAGCCTGTTCGAGAAACCAAAATCCCAGAAAGTAAACCGCCGGAATCCGAAACAAAGGAAAGAAGATACCCAAAGGCAAAACGGTGACAATTTTGGCCTGGGGAAACTTGAGAATGTATGCACCCATAACACCAGCGATCGCACCAGAAGCCCCTAGAGAAGGAACGCTAGAAGTAGCAGAAAAAAACCACTGAGTTAGACCAGCTAGAACACCACAGACCAGATAAAAGATCAGATACTTAGTACTGCCTAGTTCTTCTTCAATATTGTTACCAAAGATCCACAAGTAGAGCATGTTAAACCCGACATGGGCAAAACTAGCATGGAGAAACTGCGAGGTAAACAGAGTGGCAATTTCAGGAACAGGCTGATGAGTAGCGACACCACCTAAATTTACCGTTAGCTCTAAAGGAACGATCGCAAAATAATGCCAAAAAACTTCTAGCTCTTGGGGATTAAGACTTAGCTCATATAGAAAAACCAAGATATTTAGCGCGATTAGAGTGTAAGTAACGTAAGGGGTTATCTTGACTGGGTTTTCGTCTTTTAGAGGAACCATTACTCGATTTGGGGATTAAGCGTTATTACCTATTATCAAGGATTAAGACACCAAACAAATCTACCCACAGCTACGAACCATTGACCCTAGCAATTTGCTTGTTAGCTTTAATCTGTTGCCAAATCGCGATCGCTTTATCAATATATTCTTGACTACTAGGTTGATTCTGTTGTTGTAAAGTCAGAGCGCACTGATAGTAAGCTGCTGCCAAATCACACTTTGCGCCAATATTTTCTAACCAGGTGATGGAGTTATCATGATAAATGGTAGCTTGTTTGAGATTAGTTTGTTCTCTGGCAATAATGCCCAAGCTGGTGGTTGCTTTAGCTTTTATTTGAATGTAGTGGCTAGATTGGGATACGGCGATCGCTTTATCTAAGATCTCTTGTGCTTGACTATAGTCCTGAAGGTTAATCAAAGTTTGTCCCAAAATTTGCAGAAAGTAAGCAAAGCGACCAGTATTGTATATCTCTTTGGTATCGCGCTCGATGAGGTGCAAAAAATGCTCCACAGTCGTTTTTGCTGCCGTCTGATTACCTTCATAGGAGTTGACCAATGCCAACACAATCGAAGCTTTTTCCGCCCAAGAATTGTGTTTGGTTCCCAGAGATAGCTCGATGACTTTTTCTAAATAAGTCCTCGCTGCTGCTAGTTCCCAGAGATCGATTTGATAAAGACCAATACTCAACAGAGAATCCACCTGGAGCATTTTCCAGTAGTAGGTCTTTTGGCTGTTGTAGGGGGTCAAACTTATTTTACTAAGGTGTTTGTTGGCAGTGGAAATTGTGGTTTGCTGACAAGCGATCGCAGCCTCTAAATCACCGCGAATCCAGTACAAATCACCAAGAATATTGTTGAGTTCGCTAGATATTTTTGGATTATCCAGACGGTGGATGATTTGGGTAATGGCAATGAGTAATGGCTGAGATAAGCCCAAACGATGCAAATGAGTTCCTAAAGTAAGATGCTGTCCCCATTGATTGGAACGGCTATACAAGATCACTTGACCAGCAGCAGCAAAATCAGTGATCGCAAAATAATGATAATAGGCTTCAAGCGCGATCAACCCTGTTTCGACATCCGTTATTTGCACAACACTAGTGGTGTAAAACTGAGCAATTTGTCGATTTACTTGTTCCCACTCTGGTCTATCTAACCGGCTAAGGGCTTCTGCTTGAATTACTGGGTGCAACCAATAGCTACCAGCTGCAAACTCCAGCAAAGAACGATTGCGTAAGGATTTAATAATTTGTCTTTGTTTAGCAGGAGCTAGCTTCGGAACTAGAGCAATCAAGCCTGCTTGAGATATTTGGTCTATGTCTTGATAACGATAGCAACCCAAACGGCACAGCATTGTATAAGCTTGAGGATCAAGGTTCTCTAGACGATCGAATTGTCTAGCTACAAGGTTTTTGAGGTTAGTTTCCGCTAGGGGATAACTTTTATTTTCTTGCCAATAAGCAGTCATATCCCCTGCAAAATCTTCTTGAATCACTGAAGCAATAATCCGCATTGCCTTGGGATTGCCTCCATAAGTGTGATGGATTTGCCCCAAAATCGACTCATTAATTGTGATACTTGAAAACTCTAGATCAAGAGACTTGAAATATTGCATCCATGCAATGATATTTAGCCCAGAGAGTAAATAGTGAGTGAGGTTGAGTTCCGGTTCACACAAGCGATCGCGACTAGTGATTAGAGTTAGAGACTTAACCTGAGGGTCAGCTAAAATGCGGAGCAATTCTAGGTAGTCTCGATGTTGTGCGATTAATTGCCCTTGTTTATCTAAAGCCGGCTCAAAATTATCAATTAAAACTGCTACTTGATTCTTGAGTAAATGTCTTTTTAATCTGGCTAGACTAACGCCCAACTCTAAGCCTGGTTCTTCTTGAAAATCCCGTTTTAACCATTCCTCAACAATACTATGTACCGAAATAATATTGCTAGTTTCTTTAGCCATCAACAGCTCTAAAACTAGATCAAATTTCTGGGTAGCAAGAAATTTCCTGGCCAGAGTGGTTTTGCCAATGCCCCCTAGACCCTGGAGCAAAATAGTTTTCCGATTCTGGGAGGCTAACTGGTTCAAATCATCTAGTGCTTGCTCACGACCAATAAAGTCTCGATCTTGAACCTCCGCAAAACCCGTTTGCGATATTTTTACTGGGATATCTATCAGACTAGCGATCGCATTTCTAAAATTGCTTTTAGTGATTTTTTGTTGACTAATCTGGGATAGCAATTTCCAAAGATCTGCGGCTGCATCTTTGACATGTCCTTCGGTACAACTATAAACATCAGCGATTTCGCTGTATTTTTTGCCCTGCCAAACTTCGCGAATGATGGTGGTTTGGAGATCACTTAGGGGTTTATTTGTGCGATCGCAAATTAGCTCATCAACGAAAATCAGTACTTTCTCGATCTCTACCACCGCAACACCACATATCTGTTAGTTGTTTGCTACCAATCAATCTTAGAACAATAGAACGCTACTCGTTAGAGTAAAACCACTCAGTTAGCAGATGTAGTCGAAAAGTAATCTTGGATTTAAATAATGCGATCACTTTTTATTGATAACTATTAAAACTCAAATT
>CAZSEZ010000214.1:0-6853 GCA_964606015.1 uncultured bacterium
CGTTAGGTATGTGGCTCTGAACGCATGCATCCGTATGTGCGTCGCGCATGGAATCCAATCTACGAAGGGTTCCTTGAAGATTGACTGCGTACACAACAGTTCCTTCGTTGCGCCATAAGCGAGCTACCTCAACTCCAGACTGCAATAATCCTCCTGGATTGTTGCGTAAGTCAAGGATGTAGGACTCTGCCCCTTTTTCTTGTAATTTAACCACGGCGTGAGCTATTTCCTGAGCTGCATTAGCACTAAACTGGGTGAGACGAATATAGCCAATGTTATTTTCTGAATCCAATTGCGCAAAAACAGGGTTTAGTTCAATGCGATCGCGAGTAAGCTTAAATTTTTCGATTGTTTCGGTATCGTGCTTCTGGATTCTTAGGGAAACTTCGGTTCCTGTTTTTCCTCGCATAGTCGCGGCCGCCTCGTCCAAGGTCAGAGTCTTAGTATCGACTCCATCTATTTCCAAAATATAGTCTCGTGGTTCTATGCCCGCCTGAGCTGCAGGAGAACCAGTCAAAGGGGCAATTACTTGAACCAGCTGTGTTTTAGAGTCAATATTTATCTGTAGACCGACTCCAGATAGTTCTCCTGAAGTACTTACCTGTAGGCTATGGTACTGTTCTGGACGGAGTAGCCTAGTAAAAGGGTCATCAAGTGTAGACAACATTTGGTCAATAACGTCATAGGCAGCCTCAGTATCATTCATGGGCTTTTTGACTAATTTCTGACGTAATAACCACCAGTTTTGATGATTGAAAGTTTCATCTACATAGGATTGATTGACAATACGCCAGGACTGCAATAGTAACTTTTGCTCTTCTGTAAAGGCTAATGCTGTGGGTGTATGCCACCACATGGATGAAACCAAACAAACTAGTACTAGTGCAGTTGCCCACAAAGCTTTTTTGACCATGAGAAAATTTAGAGTATGAAGATGAAAAATTGAATGCCAGAGATTTAGACTCTTGCTAGCTATGCTTAACTAATTGTTACTAATTTTTTAGAAATAGACAACATCGTGAAACCCCTATCAAATAGGTAATTTAAAGGTCTTTGGTGGGTATGAACGTCATTGTCAATCCAACTTGCGCTATGTAAAGACAACACCGTAGCTTAAAGCTATGTTACATTTTTTAAAGGTATAACGGGAAGCTATCTTCTTGGATTGGCACCTGTTTAACCGTAAAATACGGTATAAATATCCTTACATTATTCGGCAATTAGCTAATTCTCAGCTTCATGTTCACTAAACAAGTAACAGACTCAAAAGTTTATAAGTGGTTTGACGAACGCCTAGAAGTTCAGGCGATTTCTGATGACATCTCCAGTAAGTATGTTCCTCCTCATGTCAATATTTTTTATTGTCTTGGAGGAATTACTTTTGTCTGCTTTTTAATTCAGTTTGCAACTGGATTTTGCATGACTTTCTACTACAAGCCTACTGTAACCGAAGCTTTTGCCTCAGTGCAGTATTTGATGAATGAAGTCAACTTCGGTTGGTTGATTCGTTCTGTACACCGCTGGTCGGCTTCTATGATGGTTCTAATGATGATCCTTCATGTTTTCCGAGTTTACCTAACTGGTGGTTTCAAGAAGCCTCGTGAGTTAACTTGGATCGCTGGTGTAACCATGGCTGTCATCACTGTTACCTTCGGTGTAACTGGTTACTCTCTACCTTGGGATCAAGTTGGTTATTGGGCGGTTAAAATCGTATCTGGTGTACCTGCTGCTATTCCTGTAGTTGGGGACCAAATGGTTGAACTACTTCGTGGTGGAGCTAGTGTTGGTCAATCTACTCTAACTCGTTTTTACAGTCTACATACATTTGTATTGCCTTGGTTGATGGCAGTATTTATGCTGACTCACTTCCTAATGATTCGTAAGCAAGGTATCTCTGGTCCCTTGTAATCTTTTAGATAAACGTGAAGGCGATTTTGTGATGTGTTTCAAATCGTCTTTGTGCATCTATAAACAAGTTTTAACTGGGGTATTTCCCCTAAAATTGAATTAACTCTGGCAGTAATGTGTAACTTGCTCACTGCTGATTCCGAGTCCTCTTAAAGGAGAAACTGAATTAATGTCCACACTAAAGAAACCTGATCTTAGCGATCCTAAGTTGCGCGCTAAGTTGGCTCAAGGTATGGGTCACAATTACTATGGTGAACCTGCTTGGCCCAACGATTTGCTTTATGTATTCCCCATCGTAATCTTGGGAACCATTGGTCTAGTTGTTGGTTTAGCTGTACTCGATCCTGCTTTGGTAGGTGAGCCAGCTGATCCATTTGCTACTCCTTTGGAAATTTTACCTGAGTGGTACTTGTACCCTGTGTTCCAAGTATTACGTATCTTGCCTAACAAGTTGTTGGGTATTGCTTGTCAAGGTGCTATTCCTTTGGGATTGATGCTAGTACCTTTCATTGAAAGTGTTAACAAGTTCCAAAACCCTTTCCGCCGTCCAATAGCTACATCTGTATTCCTTTTCGGTACTGCTGTAACTATCTGGTTGGGAATTGGTGCTTGTCTGCCTATCGACAAATCTCTAACTTTAGGTTTGTTCTAAGCTAATAAGCAATCAATATTTTCTGATTGATATTTATTAACTACACTTGCGATCGCTTAAGAGGATTTCTCTAGGAGGTCGTGAGTGTTATTTTTTGCTTATTTGGTTGATGCTTAATTGCTCTTTTTCAGCAATTTAATTACTAGCTATGTTGAAAAAGCTTGTATTTTTCACTTTAAAAAGTGTATTTATCCTTTTAGGATTATCTGGATTGGGACTTGCCAGTCTTTATCTAGTATATTTTTATCCTGAATTACGTTTTTGGCAGCCTTATCCCAAAGAATATTCTCATAATGGTGCTCTTTGTAATTACACAGAAGATGAGTATCAAGCCTTTTACGAAGAAACTAGACTTAGACTTCCCAAAAATATGAAAATATTAGCCCATTGTAATGGTCGCGGAGGTTTTCATTGGGATGGTGAGTACTATGCTGCTTTTAAGTTTGATGATGTGCAGTATCTTAACTCTTTGTTAGAGCGAGATTTCTGGGGATATTTCTTGGCAGCAAGGCTTGGTTCCTGAAAAAGCTTGCTCCCCGTCATCATTGTCCAAACAGTTTGCTAATTCGTCTAGCTACTGCTACTCACTCGATACTACTGAAGGTTACTTTTCTTACAAGTTATTAGTAGTAGACTTAGAAAATAATCTGTTGTTTTATAGCAAGTACGACAGCTAGATTTTTATGAATCACAGCGCAAAATTACAAAGTAAGATTTCACTCACTATTCCCATTTTGAGTCTGGATCGAAAGCAAATAAATGAAGCTTTAGTACAGAAATTTGGCCAGAGGTATACAATTGCTGGCAAAGTATTTTTAGATAATCAAACCCAAAAATATTGCTTAATTGAAATATTAGAAAATAGCGATCACTTCATCAATTATTGTCAATCTCTAGAGTCGGATATTCCTATAGAGGATTTTCAAGATTGCGTAGCTATTGTTGTCTTAACTTCTTATAAATTAGGCTATGTTAGCTGCTGCCAACTAGCTCAATATGCTGAAATATTTCTGAATCTTGGTGGAGTAATGGTCATTGCCGACACCACGGCAAAAGTAATAGACAAAGCTGAGTGGTTGACTAAATGTAATTCAGAAGATGTATTTGATATTTATTTGCTTTATGTAATTCTTGTAGAAGAGGAATCCTACTACTACTCTTGTGGGATGAATAATTTTGGTAAACCAGACGTTTCTCTTGATCTTAGTGAAGATATTGGTCTAGCCAACTATGTAATAAATGTCTTTAACTACTATCGTTTGACTGAATCTGTAATCATCCAGGAGAACCAAACTTTTCAGCCTGATCTGGAATGCCCCAAGTATCAAATTATCTGGCGTGAAGAGCAGCAGAAAGTACTATCTGGAATATGGCACTTAGCTAGGATAGACAAGGATCAGATTTTGGATATTAGCTATGAGATTAATTAATCTGGTTCTTTCGTATCAGCCAGTACTGCGCGATCGCGACCTTGACTTTTTGCCATATAGAGAGCGCGGTCTGCCTGAGCAATTAACTTTTCTGGTGAAGTTGTCTTTGCTGTTTTGATGCTAGAAATTCCACAACTGATACTGACAACAGAACTTATTTGGGAGTTTTCGTGAGGAATCTGCATTTTTCTTATTCTTGAGCAAATTCTGTTGGCAACTAGAATGGCTGCCTGTGAATCTGAGCCTGGTAAAACAACAATAAATTCTTCACCTCCATATCTTGCTGGAAGATCGGTTCCCCGTACGGAATTACGAATTGCCTGTGCTACTTTCATTAAACATTGATCGCCTGCTTGATGACCATAAGTATCGTTATATTTCTTGAAAAAATCTACATCGCACAGAATGATTGAAAGATCTTCGTCAGAATTTTGACTTTGGTATAGTTTCTGTTTTAAATAACGATCAAAAAATCGTCTATTCGCGATTAAAGTCAGGCTATCGGTAAAGGCAAGTTTAGTTTGGTTTTGATGATAATAACTTGTGATTGCGATCGCAGATATAACTAGGCTCAAAAGAGGGGCAATTGTAGGTAACCATAATCCCATCAAAAAAAGACTATAGTTAGTTCCAAACAAGATACCTACTGGAAAAATGATACTAAGTGTAATTGATCTGAGAGTTAAAAAATTATTTTTTTGTAATTGGTGTGTGTCTAGCAAAATTAAACTAGTTCCTACACCAATAGAAGACCACACAAAAATCCAAGACCATTCCCATATTTCTGGAATACCCCTAATATTATTCCGGCCGTCAAGGGCTGAACTTACGATTTGACTAGCTAAATTTCCATGAACATAAACTCCGTGCATTTGATCCAGATTGGATTTATAACTGTCATATGGAGTGTAAAAGAGGTCATTTACGCTAGATGCAGTAGAGCCAATCAACACAAGTTTATCTTCAAATAAGTTGGAGGAAATTTGGCGCTCTAATACTTCTACTAGAGAGACACTACGAAATTTATCCTTATTTCCTAGCCAATTAACTATTATTTGATAGCCTCCCACATCGGCATTAATGTAGGCACCTTCATTTTTAGAAATTGAAGAAAGTGTAGTTCTGCCTAAAACGCGCTTTTTTTGATCATCCGTTGCTTCGAGATACACTCCTTCCTCTGCTAAATAGATTAGAGCTAGCTTGGCCGATAATCCTAGGATAATTTGGTTGTCTGCTGTTCTTACTGAAATTAATCCTCTACGGATTCTTCCGTCCTGGTCTACTACCATATCTGCCATCGCAGTTTGACCAAGTTTTTTCAATATGGGGGAACCATCAACTCGATCCCCAATGACTTTTTCTACCCCGATAATATTCTTGTTAGTAGCAAATACTTGTCTTAATCTTTCCTGACCTAAGACATTTCCAGTAGGAAGATCGCGATAAATATCCAGTCCAATTACTCTTGGTTGTTGCTCGGAAATTACCTCTAGTAGCTCTGCCAGATTGTCATCAGAAATTGGCCATTCATTAAGGGCTCTAATATCGGATTCGCTAATATTGACAACAACAATCCTAGATTCTTTATCCTCGGACGAGCGCAGGCGAAACCATAAATCTAAAGTTGAGAGTTCATAGGGTTCATAAGCAGAAGTGAAACTTCCCAGTATAACCAGTCCTGAAACACCAGCTACAACTAGAATTAAGCTTTTGAACTGCCAAGCTTTTCGCTTTATTTCAGACCAGATCAACCTTCTTTGTCCTAAGTTCTTAATTTGACACTTTGTGCAGGCTTAAAAAGACTAAAAAGGTAAAATCAAGCTCAGTTTGAGCATATTTACGATATTAGCTTTTTCCTTTGTTCTAATCTAATCTACAACTTCTGCATTAGTGATACTCTCTAAGCCAACATTAAGGAGTAAATTATCCCAAATTTTATTCAAATTACGATCTTGAGGCTCATTTTGTTTAAGGTGAACCAATGTAGATAATGTGTCATACCAAATGCCCGCTTTGCCGTAAAGAGCAGCTACATTAATGTCGTTATCCTTAAACTTTTCTAGTTTATTGGCCAGCTCATACTCCGGTTGAATTCTTTTGATAAAGCCTTCAACGGTGGGACTGTCTGGTCTCAGTTTGTCGTTACACATGAGAGCAAAAGACCATTTGTAAGTTTTCCCTACTTCTAATGCAGGGGCTTCCCTTGGAATATCTATACCAATAATTCCTGATTGAGGACTAATAGGGAGTATAGTTTGAAATGTCTCTTCTGAAACTTCATCTCTTAGTGTAAAGAATATATACTCAGCGGAACTAGTCGGAATATGCGCTAAAACAGTGGGATGGGAGGAGACAGTTAACCCGAAATTACTAGAAGGGAGTAAAGGTGTAAAAGGGCTTATTGACTCTTGAGAGTTAAGCGCGCAGTGACTGCCACGAGATGCTCCTGCTTTTGTAACTTTGGGATGGTTTTCATTAGGAGGCTCAAAAGTAACATCGAAGGTATTCATAACCTTAGCTGGGACTTCTTGTATTTCCTCATCTTGTGCTCTGACTGATGTTTGGAAAGCTCCTAGAAAAGATAGCCCTATAAGGAGATTTAAGAGTAGATTCTTGGGATAAATTACTTTCATGTAAGGAAAGAGTAATCTTAGACAATTCAATAGTATTTTTTTTATTTACAATTGGCAATCATCTTTACTATTTCTTTGATGAAGCGTCTTTTTAAAAAAATATACTGATGGAATCTCTTATCTAAAGAGTCTAGTACTTACGGGAAAATGAGGTGATACTGAAGTCATAGGATACTTTAAAGTCAAAGTCTTAAGTAAGATACTATCAGTTAAAGTATAGGTATCTACTT
>CAZSEZ010000215.1:0-6810 GCA_964606015.1 uncultured bacterium
TTTATCCGAGATCACTAACTGCCAAGAGCAAGTCTTGATGAACAGATTTGTTAGCCCCAACCACAATTCCCTGATAACTGTAGTTTTGACACGCGGATAAAGCAGTTAAAGGCTGGCCTTCAAAATTAGTAACCAAATAGCCAGCTTCCTTTGCCATAAAAGCCAAAGCTGCACTATCAATAAATTTGCCTCTTTTAGTTACCCAGCCGATTAAATCTCCTGAAAACATATTCTTGTAATTAGGAAAGTTTTTATCAACTACATATGAGTTTTCCAGATCGATTACTTGATATTTAGAATCTAAATTGGGCTTGATATTTGCCATGTCCCAACCCAATAAAATAGTTGATTTATGCTCAGGAATAGTCAGTGGTTTGTAAGCAGCTAAATCTTGATCTAGGCTACCCTGAAAAATGCCTTGTCCTCTGAGAGTCAACCAATAGCTATTAGTTGCTGGAGAAACCGTCATCACGGCTTCATATTCATCTGCATTAAGAACGCAAAGAATAATCAGATAATTATCACTGCCGTCCATGTATAGCTTGGTACCATCAATCGGATCAAGAGTGATTAGATAGTCATCTTGCTCTCCTAATTCAATGGATCGAAAATATTTGGTATTACGAGATTGGGCATATTCTTCGCCGTAAAAACGTAAGTTAGGGAACGTCCCTAAAATTGCTACTTCGATCGCAGTTTGGATAGATAAATCTGCATCGGTAAGAGCAGCGGTAAAGACATTACCATTAGCCTCTTTATCTGGTAACGAACCAATCTTTGCTTGCAAATGACGAGCATAGCCAGCAGCAACTCTAAGCTGAGGATACAGTGCAGCAATGATTTCATAAGGAGTAGGATAAGCAACCATACAAAGCGGCTCCAAAGCAAAGACTTAATTATTGTATTAGAAGCGGGTAAATTGCCTACAAAATCACTTACAAATTTCGTGCAGGAGTCGTAATTCCCTCAAAAAATTTACGCTCTAACCGAGATAGTTGCCACCAAGCAAAAGCAGCGATTAAAGCAGCTAAGGGAGTTACTAAAGAAATCCAGAAACCAGGCTCTTGCCACACCAGATTGATTAGAGGACTAGCGGCTAATGCCAAAATTGCGATCGCAGCACTGACGGTCTTCAACTGCTGAACTCTTTTTAAAGCACCACGACAACTAGCGCAATGCTTAGTATGAGAATGATAACGATCTAAGAGTTGCTCTTTTGGAAAAGTTGGCGGATATTTTTCTGACTTAAAAGCATCGGCAAAATAGAGATTAACCCATTGACGCAGCTCCGACACATACAAGTCTGCTTTGGTGGGCAAGTAAAAAGCTCTACTATAATTATCACTGCTACCTAGGCTTTCAAGATATCTTTCCTGGTAGTGCAAAAAGATTTGGTCATCTTCGAGAATCTTATTATTACTAATATGAGTCAACCATTTGGGACTCAAACTAATAAAAAAGCGAGGGATCGGCGAAGCAAATTTAAAAGGAAAACGGGCAAACAAGCGACATTCACCTTTTCTGATAGGAGTGGCATAAACTACTGTCAAAGTACGACCAAATTGCTTGGAAGTAAGATCGTGCCACATTAAGCAAGGAGCAACAAACTTAGTGTACTGAGTGCCCAAAGTTCCCTTACGAGGACCTTCTTGCCAGACTCCCTCAAAGCCAAATTTATCAGAATGGGTTACTTGTAGCTCAACTGGAGCAGCATTGGCTCTTTTGCCTACGGTATTGTGGTGAGTATAGGGAACGTGGCTGGGATCGATAACATTTTCTAGCAACGTGAAAGCGTCATAGGGAACATCACGAAAAGTACTTAAACAAGTCCACTCTTTAGGAGATTCTGCCATCGCTTCGATGATCGGAACAGCCACCTTATCGGCATTACTAGGATCACCAGGGTAAATAAATAACATACCTTGAGCGATCGCAGTTTGATAACTTTCTGCACAAGCTCTTTGAGAAGTCTCAGCCTTCCCCCCCTCTAGTTGCTGGGGTATGTGTTCACACTTACCTTGTCCTGAGAAGGACCAACCATGATAAGGACATTCCAAAAGTCCTGATTCGTTGATTCTACCCTCGCTCAAAGGGACAAGACGATGAGGGCAGCGATCTGCAAAGGCAGACCAAGATTCACTATCCTTATCCCACCAAATCACCAGATCAATTCCCAAAAGCGTAAACTTATTAGGCTTATCCAGGCTCAAATCTTCTAAATAGTGAGTAGGATACCAAGCTTCTTTTGGATCAAATTTTGTAGGGTCACTCCCACCAGCAGTAATGATTTGCTCTCCAGTCGCCGTCATGTCTTCAATTTATCCAAGCTTTTGTTAATTATTGTTACACAAATAAATTGATTCGTGGTTTGTCCTAGCGAACTAGTCTTAATCAGAGGGATTGCAGCGAATTTCGATCATAAAGCCATCGGGATCGTAAAAATAAACGCCTCTTCCTGTGGGACGAGTTACAGGTTTTCCTGCAAGCTCAATCTTATTGGCCTTCAAAATCGCGAGTGCTTCATCGAACATTTCCGGATCGATATCAAAAGCTAGATGATTAGCGCGGGTAAATTGCTGCTCTGGATCTTGGTGGGGCGGTTCTAGCTCTGGCTCATAAAATAAGTCAATGATCGTGCCATCAGGAGTCCGAAAGTTCGTAACCTTTCCTTGGGCAACCAACTTTACTAAGGTTTCTGGGACTTCTGTCCCTGTCAGCTGATGTAGACCTAAGACCTCTCCGTAAAAGTGACAAGAGGCAGTCATGTCTTTGACATTAAAAGCAATATGATGGACTGCTTTGAGGGTATTTTTAGTTAAACCCGAAATATTTTGTGATTTACTAATAGTCATTTTTATCTTTGCTCTAGGTTTATTGCTGTGACAAAGTTACAAAGGTTAAATGTCAGGCAAATAGTAGTCTTAAAGTTAAACCAATTCACCAAAGTCCTGACTTAAGTTTACTGAGTATCTTGATGAGCCAACCTACTTCTGCCTACATTCATCTACCATTTTGCCGTCGTCGCTGCTACTACTGTGATTTTGCGATTTCCGTAGTCGGAGATACCCCATTAACCAGCGATTCCATCGTGGTGACTGACTATGTAAAGTATCTGTGCCGAGAAATTGAACTCAATAGTAGAGAACAAGAGCCTTTAAAAACAGTCTTTTTTGGTGGAGGAACGCCTTCTCTATTACCAGTAGACTATCTAGCAAAAATTCTCCAAACTTTAGATCATTGCTTGGGGATTGCTCCAGAAGCAGAAATCTCGTTAGAAATCGATCCTGGAACTTTTGACTATCCACAATTACAGGAATATTTAAGCCTGGGAGTCAATCGCTTTAGTTTAGGTGTTCAAAGTTTTGAGCCAGAGCTTCTAGCATTGTGTGGCAGAACCCACGACCTCAAAGATATTTTCATAGCAATAGAACTAATCAACAAAGCAGACATTAAGAATTACAGCTTGGATCTGATGACTGGCTTACCCCAACAGACTATCGATCACTGTCAAAACTCACTCAAACAAGCGATCGCAACTTATCCTACTCACCTTTCTTGCTATGACCTAGTTTTAGAACCTGTCACTGCTTTTGGGAAACAATATCAACCAGGAGAAACTCCCTTACCAGCAGAAGACATCACAGCCCAAATGTATCGGCTAACCCAGCAATTATTGGGTGAAGCAGGCTATCAACATTATGAGATATCTAACTACGCAACTAATAGTTACCAGTGTCAACATAATCGCGTTTACTGGCTTAATCAAAACTATTATGGCTTTGGCATGAGCGCAGCCAGCTACACAAACGGAGTAAGATTTAGCCGTCCTCGAACTCGTAAGACTTACTACGATTGGGTAAAACAAGGTGCTAGAGTCGATCAGCCAAAAATCAGTGAAAATGATCACTTGTTAGAAACCTTAATGCTGGGTTTGAGACTTACTGAAGGCATAAATCTTGAGATGATTGCACAACAACATGGAGAAGCAATAGTTAACAAGATTCTTAAATGCTTGGAACCCTACAAGAATCAAAATCTAGTCACAGTAAAAGATAAAAATATCCAGCTTTGCGATCCTGAAGGATTACTAGTATCAAATACTATTTTGGCGACTTTATTTGAAAAGCTAGCAGTGGACTAATCTATAGATGAAGAGAATTTAATTAACTTAAACTCTTATTGATTAAACTGTTTATCCAGAAAAGTCTTAAAGCTACCAGAGTTATCTAACTTCTGATCATCTTGCCAATGTTCTAGCTGCGCAAGACTAATCCCTAGGGACGTAGCCAAGATAGTAAAAATGAAGAAACCAATTACCGCACGATTATGACGATTGGCATTCTTGAGCTTTTTGGCTAGATTGAGAGCCTTCTTTGCTCTTTTTTGTAGTTCTTTGTTACTCTGCTTTTTTGCCAAAGAAGCTGCATACTGAAAGTCTTTGATAGCTAAGGTAATTCTCCCTAATTCACCATAGATAATCGCTCTATGGTAGTAGGCATTAGCCAGATTTGGTTCGAGGAAGATGGCATGATTATAGTTTGCGATCGCATACGAATAATCACCAATCTCAGCGTAAACAATTCCCCGATAGTAATAGGCTAAAACCATCTTAGGACTGAGAATTGTCGCAATAGAGAGATCTTGGATCGCTTCCTGGTGATTGCCCATGATTCTCTTGACTAAACCTCGGCAATAGTAAGCTTCTGGCATGGAGGGGCAATGATGAATTGCCAAGTCATAGTTCTCTAGAGCAGCTTCATAGTTTTTGCTGTAGAACTGTTTATTCGCCCGATCTAAATAATCAATGTTCATAACTAACCAAGACACTTTTGTAAAATTTGCTTACTATTACCGTTGTTCTTATAGAAGTATTTGAGTGCGAAAGCCCCTCTGTCTACTTAGCATTCCCACTTCTTAAGACAAAAGTTCAACTTCCGAAAATTTCCTATCTTATTCTTAAACTTATACTTCAGCTCCTAAGGTTTATCGCGCCCGTCGTAACAATATTTAGACTTTGATAGGCTAAGAGTTAGATAACTTCTGATATTACTATTCTATAAAAGAAAATATATTTGTGTCTAAAAAACTCTTATTTTTAGCTTTTATGCAGAAGATCTAGTTTGATAAGGCTCTAATCTAGCTTCGGCAAAAATAGATTCTTTAAGCAATTTTTTAAATTCTCGACTACTTTTATCTGGTATAGGAAGATTCCTTGCAAGATGAAAATCTTGCTGTACTTTATAACTAAGTCTAGGAGATATCTGACGCACAATTTGAGCCAGAAAGCGATCGCCACTTACTTGAATCAAATTAGCAGGTAGCTTACGCATAAATTTGGGGAATTCGACTGTCACCCCAATATCCAGTTCCCAATTTATTCTGGTGACGAACTCCGGTAAAGAATGTTGCTTAGCAATAATTTTCTTTTTTATAGCTGGTTTGAGTCGGTTAGTAGCTAAAGGCTCTAGCTCCATAAAAGACTTGTATTGAACTTCATAACCTAGAGATTGGTGGTTAGGAATGGGAACAGTCCGCATCATGTAGAGATTATCTTGAGGCGGATCGAGAGCAATGGCAACTTTTGGCTCAACCTCATAACCAAGTGAAGCGAATCTTCCTACATTGAGAATGTAAGCATTTTGATTTAGAGGTTTTGCCTGCATTGGTCGAGCACAACGGATAAACCAACCTTGATGATCATCTAAATAGTGAGCCACAGTCTCTAGATCGCTATACATGTCCATGTGGCCAGCAAAACAAGCGGAGAACCAAAAAGTTTGCTTAGTCGTGATCTCCTGGGAATACTTTTTTTGTATCAATGGGGACTTCATCTTCTCCTCTCAGTGCGATTGTAAGTCCTCTCAACCAGTTGTCAAATTCAGACAATCATTCAAGAGTTAACAATCAGCTAAACACTTCTAAATTGATTTAGCTGTGATTTAAGTCTTAATCCTAGATGTAATCAAAAAACTATATCTAAAATACAAGCTGTGGATAACTAAACTTCATTCCTGCAGTCTTGATTTTTTGGTTAGAAAGCCTTGTATTGTAAGAGCGAGTAGATTTTTGACTAGCATCCCAAGTTATTCCTGGAAGATTGTGAACTGTATAAAGACGCTGAAAAAACTCTTTAGTAGTTAAACATTCATCACAAGCAAGGTTATAAATCCCTTCTAGTTGCTCGGTTCTAGCAAGTTCGATCGCATTGACAATATCTGTTAGATGAATCCAATTACTATAATCTTCACCTGCCCCAGGACGAGTTGTCCCTGAACGCGAGCGAAAGATCTTGATCAATTCTCGACCTTCACCATAAATCCCTCCTAGCCTCAGTACACAGACTTTGAGTTGATCGCTGCTGGCTGCCAATAATACCTGTTCAGTTTCTGCTAGGACCTTTCCTCCTGGTGTAATCGGATTAGTAGATACTGTTTCGTCAGTTAGTTGTCCTTCTCGATCTCCTAAAACACCATAACTACCTGTATAGATAACTTGTTGAACAGTTTGATTATCTGCTAGGGCTGCAAGCAAATTAGTACTAGTTTCCAGATAACTTTGGCGATAAGTATCTCTGCCTTTAGCTCCTACAGAAAGTACAATTAGATCCTGATTCGCACTGACCTGTCTCAAAGCAGCAACATCTGATCCAGACACGACTTCTACCCGATCACTAATTGCCTTCAAAGGCTCAACTTTTTCTGGAGTAGTTGTCGTCACAGTAACTTGATGTTCTGTATTCTGCCAAAAACGAGCAACTTCACTCCCCACATAGCCACAACCTAAAATTAATATTTTCATTCTGCTTTTCCG
>CAZSEZ010000216.1:0-6727 GCA_964606015.1 uncultured bacterium
TATTTTGCGGTTCGGGTGGGGTTGAGCCTCAGTCTGAGACTAACTGGCGTTATGCAAACGATTCTGGCGTAGCAAGAATCATCTATGTCAACAAGCTAGATCGTACTGGTGCTGATTTCTACAGCGTTTGTAAACAAGTAAAAGAAATCCTAGCTGCGACACCTTTGATGATGGTGTTGCCCATTGGTATTGAAAGTGATTTTGTTGGGGTTGTTGACCTCTTAACTGAGAAAGCTTGGGTTTGGGATGATTCTGGCGAACCAGACAAGTACGAAATCCAAGATGTTCCTGCCGACATGGTCGACGATGTTGCTATGTACCGCGAACAACTAATCGAAACTGCAGTGGAGCAAGATGATGACTTGATGGAAAAATACCTCGAAGGTGAGGAAATTTCTATCGACGAACTCAAAGCTTGTATCCGTAAAGGTACTCGTGAGCTAGCATTCTTCCCTACTTATTGTGGTTCTTCCTTTAAAAACAAGGGTGTACAACTAGTACTAGATGCGGTTGTTGATTATCTACCTAACCCCACAGAAGTTAAACCTCAGCCTGAGGTTGACCTAGACGGTAATGAAACTGGTGAATTCGCAGTAGTTGATGCTGAAAGACCTTTCCGTGCTTTGGCATTTAAGATCATGGACGATCGCTACGGTGCTCTAACTTTCACTAGGATTTACTCTGGTACTCTCAACAAAGGTGAAACCGTTCTCAATACTGCTACTGGCAAAAAAGAACGTGTGGGACGCATGGTAGAAATGCATGCTGATTCTCGCGAAGAAATCGACACTGCTCAAGCAGGTGACATTATCGCGATCGTCGGTCTCAAGAATGTCCAAACTGGTCATACTCTTTGCGATCCAAATCAGCCCGCAACTCTAGAGCCTATGGTCTTCCCTGAGCCTGTAATCTCGATCGCAGTTACTCCTTTGAACAAAGGTGCATCTGAGAAAATGGGTATTGCTCTGAGTAAGATGGTGCAAGAAGATCCTTCCTTCTACGTGGAAACTGACTACGAAAGTGGCGAAACCATCATCAAAGGTATGGGTGAGTTGCACCTAGACATTAAGGTGGACATCCTCAAACGTACTCACGGCGTTGAAGTAGAAGTAGGTAAGCCTCAAGTTGCTTATCGCGAATCCATCACTAAAGTGTTCCAAGATAGTTACACTCACAAGAAACAGTCTGGTGGTTCTGGTCAGTTCGGTAAGATCGACTACACCATCGAACCAGGAGAAGCGGGAACTGGCTTCCAGTTTGAGTCCAAAGTAACTGGTGGTAACGTTCCTCGTGAATTCTGGCCTGCGGTTCAGAAAGGTTTCGAGCAGAGCATTGAAAAAGGTGTACTTGCTGGCTTCCCTTGTGTAGACATCAAAGTCACTCTTAATGATGGTGCTTTCCACCCTGTTGACTCTAGTGCGATCGCATTTGAACTAGCTGCTAAAGCTGGTTACCGTCAATCTATTCCTAAAGCTGGCCCTCAACTACTTGAGCCTATTATGAATGTTGACGTCTTCACTCCTGATGATCACATGGGTGATGTCATTGGTGACCTCAATCGTCGTCGTGGCATGATCAAATCTCAAAACTCCACTCCTATGGGTGTTCGCATTAAAGCAGACGTACCTTTGAGTGAAATGTTTGGTTACATCGGTGACCTACGTACTATGACTTCTGGTCGTGGTCAGTTCTCTATGGAATTTGCTAACTACGCACCTTGTCCTAGAAATGTTGCTGATGAGGTCATCAAAGAAGTTAAAGAGAAAGAACTAGCAGCAGCTAAGTAATTAGTTATCTAATCAATTTTTCGATATTGGTTTGAAGCTAATATCTAGTTAACTAAAGTAGGGTGAGGCAATTGAGCCTTGCCCTATTTTTTTAGCTATTGGTTACCAAAGAATCCTCAAGTTGATAATCGGGGATACAATTTTGTTCCATAAAAGTCCGATAATCCTGGCAAGCGCGATCGCATCTTTCGCGATCCCAACCACAATATTTGCTTAGGACTTCAGTGACAACAGGCAACAGATTCAACCCATAGTTACCATTCATAGCTAACACCGTACGATAACGCAGAATATCTACCAAGCTATGTGCCATTTCTGAGCGAACAGCATAGACAATTTGAGCTTTGATATCTAGCAAATCGGGGCTAATTTTGGTTGCTAATTCAAGATTTTCTTGGGCTAAAGCAATTACGCCTGTAGCTCTAGCACCATAAACCGAGAAAAGATAATTGATCGTTTCGGGAGCAAGAACATTTTGGCAACCTTTGATCGCTTGCTGGATTTGTTTATCCCCTGGGGTAATGCAGCCAGGTAAAGGAGTTTTGTCTGTGGGACATTCAATATGTTTGCGTCCTGTTTTCTTGAGCACCGCATCGACCATTTCTTCGCCGACATTACGATAGGTAGTGAGTTTCCCGCCGATCAGTGAAATTAGGTTGCTGACACCTTCAGGTGTGTGGTCGAACAAAATATGTTTGCGGGTGATGCTACCTGGTTTTTTGCCTTCTTGGTTGGGCAAGGGACGGACTCCTGAGTAGGTAAACAGAACATCTTGACGAGATAAATTAGCGTTGGGGAAGATATTATTAGTTTCTTGGATCAAATAATCAATTTCACTATCGTCTGCCTTAATGCGATCGAGATCTCCCTTAAATGCTAGATCTGTTGTACCGATGAGATATTTATCTAACCAGGGCAAAATAAAGAAGGGACGACCATCGGATTTGGCTTCGACATAAAAACCTTCTTCTACAGTGCCAGGAAAACGATCGACAATGATATGGCTGCCCTTGGTTCCGCCCATTTTGCGAGTCTTGCCAATTGGTTGAGTTGCTTGCTGACAGACCCGATCTACCCAAGGCCCTGCGGTATTGATCACCATTGTTTGAGGTGTTACGGCTAGTTCAAAACTGGTTTCAGAGAGTTTATCAAGGCAAGTTATTTGGGTTATGCGATCGCCTTGAATTTCTAGATTAGTCACTTCAACATAGTTAAGAACTTCGGCTCCAGCTTCTTGGGCAGCAATTACATTTTCTAGACAAAGTCTCTCTGCCATAGCTACCTGACCGTCGTAGTACTGCGCTCCTCCTGCCAAGTTTTCTCGGTCAATTGCCCGAAACAACTGCTGAAACTTAGTTTGGTTTAACATGCGATGGATGGGAACCGTTTTGTCAAAACTAAAAAAGTCATACAAGATCATCCCGGCCCAAATCTTCCAATAGGGACGGGAGCGATCGCGATAGATGGGGATAGTTAGTAGAAGCGGCTCCACCAAGTGAGGCGCACTATTAAAGAGAACTTCTCTTTCTTTCAGGGCTTCACGAACTAAAGGAAATTCAAAATATTCAAGGTAACGCAAGCCTCCATGAATCAAACGACTCGACCAGCTCGAAGAGCCACTGGCAAAATCATTTTTTTCGAGAAGGATTGTTTTTAAGCCACGCATAGCTGCATCTCTGGCCACTCCTGCACCGTTGATACCACCACCGATGACGATCAGGTCATAACTACCTTGGGCAATATTGGTTGAATTTCGCATTATTAATCGTGTTGCTCGCTATACTTCGGTTTTATCGTTGCAGTCTCTACTATCTAGCCAAATAATATTTTTTCTTTAAAAGTGACTATTAATAAAAACCGCTGAAAAGTGAGTTATTACTCTTAAACCTAGCAAAAATAATAGTTCTTGCAATCCTGCTTTAGTGAGACAGAAACAGCATGCTTGTAAAGATCCGTAAATCTACGCTATCTATTCATTCGTAAAGGCTGGAGACTTTGAATCCGGAATCAGCAACCCACAGATAAAGTCATCAAAAGATTGAGAGTTATTGCAGCATCTTATTAACCTAGAAGACAGTAATCGGAAATTGCTAGAGTTCTACAGATGTTCTCTGTTTCACTCAAGCAATGAGCAATCGACCAGCAACGATTAATAGTCAGCTCAAAACAACAATTAAAACCAAAGCTAAGGAAATCGGTTTTCATAAAGTCGGTATTGCGAATGCTATTCCCAATGCAGAACAACTAAAAGCGGTAGAACATCTTCGTAATTGGCTAGCTATGGGCTATCAAGCAGACATGGCGTGGATGGCTAGCCCCAAAAGGGAAGATCCCAGAACTTTGATGCCCGAAGTGCGATCGCTAATTTGCGTAGCTCTAAACTATTACACTCCGCACGAGCACTCAAACGATCCTCAAACTGCAAAGATTTCTCGCTATGGCTGGGGCAGAGATTATCACAAAGTAATGGGTAAAAAGCTCAAAGCTCTTAGTCTATGGCTCAAAGAACAAGATGCCACAATCCAAACTCGCTACTATGTGGACACTGCACCAATTCAAGATAAAGTTTGGGCTCAAAGAGCAGGAATTGGCTGGATTGCGAAAAACGGGAATGTGATCACTAGAGAATATGGTAGTTGGGTTTTCCTAGGAGAAATTCTGACCAATCTGGAGTTAGAACCAGATAAACCTCATACACAACACTGTGGAACTTGCACTCGTTGTCTAGAAGCTTGCCCTACCAATGCGATCGCAAAACCTTTTGTGGTTGATGCAAACAAATGTATTGCTTATCACACGATCGAGAACCGAGCGGAGCAGCTGCCTTCAGAAATAGTGAATAATTTATCTGGCTGGGTAGCTGGCTGTGATATCTGCCAAGATGTTTGCCCTTGGAATCAACGTTTTGCGCAAGAGACTGATGTAGGAGACTTTCAGCCTTATCCAAATAATCTCGCTCCTCAGTTATCAGATTTAGCAGAGATGACAGAATCAGAGTGGGATCAACAATTTAGAGCTTCCGCTTTGAGAAGAATTAAGCCAGTTATGTTTCAACGTAATGCTCGTGCTAATCTAAGGTCTGGGGAAAATAGCCTTTAGTAAAGTTAACTAAGTTCTTGAGAAGAGCAATCTATTTTTAGGAAATAGATTTATTTATATCGATGGCGATTAAACTAATTATTTTTGACTTTGATGGCACGATCGCAGACACTTATCAAACAATTATCAACATTACTAATGGACTATCATCAGAGTTCGGTTACGAACCCCTAGATGACGAAACTCTGCAACTTCTCAAAAATCTCAGTTCCAAAGATATTGTTAAACAATCACAGATTTCTTTATATAAGTTACCTTTTCTTGCAAGAAGAATCCGTGCAGAATTAGGCAAACAAATTGAAACTTTAGAGCCAATTTTTGGAATGCCTAAAGTACTCCAAAGTTTAAAAGATGATGGCTATCAATTAGGAATTGTTTCATCTAATGCAACAAGCAATATAATGGCTTTCTTAGAAAAGCAGAATCTTGCACATTTGTTTAATTTTATCAATTCGGATAAGACTATCTTTGGCAAGCACCGCATCCTCAATAAAATCATTACTAAGTATCAACTTACTAGCTCCAGTGTGGTTTATGTAGGAGATGAAACTAGAGATATCCGTTCTGCAAGAAAAAGTAATGTCCAAATGATTGCCGTTGTTTGGGGATTTAACTCAGAGCAAATTCTCGACCAGTATCAGCCAGACTTCTTGGCACAAAATCCGATGCAAATTCTTGAGGCGATTAAAAATCTCAATCGAGAATCTAAACTTGTAAGATAACAGAATTTTTTTGATGGCTATCAGTGCAAATATAGGAACACTTTATGGAATTAGCGTTGGTACTGGCGATCCAGAATTAATCACAGTCAAGGGGGTCAAATTACTACAAAAATCACCTATAGTAGCTTTTCCCGCAGGAACAAAAGGTAAGCTGGGCATAGCACAAAAGATTGTTAGTCAGTGGTTACAACCTAATCAAGTCACTTTAGCGCTTGACTTTCCTTATGTTTTTGATCGTAAGACCTTACAAGCCGCCTGGACAGTATCAGCTAAGCAAGTATTGAATTGTTTACAGCAAGGACAGGATGTGGCTTTTGCTTGTGAAGGAGATATTAGCTTCTATAGTACTTTTACGCATTTAGCACGAACGATTACACAGCTTCAACCGTCAGTAAAGATAACAACTATTCCTGGGGTTTGTTCACCTGTGGCAGCAGCAGCCGATTTAGGAATTCCGCTGACAGTTAATCAAGAAAAAATTTTAATTATTCCTGCACTATACA
The DNA here is from genome assembly GCA_964606015.1 of uncultured bacterium. Lineage (GTDB taxonomy): Bacteria > Cyanobacteriota > Cyanobacteriia > Cyanobacteriales > Xenococcaceae > Hyella. The sequence goes on from CAZSEZ010000216.1 coordinate 6,112, forward strand.
CAATTGAAGATTTAGAAACTGCCTTGAATAGTGCAGAAGTTATTGTACTGCTAAAAGTTAGCAGAGTTTATCAACAAGTATGGCAAATCCTCCAAAAACATGACCTTTTGACTCATAGTTCTGTAGTCATCAAAGCTAGTTCTAGCGATCGCAAATACTATACCGATCTAACTAACTACCCCAATCTACAACTGCCCTACTTTTCTTTGCTAATTGTAAGTCGAATCTCACCCAATTAAGGAAAAGGGGTAAACAGGAAATATCTCCACATGACAAGTTTTTAATTTGGAGAGAAAACTTACACCAATACGGCGCAATCTTAACTTGAGATTCATCAAAAGTGGTTCGGCATTTATGCTTATTTCTCTTGAGAAGATTAACCAAAAATAGTTTATTAGCACAATTTTTCAAGAGTAATCCTAAGTATGCTTCAGCACAGATTTCAGGTAAAAGTTAGTAGCCACAATATTCATAGTATTCATCACACTCACCAATTAATAAGGTTTTGGGGGAAATCCTCATTTTTTTTGAATAGATATTCTCCGAATTAACTATCAATAATTATAGCAATACGATGAGGTGTTAGGACTAAAAATGAGAAGCTAGAATAGAGAAA
>CAZSEZ010000217.1:0-6712 GCA_964606015.1 uncultured bacterium
TAAGTATATTAGCTTTTTTTACAATACTTAACATTTCTTTGGCTCATTTTAAGGTTTCCCTTGATTCTAGAGGCAAAGAAAATGGAGAAAAATCAGATAAAATTAGATTTCGTTTCACTTGTCAAATCAAATCATAATGTCCAGCTTAGAACAAGAAAAACAAGATCCAATCAAGCTGCCTCGCACTAGCGAATCGGAATCACTCAAGAAAATCCGTCACACAACATCTCATGTGATGGCAATGGCGGTACAAAAATTGTTTCCACAAGCACAGGTTACGATTGGTCCTTGGACGGAAACTGGATTCTATTATGATTTTGATAATCCTGAGCCTTTTACAGACAAGGATTTAAAGAAAATTAAAAAAGCGATGATTAAAATCGTGAATCAGAAACTACCAGTGATTCGCGAGGAAGTCAGTCGAGAAGAAGCAAAACAGAGAATCGAAGAGTTGGGAGAACCCTATAAGCTGGAGATCCTCGATAGTATCCAAGAACCAATTTCTCTGTATCATTTAGGTGATAAATGGTGGGATCTGTGTGCAGGACCTCATGTCGAAACTACTGGCGATCTCCACCCCAAAGCATTCGATCTAGAGAGTGTTGCTGGGGCTTATTGGCGTGGGGATGAAACTAAACAACAATTACAACGTATTTATGGCACAGCTTGGGAAACCCCAGAACAACTAGCCGAACACAAACGTCGTAAAGAAGAGGCTCTCAAGCGCGACCACCGTAAACTTGGTAAAGAACTCGGCTTATTCATTTTTGCTGATCCTGTAGGGCCTGGTTTACCGCTTTGGACTCCTAAAGGTACTATTCTGCGATCGCAGCTAGAAGACTATCTCAAACAAGAACAAGTTAAACGTGGTTATCTTCCAGTTGTGACTCCTCACATTGCCAAAGTAGATCTGTTTAAAGTATCTGGACACTGGCAAAACTATAAAGAAGATATGTTCCCCTTGATGGCAGAAAGTGCTGAAGCTGCTGAAGCAGAGCAGGGTTTTGTCATGAAGCCGATGAACTGTCCTTTCCATATCCAAATTTATAAGAGTCAGTTGCGTTCTTACCGTGAGCTACCAATCAGATTGGCAGAATTTGGTACGGTTTATCGTTACGAACAGTCTGGAGAGCTAGGTGGTTTAACTAGAGTTCGCGGGTTTACTGTTGATGATTCTCATTTGTTTGTGACTCCCGAACAGTTAGATGATGAATTTCTCAAAGTAGTCGATCTAATTTTGTCTGTCTTCAAGAGTTTGCAACTGAAGAATTTCAAAGCTCGTTTGAGTTTCCGCGACCCGAACTCAGACAAGTATATTGGTTCAGATGAGTTGTGGGAAACTGCTCAAGGGGCAATTCGTCGCGCAGTCCAAGCTCTAGATATGGATTACTTTGAAGCCGAAGGTGAAGCCGCTTTTTACGGGCCTAAACTAGACTTTATTTTTGAGGATGCTTTAGAGCGTGAATGGCAGCTAGGAACAGTCCAAGTAGACTACAACCTTCCCAATCGCTTTGAGTTGGAATACATCGCAGAAGATGGTTCACGCCAACGTCCAATTATGATTCACCGCGCGCCTTTTGGCTCTTTGGAAAGATTAATCGGGATTTTGATCGAAGAATATGCAGGAGACTTTCCTCTCTGGCTAGCACCTACACAAATTCGCTTGTTGCCAGTGAGTGATGTTCACCGCGAGTTTGTTGAAGATGTTGCAGCAAAGATGCAAGCAATGGGCATCCGTGCTGAAGCTGATAACAGCAGAGAAAGACTGGGCAAAATGATCCGCAATTCAGAGAAACAAAAAATCCCTGTCATGGCAGTTGTTGGGGACAAAGAAGTAGATGGCAACAGCCTGAGTATTCGTACTCGTGCTTCAGGAGAGCTAGGTGCAATTCCTGTTGCTGAAGTGATGGATAGGTTAAAGAACGCAATTACCGATTACTCTAATTTTTAGTATCTAGCAGCTTTGGTATTTTGAGTTTGATTTAGTAAATCTCTTCCGATGAATCTAGCAGGTCGGGAGAGATTTTTTTGATCACTTTTGAAGTTTAGTGCGATCGCTTTGTAGAGTTTAGAGTTTGGTAAGATCTAGTTTGAATAATTACTATTTGCGACCAAATCCTTTTTTCTTCCTCTTTCTAGTGATGGAAGTAGATTGAGAGTTAATAAAAATTATGTCGTTTTGCTTAGGACTTTCAGGGTCATCTAGATTAGGAAAAGAAGCTATGTTGATCCTAATTTTTTCAGTATCTTCTACGCCAATATTCCTATCTGCAAATAAAGATAATGCATTAATACTTTGTTCTTCATGTTCTTGGTAAGTAATCATGTATGCAATGGGAAAAAACTTCATAAGACTAAAAGATACCAATTTATCTGGAACTCGTGTATCTAACCTACCCGCTCCATGAATCAAAACTTGTTGATTACTGGGATAATACCAGTAGTAAATATCTAGCTCCTTGGGAAGCTTAGCTTTTGAATCTAGAAAATATTCTCTCAATACATCAGTAAATAATGCTTTTTCTTGTATGTTTCTTTCAGGATCGTAATCACTTGCTAATAAGTGTCCAATAACTGCCCTAGCTAGTTTTTGAGGTTTGACTTCAAGAGTAATTTCAGAGGGTAGTGAAAAATCATGACAGCTTAAATTACAAGATTTTTTAACTAAAGAACCTATTTTATTGGATACTTTGTTTAACTCAGGGTCGTATTCTGTTCCTAGTAAAGTGTTATTACATCTGCCACATATTGTTCTGAAGTTAGTGCCATTTTGTGAGATGTAAGGTGGGGTATTTCGGTCTTGACCCAATGTACGAAGTTCTACAGGAGTTATCTTGATACTTCCCTTTGGTGGGACGTGATCTCTTGTTAGTTTTCCATACTGTTTACATATGTTGCAGTATCCTTCTTTTGCACCTCTTGTAAGTACTATATTTTGAAGAAAATTTTTATTGCTCATTTTTTAGAATGCTATTATCCATATCTCCCTAATCTGATGATTAAAATCCTAAATCTGCTTTTGCCATTTCGGCTGCACTGAATACTGCTTCGTCGTCTTCTTCTTCCCAACTCATGATGCCAATTTCACGATAGAACTGAGTATCGTAAGAGCGAGTACGGACTACTACAGGCATCGGTAGAGCATGACCGAGGATTAGGGCCTGTTGTTTGGAGTCGAGCTTGGCCAAAACCGATCGCAGATTTTGGCCTCCAGAAACCCCAGTAAAGATCGCTTCGATATCTTTTTCATCGTTGAGTAAGCAGGTTACTCTAGTACCGATTTGGGACATTACTTCGTTGTCGATGCCTGAAGGACGCTGATCTACTACGAGAAGTGTGACAAAGTATTTGCGCATTTCTCTAGCGATCGTACCAAAGATGGTTTGATTAACGATACCTGGATCGAGGAAACGGTGGGCTTCTTCGATGGTGATTACTAATTGGTTGGGTCTGTCTGAAGGATTTTTAGTTTGTAAGAATTTATCCGCTTTTTTGACATAGCTAGCATGGATGCGTCTGGTAATCATGTTGGTTGCCAGCATGTAAGAGAGCATATTGGACTGAGAACCAAACTCAATAATGATATTCTTTCCTGCGTCTAAACCTTCAATGATTTGATTGATGTAGTTGTGGGGACAAGCAGAACGGATATATTTGAGGTTATCGAAGCGCAGAAGCTTGCGTTGCAAAGACATGATGGAGCCTGGGTGACCTTGCTTGGATTCGCAAAATAGCTTGATATCTTCGTTGGTCATGTTGAGCAAACGCACGATCCACTGTTTGCCATATTCGTTAAACAAAATATTGGCATTATCAATCGCAGCATCAGAAAGCCCTAATTCTCTAGCTACAAGCTTGAGGTCTTCGATTTCGATTTGGTCGTAACTTAGATATAGTTCTTGAGCATCCCTTACTCCGCGACGTTTGGTAGATTCTGGGTCGAGGGTATAGATTTCTACCTGCCCAGGAAATAGTTGGCGCAAACCTTTGACTGTACTAACTTGTTTGCCCTCTTTCATTGCTTCCCAGCCATATTCGGAGTGCATGTCAAACATCAAGTTAACTGCGGCCCCTTTTTTGATGACTCCAGAGAGAATCAAGCGAGTTAAAAAAGATTTTCCGGTACCAGACTTACCAAAAATGCCATTACTGCGTTCTACAAAGCGATCTAGGTCGATGCAAACAGGTACTTCCATGTCCAACGGCTGACCGATCGCAAAATTACGCCGATGAGGGTCGTCTTCCCAACCAAACACCGAACGAAAATCCTTTTCGGAAGCTTCGTAAACAGGACTAAAGTGAGCGGGGATAGTTTTTACGGGAAGCAATTGCATTTCCACATCAGTATCGATGCCAAAGCCAGCTAGTTTATTATTTGTTTCGTCGAGAGAAAGGCTTTCTTTACGCTCATCTGCTGTGGCTGTAGGAGTAAACATTAACATTGGAGCAAGTTCTACTGTGCCATAGGTTCCGCTACCTGCTAAAACATCTCTCAAGAAATCATCTTCAAGGGCTGGTGGATTGGCTAATATGCGATCGCTGGATGTCCCCAAGCTGACATCGGTTAACAAACAAAAAAAGCGTGACCTTACCCCTTGGACAACCAAAAACTTGCCCACTCGCATATCTTCAACGGAGACATCAGGATAGAGCCGAACTTCTAAACCTTTGGTGAGAGAGCCTTGAATAATCGAGCCTAGAGGAAGATCTTTCATCAGTAAGTTATAGTACTAAATTCTTACTTTTGCTTCATTGTGAACCATTCCTACTAAAACAGGGTATTTTGCTCAATATTTAGCTATTTACAGTCAAAATAGTAATATTTTTTAACTTAGCGTGATTTAAGTTGATTTATTTGTGATCGCCAATATAATCCAAACAACCCATGCCAGAAAAGCTAAATCTTCTATTTGTCTGTGCCAAAAACAAATGGCGTAGCCCGACTGCGGAAAATATCTATCGTCATGATCCTCGGTTTAAAGTTCGTTCTGCTGGAGTTAGTAGTAGCGCTAGAAAGACTATCTCTGAAGTAGACATCAGATGGGCAGATTTGATTCTGGCAATGGAAAACAAGCACAAAAAAAGAATCCAAAGTAGCTTTAGCTATTTGGATTTGCCTAAGATTATTGTTTTGGATATTCCTGATGACTATGAGTACCTGAATCCAGAGTTGATTGTTTTACTTGAAGAAAGCATCGAAAGCATACTGGAAACTAGGGAAGACTGCTAAATGTGATCGCACTACTAGCAAAATAACTCAAATCCCCAACTCTGTTAGTAACTTTTCCATTTCTGCTAGACTAAGCCCTTGCTCAATGTATTTGGGGTTATCGGGATTATAAGGACTCTGCAAGCGATCAATAGTTTGAACCTTGGCATCAGCTTCAATGATGGGAATGTCGGGGTCGAAACTAGTTGGCTTTACCAGGGAACTGGAAAACCCCTTAAAAATAGTTACTGTATCAGCTTCTCCAGTTGCCGTTTCCAACTCCACCATCAGAACTTCAGGACGCAGCTCAGTATACTTTTCTAACCTAAAACCAATAGACATGATGTAGCTGATCTATCCCCAAAAATTATTGTTCTAAAGCGGAGCGTCCTTGTTTACCCAAACGAACTAGCAAGAAATAAACAAAATACAACAAATAAACACACAAGCCCATTGCTCCTAAAAAGCCCAAAAATCCTTCGTTGCCGGGTTTGCTGTGAATCAAAGCTCGATATGCCCAAGGGACTTCCTGCCAAATAGTGCAAAAACTACCAGCACTGGCTATTCCTGATAGACCACAGGGAATAAAATAAGTACTAGCGATCGCACTCAGGCTACAGAAAATGGTTACTGCCCAACGCCAAGCAGTAAATACGAATTTGAGAAAACTTGGTAAATAGTCGCGAATTTCTTCATTGAGGTCGACCCAAAACCACAAAGTCAAAGGAATCAAAACTCGAACCCCGATACCACTAAGGAAGCCTGCTCTCCAACCAGGAACTAAAAGATAAATCGCAATTAGCATCAAGCTAGCTACTCGCCAGTAGATAATTAGCAATTTGTAGATTGCTTCTTTGCCTTTAGCTACTGACCAGATGAGGAGAATTAAGGGGGCGATCGCTAGAAAAATAAATCCTAAACGATAGTCCATCCATACTAGTTGTCTCAGCAATTCTTCGTTCATAGGTTATTGGTCTTAGATTGGCTTTCTTATCCTAAAGTTGTTCGAGGCAATTGTCAGTACTTTGGCAAGAAAAGGATAGCAAAAAAAAGAAACCTTGCTAACAAGATTTCCTAGTGGCTACTATTACATTTTTTTGAGACTTTGGTTTAGGTTATGGGCTAGAAGAACTCACCCAGAGAAACATCTAGCCTAATGACTCGACCTACTTTGATCGAACTTGACTAACTGATTTAGTCCTCGTAAACTCGACACTCAGGAGCATCGGGGTTGGCATCGCAATACTGATCCAAAGGGCTCTGCTCAGTTTTGCTTTCTTTTTGATGGGAAGCTTCTGCTTGAAGCTCTTCTACAGCATCCCAAGCAGCAGCACATTCACCAGAGGCAGCACCCTCAGTGCTACATACGGCTCTAGCTTGTTCGGTTTCTTTGGTAATTTTTTCTTGAATGTTGCTCATGTCGTCTCCTTAAATCTTATTGATGGATCAGCAGAGCAAAAACGCTACTGACCGCTTAACTTTGATATTGTGTGTGCCTCTCCC
>CAZSEZ010000218.1:0-6684 GCA_964606015.1 uncultured bacterium
TTAAGGTGGATAATTTCCACCTTTACTTTTATTTTAAATATTTTCTCTTCAATTCTTTTTGAAAAAATATTTAATGACAAAAAAACATTTTGATCATCTGTCCTAAAAGTTCTACATCTGAAATCTGGAAATAGTTAGACAATCTAATCTATCTTAGGCTTAGTTATACTTTCAATACTCACTAGAAATACAAGTTAAACAAGTCAAATTCGAAATTCAAATACCAGGAATAAAGATTAGAAGCCTTATAGCTTATTTAAGCCAGAGATTCTGGCTAGTGTATACAATCAAAGAAGAATCACCCTATCTAATGGCTAAGATAATTCTCCCTAATTTAAATAAGTTTTAGTTGGTTTCACTGTTCAGCAAAGTTACATCTTCCTTCGGCAAATCACGGCAAGCTTCTGCTTTCTGTAACCTGCTTGAACAGGTTAGAAAATCTTTATTCAAACATTCCACTTCTCTGCAGTCAAATTCGCAAGCAGCAATATCTTTTGGAACTTCAGTAAAAACAAAATTACTAATTCTCTTTAACAAACTACGAATCATGAGCCTAACTCCATTTCCTAGTTTTATAGATAATGTCAATCCTGACTAAAAAAGTTTGAGCCGGATAAAATACATTATAGTGAAGATCTAGGTAATGAATAAAAGTTACCAACTAGTAATTAAGAAATAAAACAAGTAATACTTAATTGTTATCCTTAATAGGAGAAAACTATAGGTGTAAAACTATGCATTAAGACAGCAGCATAGCCTTTAAAAAACTTGGTTTTGTCTAAAATCCAATAACAATAATCTACAAGTGCTCTAGTAAACCTGTGTAGACTCTGACTCATAAATACTTTATATATAGAGCCTCAACTAGTTCTAGCCAAAAAATAAGGCCTAAGCTTTCTTGACAAACACTTAAATTCAGCAGACTACTGTTTCTTAAACAAACTGCGATAAACAGGTAAATCATCAGCCAATACATACAGCTCTCTCTCAGTTGCAATCGGTAAAGGATTGTCGCCTAGCCAAGTAGCTTGATGTTGCTTATTTAACAAGGGATGCTCCGCAAATCGAGCCGTCATTTCTAGAGCAACCTCTTTAATATCTGATTGCAAAAATACAGTTCCTTGAGGTTGCAAATAATCGACCAAACTATTAACCAGCTCTGGTTGAATTACTCTTCTTTTATTGTGTTTGCGTTTGAACCAGGGATCGGGAAACTGAACACTAATGTATTGCAAAATATCACTTGGTAAAGAGTCAAAAATATCCTTAGCTGAGTAGTTAATACTGCCAAAAAGATAGTGCAAGTTGTCCAAACCAAGAGCAGTTTTTTCTCGATTGGCATCTTCCACTAGAGGACGACGAATTTCGATCCCCAGAAAATTAGTCCGAGGATTTAGTTGTGCCATCTCCAGTAAGAATTTTCCTCTCGCACAGCCAATATCCAAATGCAGCGGTAAAGATAGATCGGCATATACTTCCTGCCAATGAGGCAATTCGATCTTGTCTTGAAATTTACGTAGTAAAGGATTAACGTGCTGGCGAATACGGATTCTGGGCAAAATACACCTCATTTAGTGGTTCTCACCATCTATCCTATTACAAAGAGGAAGTGCGATCGCTCAATATTGCCATTTTTGAGAACGTAAACAATTACAGCGATTAGAGCAGGATTGTCCCATTGTTCAGGTTAAAGTTCTAGGATCTGAGACAAAGGAATCGAATAAAAATAATTTTTATAAGACAATGTTTTCTGATTTTCGCTTTGGCGTTGTTAGCGATTTGCATATTGCTCTGCCAGAAACTATCCAAGACCAAGCCTCGCGCTTTCATTTGGTAGAGGTCAGTATCCCTAGCCTCGAAAAAGTTCTCCAGCATTTAGCTACTTTGGATTTAGACTTTTTGTTATTGCCTGGAGACTTAACTCAAGATGGGGAAATAGCCAATCATCAATGGCTCAGCGATCGCTTAACAAAACTACCTTTCCCCACATATGTGATCCCTGGTAATCACGATGTCCCCCAGTTAGTAGCGACAGAAAATAAAATTGCTTATCAAGATTTTCCGCAGTATTATCAACAACACGGTTATGGTGGCGCAACTTCTCTAGACTACACACAAGAAATTTTGCCAGGAGTCCAACTCATCGCCCTCAACTCCAACAATTTCAACTCTGAAGGCAAACAACAAGGCTACCTAACTTCACAACAATTCCAGTGGCTAGAACAAACACTAGAGAAAACTCAAGACAAGCTAGTCCTGCTAACAATCCATCACAACATCATTGAGCATTTTCCCGACCAAACAACCCATCCCCTGGGACAGCGCTACATGTTGGATAATGCAGCAGAGTTACTTACTTTACTCGACCAATACCAAGTAAGACTGATCTTCACAGGACATCTCCATGTCCAAGATGTTTCTCAGTGGCAAGATATTTACGAAGTATGCACGGGCTCGCTGGTTAGCTATCCTCATCCCTATCGAGTAGTCAACATCAGTCAAAGAGAAAACTCGGTTTCAGTGGCAATCGACTCTTTCAAATTGGACTCTGCTCCACAGTGGGACAACCTGAGTCAAACATCTAAAGAATGGATGGGCGATCGCTCAGAACACTTTATGCTCAAATTACTGACTTTGCCTCCTCTCAATCTTTCTGTGAAAGAAGCCCAAAAATACGCTCCCCAACTACGTTACTTTTGGTGCGATGTAGCAGAAGGAGATGCAACTATAGACTATCCAAGTTTCCCTCCTAGCCTCAGACAGTATTTTCAAAGCTTTAGTGCTAGAGATTCACAGGGTAAACCTGCTTTAATTGATAACAACACCACAATTACCCTGTAGGGAAAAAGTTATGTCCAGTGTCGTATCTATCCTATCTGCGGAAGAGATTCGCCGTACGCTAAATCGGTTGGCATCCCAGATAGTCGAAAAAAATGAGGACTTATCGCAAATAGTCCTACTGGGTATTCATACTAAAGGTGTCCCCTTGGCATACCAGTTAGCCAAACAAATCGAGTTACTTGAGCAAACGGAAATTCCTGTCGGCGCGATCGATGTTACTTTTTACCGTGATGACCTAGACCGAGTTGCCACTCGTACACCAGCTAAAAGCCAAATTCCTTTTGATCTAACAGGCAAGAAAGTAATTGTAGTAGATGACGTAATTTACAAAGGGCGCACGATCAGAGCTGCCCTTAATGCAATTAACGACTATGGTAGACCAAGTATAATTCGGCTTTTAGTTTTGGTAGACAGAGGTCATCGTGAATTGCCAATTCACCCTGATTTTATTGGCAAACAACTACCTACAGCTCAAGAAGAACAAGTAAAAGTTTATCTCCAAGATTTTGATGGCAGAGATGCGGTGGAATTAATTCGTTGTTGATCTTTACTGTTATTGAGGCGTAACAAATACCTACTAATTAAAAGCTGTAAGTTAATCCTACCGAGATTATCGGGTAAACATTAAAGCGATCCAGTTCTTCTTCGATAGCCCGTTCTTCTTCATCCAGAGCATCTTGAATATCTTGTTGCAAATTGGCAGGAAGAATATCAGGGTCAAATTTATAGTTTGGAGCTAATTCTACTTGTGGAGAGCCAGGAAACATTACTCCCACATTAGCCCAAATTCCCCAGTTGCGAGCAATAGGGTTACCCCAGCCAATACCAAGATAAGGAGCAAAATTGCGTGAAGTTTCAACCTCTGCATTTACATCAACCAAATCATCAACTCCAAAGTTCAAACCACCAATATTGACATCAAAAATATCAGAAGCAGAAGCTACACCATCAGCATTATTATTTGCATAAATTACCCCAATACTGGTGTGAAAGCCTGATTTTTTAAAGGGATAATAATCCAAAGCTGTTGTGATGTTAAATAAGTCAACTTCTGCATCATAAGAGCCCAAGGTTTCCTCATAGGTTAAATCAAAGCCAAAAGCATTAACCCCCACTCTGCCATTAAGTTGGGGGGCTATTTTGCCAACTACTGATCCACCAATACCTAAGGTACTAACATTGGGAATAACACTCCAGTTTTTTAGCTTTTGTGCCTGTGATTGTTCACTAATTGCTTCTGCATTATCTGAAACTAATAAATTGGCTGACCTTTCTAACTTGGGGGAAAGTGAAGAGAGAGTAAGGGAAGAATCTGCCACTTTTTCTTGAGCATTCACTGTCAAAGTAGTGAAGATACTAGCAATGATGGTGGTGGGAATAGTTAGATCTGAAAAATTAATAATTGACATGACTACTTATTTTTAGAATCGAATTGAACTTTAGTTGATCATGGAATTGATACTTCTCAATTCGATACTTCTCTTGTAGTCCTCTCCTGCACAATGTTGTGCTAGGACAGACTGTGCGCAATCTTGATATAGTGCCAGCCAAAAAACTGACTTCAACTCAAGCTCACGTAAACTCACATTATTCAGTTTCTCTATGACTTTTGACCCAAAATAAAAGTTCCTGACGTGCTTAATACAGCTTTACTTTATTATTCTTAGCGATCACATTAGCTACCAAACTAGTTTTTTTGGACATAAGCCTGACAATCCTGCCAAAGATGGGGAAACTCAGCTTGAAATAATTTAGGTGTTGCAATATCCATATCACGATAGTCAAAACCAGGGCTAACAGCTTCACCAATCAACCCAAACTCTCCAGACTCTAAGACAGCAGCTTTCCAATAGTTTCCGGGAACGAGTAATTGGGCTGTTTCTCCTGCTGCAAAATTTGTCCCTAACTTAACCTGTGAAAATTGACCTTCTGGATCAATTAGTAAATAGGTAATGCTAGAACCAAGCTGAAAATAGTGCATGATATCAGATTGGTTACGGTGAAAATGATCGATAGGGCGATCACTAGTTAACAGATAATAAATCGAAGTTAAAACAGCTCGGTCTGTGCCTACTCTGCTTGTTGCGTAAACTTCTTTTGCTCGATAGGTTTCGCGGAAATAACCCCCTTCGACATGTTCGGTTAAACCTAGCTGTTGGATTAGATCTTGTTTGTTCATTGATTAGCAAACTAAAAGCCCTGCTTCCTTAGCTTCTAGGTGGTACGCGGTAGAATATAACAAAGTAAATAAAATTTAATAAATAACAGGAGAGGGGATATATGGTCGCAACACCAATCAAGACAGAAAAGCGGTTAACTATCTCAACCGCTGAGATTGCCCCCGATACCACAACTATTCGTTCTCTGGACTGGGATCGCGATCGCTTTGATATTGAATTTGGTTTGCAAAACGGGACTACCTACAATTCCTATTTGATTCGTGGGGAAAAAACAGCTCTGGTTGATACTTCCCATGCCAAGTTTCGCCAGCTCTATCTCGATGCCCTACAAGGTTTAATCGACCCTACAGAGATTGACTACATTATCATTAGCCATACCGAACCAGACCACAGTGGCCTAGTACAAGATGTTTTGGCTCTAGCTCCTCAAGCAGTAGTCGTTGGCGCAAAGGTTGCAATCAAGTTCCTTGAGGACTTGGTACATCAACCCTTTGAAAGCCAAATCGTCAAAACTGGAAATAGCATCGACCTAGGCAATGGTCACATTATTGATTTTGTGAATGCCCCCAATCTCCACTGGCCTGACACGATCTTTAGCTACGATCGCGCCACTAGCATTCTTTATACTTGCGATGCTTTTGGGATGCACTATTGCTCTGAGAGTAATTTTGACGAAGATCTCTCCGCAATTTCTAAAGATTATCGTTTTTACTACGATTGTTTGATGGCTCCTAATGCTCGTTCTGTCTTGGGTGCGATGAAACGTATGGACAAGCTAGGGGAAATCACCACTGTTGCCAATGGACACGGCCCCATCCTGCGCTACAACGTCCAAGAACTGCTCGACCGTTACCAAAAATGGAGCAAAGCCCAAACCAAAGCGGAAAAAACTGTCGCTGTTTTTTATATTTCAGATTATGGTTATAGCGATCGCTTATCCCAAGCTATTGCTAAAGGAATTACCAAAACTGAAGTAGCCGTCGAAATGGTGGACTTGCGCTCAGCAGAAAACAACGAAGTTCACGAATTAGTTTCACGGGCTTCGGGGATTGTCTTAGGGATGCCTCCCCTCAACAGCGAAGATCATCAAGAAATTGTGGCAAATATTGGGACGGTGTTAGCTGCTGCCAAAGAAAAGCAAGTAGTGGGCATGTTTGAGTCCTACGGTGATGATGATGAACCCATCGATCCTTTACTCACTAAGTTTAACGACGTCGGATTGAAAAGAGCTTTCCCCGCCATCAGAGTTAAAGAGACTCCTAACGAGTCTACCTATCAGCTTTGCGAAGAATCGGGAACTGACTTAGGACAGTTGCTGACTCGCGACAAAATGGTTAAGCAAATGAAGTCTCTAGATACTGACCTCGATAAAGCTTTGGGTCGCATCAGTGGTGGACTTTACATCATCACCGCAACCAAAGAGAGCGTGCGTAGTGCGATGTTGGCTTCTTGGGTATCTCAAGCTAGCTTTGAGCCACCTGGATTCACGATTGCAGTTGCTAAAGATCGCGCGATCGAGTCTTTAATGCAAGTGGGAGATAGTTTTGTGCTCAATGTTTTGGAAGAAGGCAAATATCAACCTTTGATGAAACACTTCCTCAAACGCTTTAAACCTGGTGCAGACCGTTTTGCTGGAGTAGATACTCAAACAGCAGAAAATGGT
>CAZSEZ010000219.1:0-6669 GCA_964606015.1 uncultured bacterium
AATCCTATTAATCTGTTGGCAAGAACTAATTATTAAGCAGAAGCTAGAGGAAATCCTTCGGGGGAAAGCTTCTTATGGCTTTAGTCCCCTTCAGGTGTGAGGAAAATGTTTCTTTTAGAACCATATCACTAAATAGAAATTATATGCAATAAGTTAAGAAAATAAATTTAGGTACTTTTTGATCGCTCACAATCGGTCATCAACAGTTCATACAGCTAACGATCAAGTCAGTAATCCAGTTTAAGTACTACCTTATGGGTCTTTTAGCTCAGAAAAGCTCTAGGAAGACAATATTCGCGATCGCTTATTCTAATTGGGAGCAAGCCCAATTAATAATCCATTGCAATAATCACTAAGACAGCATACAACATAAATCAAACTATCGATGCTTATTACTAGTTATTTCCAGAATAAAATAGTTTTCCAAGTAATTCAAAGATTAAGCAAAATCCTCTATAAGCCATTAACAAAAGAGGCCTAAGGCTATTTTCTGCTTTCAAAAATGACAATTAGCAGCGCTCACATTATTAACTTATGTAAAAATAATTTTGAGAATTATTAGCAATAGTGAGATATTGGTTTTGTCTTCTCTTATTGCAAACTATTAGTAACAAGAGGCAAGACTATCTCAATTAAATTCAGGAGATTTTGTTGTGCAAGCATACGGTAAACCAAGTGTCAGATACGATTGGTGGGCAGGAAATGCTCGTTTTGCCAATCTATCGGGCTTGTTTATTTCCGCTCATGTTGCTCAGGCTGCTCTTATCGTATTTTGGGCAGGAGCATTTACTCTATTCGAGCTTTCTAAATATGATCCGTCTCTAGGCATGGGCAACCAAGGGCTCATTTTATTGCCCCATCTAGCTACTCTAGGCTTTGGGGTAGGCAAAGGAGGCGAAATTGTCGATACCTATCCCATATTTGTAGTCGGCGCACTGCATTTAGTTTCATCAGCGGTACTAGGTGCGGGAGCACTGTTCCATACTTTCAAAGGAGATCCAGATTTATCTGAAGCTTCTGGTAGAGCCAAGCGCTTTCACTTTGAATGGAACAAACCAGAATCTTTGGGCTATATTCTCGGTCATCATTTGATTGTGTTAGGTATCGGTGCACTGTTACTAGTCGCCAAAGCAATGTATTTTGGCGGTCTGTATGACTCTGCTATTGGCGAAGTTAGGCTAGTAAGCGACCCCACCCTTAATCCTGCAACTATCTATGGTTATCAAACCCACTTTGCACAGGTAGACAATCTCGAAGATTTGGTAGGTGGTCATATTTATGTAGCAGTTCTGCTAATTGCTGGTGGAGTTTGGCATATTTTGATTCCTCCTTTGAACTGGGCAAAAAGAGTCCTCGATTTTTCGGGTGAGGCTATTCTGTCTTATTCTCTGGGCGGTGTTGCTCTAGCTTCTTTTGTGGCTGCTTATTTTTGTGCAGTCAATACGTTGGCTTACCCTGTGGAGTTTTATGGTGAAATCCTAGAAATCAAGCTGGGAGCAATGCCTTATTTTGCTGATACAGCTTTAGGCTTACCACCAACTGTGCATACCGCTCGGTGTTGGCTCTCTAATACTCACTTTTTCTTGGGCTTTTTCTTCTTACAAGGTCACTTATGGCATGCCTTAAGAGCGATCGGCTTTGACTTCAATCAAGTAACCCAAGCCCTAGACAACTTAGGAAACCCTCCAGCTAGTCAGCCTGTAGTTGGCAATCCATCATCAACTAAAACTCAGCCCGGCAAAGCTGAATAATATCTGACTAAACTAGAAAATTTCCCAGTTGTTCTGACTTAAATCGCCTTGACTACCCATAGGTAGTGAGCGTAGTGTTCTCTTCTCTCTTCAATATCTTAGCTTAGTGCAGTCCAACTGGTCTTGGTTATTGCATTAAGCTTTTTTCACATTCAGCCAGACAACAATTTAGTAACCCCAAAAATATGTTAGAAATTTCCTCCATTAGTAAGCATTCTCTTTCTGCTGCCAATGTCTTGTCACCTCATTTCCAGGTCTTACGTTCTCAAAAGTTTAAATTTGATCGCGGAGCTACTATTCCTCAAACAGCAGATAGTTTTTGGCTCATCGCCTCAGGGGCAGTGAAAACTTTAACTTGGGATGAGACAGGTCAAGTCTCAATCTTAGGTTATTGGGGTGCGGGGGATGTTGTTGGTTCACCTTTTTCTTCAGTTAATCCTTATGAAGCAGAATGTATTAATCAAGTTACGGGTCGGCTAATCCGCGATCGCTACTATAGTTATTTTGTCCGAGAAATAACCCACTGTCTGCGCCAAACCGACGAACTTTTACGGGTTGTTCGTATCGAAAGAATGTATCACCGACTCTGGCAATTACTATTGTGGTTGAGTAAAAAATTTGGCACGGAAACCCACCAGGGTAATTTGATTGATATTCGTTTGACCCATCAAGAATTAGCCGATCTACTTGGCTCTACGAGGGTTACAGTTACGAGATTGCTCAATCAGATGGAAACAGAACAAAAAATCCTCCGTCCTGGAAGATTTACGATTGTTCTCAAAACTAGCTAACTACTTCTATTTGCTCTTTTATATTTATTTTGATATTCGCGACGTTGTTTAGTAATTTCGTAAAGCACAATTCCTGTACTAGTCCCCAAATTCAGACTTTCGATCATGCCAAACATGGGAATCGAAACACAAAATTTACTACGCGCTACAGCCAGATCGCTAACTCCTCGCGATTCGTTACCAAACCAGACAGCTAATCGAGGACAAGTATAGTCTGCTTCGTGAAGAATCAAATTCTCTTTGCCTTTAACATGGGGCGAAGTAACATGTGTAGCGATTCTGTTCGAGGTGTTGCAAACACGCTTCTGTACTGTCAAATGTTTTGACAAAACTCCACTTAATCGCTGAAACTGAGGTTTTCATCAAAGATCTGCGATCGCGCATTTCCTGCCAATCTTCGGGAAGCCTTTTGAGGCTGTCAACAACATAGGTTTTCTCCACACCTAAAGCGTTAACATTACGAATTACTGTGCCGATATTTTTTATATCATGGGGATTTTCTAATACAGCAATCAAATACTTGCAACGATAGGGCTTAATCTCATCCGCTCTCTGTCTGACATTAACTCGCGATTTCTCTCTATCTTTTTCCTGATCACTCATCTCTGTACTCCTTCTATTAGTGTGCGTCCCACCAGTTTGCTTGGCTCGGAGGAACAAACCCTCACTAATTTCTGATTTCTTGAGTGCATATAAAACAGCCAGATCAGGTCGCACAGACTTTTGCTAGAGACTTTCGATTAAATTCTGTCTGGGTTTAAAAGTTTCAATGATTTGCAGCTTTTCATAGAGTTCGCGCTCTTGATCGCTAATACCCTTCGGTGTCAAGATTTGGATCTCTACCAGTTGATCACCTCTAGCCCCAGCTTTGTCAGGATAGCCTTTATTAGCTAACCGTAACCTCTGACCAGAACGCACACCTGGGGGTAGGGTCATTTTTACCAGACCATCAATAGTCGGGACTTCAATCGCGCCTCCTAAGACAGCTTCGATATTAGTAATAGGAATTCTGCAAAAAATATCTCTACCTTGGACTTCAAAGAAAGGATGGCGAGCCACCGTTATCTTCAGATAGAGATCTCCCCCATCTAAACCTTGCCCCTTGAGTCGGATCTTCTGTCCATTAAACATTGCAGGAGGCATATCCACTTCTAGCGAACGCCCATCTTCTAGACGAATCCGTTCTCTGCCACCACGATAAGCTTTGCTAAGAGGTAGAGTCAGCTTGGCTTCGATGTCACGACCAGCAGGACGCGGTTCTCTAACAACTTTTCTTCTTCCAGGACGATAATTAGGATCTTCTACTCTTCTACTACCATTTCCCCGGGGAGCTGTAGTCGTACTCCCTTGAGATGAGTCGTTACGAAAGTCGTCAAAAGGATTTTGAACTCCATTACCATTTCCCCGAGGACGAGTTTGAGGTTGAGTTCTGGCCTTGGTCCTACTCCACATACCTTTACCTTTCTTGGGAAAGTTAAAATTATCGTATTGTGCTTTTTTTGCTGGATCAGAGAGGACTTCGTAGGCTTCGTTGATATCCTTAAATTTCTCCTCCGCCATTTTATTGCCTTGATTTTGGTCGGGATGATACTTCCTGGCAAGAGAACGATAAGCCCTCTTAATTTCCTGAGGAGAAGACTTCTCGGTTACACCCAAAATTTCATAGTAGTTCAGTAAGTTTGGCATCCTCGATTTAAGCAATTGATTCAGAATTAAGCACGGTGTGGCATCAGGTTAGCTCATTTGAGAGTAATCGGCTATTGCAGGCAAGATCTCCCTGGAAAAATCTTAGAACCATTCATCATCTTCTTCATCCCAGTCGTTCTGATAGGGAATTGCCCTAGAGCGATCGCGACTATTATAGTAACGTCCGCCATCATCTCTGCCTTGTTCCCAGTCATTACCACTTCTACCTTGGCTAGGCATATTTCCTGAATAGCTACCACCAGAGCCATTTCTAGCATCATTTCTTCTGGGAGGTTGACGACGATTATCTACAGAATAATCATCGGGGTTCTGAGAAGGTCGGTAACTATCTGATCTTGGTTCTTGATAAGTACCTCTACTGCGATCGCTGTATTGATCTCGATAATTATCTTGTCTAGCATCTCGATAATTATCTTGTCTAGCATCTTGATAGTTATCTTGGTAAGGGTCGTTGCGATTTTGCTGATAATTGTTCTGACCGTAGCTATTGCGGTTGTAATTATCTTGGTAACTGTCATTACGAGGTTGATTGTTATAGCCACCGTAACCTCCCTGAGAAGAGTTATTGTTGTAGCCGTAGGGATCACCATAGCGATCGCGATTAACGTTGTAGCTGTAGTCTTCCACTTCTCTTAACTGATCGTCATCATCACCCAAGAACAGCTCTCTTAATCCTCCAAGGAAATCATTATCTTCATCATCGTCATATTGCAATCTCACTTCGCGATTTAGCTCATAAAGCGCATCTTTGAGGTCTGCTTCAGCGCGATCGAGAATCCTCTCATCATCCTGAGCCAGAGCATCAGTAATCTCTTCACACAAGGAGTCAATTCGACGACGATAGTAATTAGCGAACTGTGAGCCAAAATCAAGAGTTACTTCCTTGAGTCTCCGCTGTGCCTGATCAGTTAGGCTCTTGGCATTATTGCGCTTTTCAATCCTTTCTTTACGGGCACGGTCTTGGCTAGAAAACTCCTCCGCATCTTTAATCATGCGATTAATTTCTGAATCGCTGAGAGTAGAAGCTCCTTGCACCGTAATCCCTTGTTCTCGCCCTGTAGTTTTGTCTCTAGCAGTTACTTGCAAAATTCCATTAGCATCAATGTCCAGAGAAACTTGAATTTGAGGAATACCTCTGGGGGCAGGAGGTATTCCTGTCAATTTAAAACGCCCTAGAGATTTATTTCCAGAGGCCATTTCTCGTTCCCCTTGTACCACGTGAACTTCCACGGAAGTTTGATTATTTTCACCTGTAGAAAAAGTATCAGAACGGCGTACTGGGATTGTTGTGTTGCGAGGAATCAGTTTATTAGTCAATCCACCAATAGTTTCCAAGCCGATGGATAAAGGAGTAACATCCAGCAACAAGATATCCTTAATATCGTTGTTTAAAATACCTGCTTGCACCGCAGCACCAATCGCCACAACCTCATCTGGATTGACATTTTGATTGGGTTCTAGATCTATATATCCGCGTACCAAGTCCTGTACAATGGGAATCCTGGTCGAACCACCAACCAAAATAACTTCATCGATTTCCATCGGACTAATCCCAGCATCATTAATCGCCCGCTTTAAAGGACGACGCAAACGTGACACCAAATCACCACAAAGTTCTTCAAATTTTGCTCGATCTAGTTTGGTTTCAATATGTTTGGGGCCATCTGCTGTAGCAGTAATAAAAGGTAAGTTTATATCTGTAACCGCTACTCCTGAAAGTTCGATTTTGGCTTTTTCAGCTGCTTCGGTGAGGCGTTGTAAAGATTGACGATCTTTTCTAAGATCTACACCTTCTTTTTCAAGAAATTCATCTGCCAGCCAATTCACAATCAGCGCATCAAAATCATTTCCCCCAAGTTGAGTATCACCGCTAGTAGATCTAACTTCAAACACGCCATCCCCGATATCGAGAACCGAAACATCAAAAGTACCGCCACCAAGGTCAAATACCATAATGGTCTGGGGACGACGACGATCTAACCCATATGCTAAAGCTGCCGCGGTGGGTTCATTGACAATTCGCTTAACATCCAATCCTGCAATACGACCGGCATCTTTGGTAGCTTGTCTCTGGGCATCATTAAAATAAGCAGGAACAGTAATAACTGCCCCTGTAATATTTTCTCCAAGATACCTTTCTGCTTCTTCAACCAATTTACGAAGAATCATCGCAGAGACTTCTTCAGGAGCAAATTCTTTTTTCAATCGAGGACAACGAATCTTGACATTGCCCATCTCATCGCGACGGATCGTATAAGGAACCTTTTTAGAGTCTGGTTGCAGTTCGCTATATCTGCGCCCCATAAACCGCTTGATCCCATAAAAAGTATTTTGAGGGTTTAAGACAGCTTGTCTGCGAGCCAGTTGTCCAACTACTAATTCTTCATCTTTGCTAAAACCCACTACAGATGGGGTAGTTC
>CAZSEZ010000220.1:0-6658 GCA_964606015.1 uncultured bacterium
TAATAACTAATTTTTTATAACTTTTTAATTTATAAATTTGACTAATGAAAATAGCTTTATTTGTTTCTTCTTTAAAGTGTGGTGGTGCCGAACGAGTTTTGGTGATGCTAGCACGAGGTTTTTTAGACCGAGGTTATCAAGTTAGTGTAATTACCCTTTCAGGGAAAGATCAAGATTTTTATAGTTTGCCTGTTGGGGTGAACCGCTTTGCCTTAGATGTCATGGGAAATTCTGATAATCCCATTGCAGCGGTTGCTAACAATTTCAAGAGACTGGCAAAGTTACGCCAAGCAGTAGCGCAAGTTGCACCCGATTTATTGATTTCTTTTGTTGTCCGGGAAAACATAACTTTGTTACTAGCTCTGTGGGGGACTAAATATCCAGTTTTTGTTACTGAGCACAATGACCAACGGTTTAGGACTCTCCCTCAGCCTTGGGCTATACTTCGACGCTTAGTTTATTCTTCTGCTAATGCTGTTGTCAGTGTTAGTGAAGGTGTAAATCAGTATTTTTCTTGGCTATCAGAAGATCAGAAAACCGTAATTTATAACCCATTTATCTTGCCAGAACAAGCAGAGGAACCGATAGAACTGCCTTTGGGAGTAGATCGCAGTAAGAAATGGCTGATTTCAATGGGAAGATTAACTGAACAAAAAGGCTTTGATTATCTTCTAGAGGCTTACGCCCAAATTTGCGATCGCTTTCCCGATTGGCAACTCTTGATTTTGGGAGATGGAGCCTTAGGATCAGAACTTAAACTTCAAAAAGAGCAACTTGGGCTTGCGGATCATGTAGTTTTTACTGGAAGAGTTAAAAATCCTTTCGCTCTAATGAAACAAGCTGAGCTATTTGTCATGGCTTCTCGTTTTGAAGGATTTCCTATGGCACATGGAGAAGCTTTAGCTTGCGGTTTGCCCGTTATCGCTACTGATTGTCCTAGTGGGCCAAGCGAAATTATTCGTGATCGCATTGATGGAGTCTTGGTTCCTCCTCATAATGTACAAGCTCTCTCTAGAGAAATGGCTAGCCTAATGGCAGATGAAGAACAGCGTCGAGTTCTAGCTCAAAAAACAACGGAAGTTACGCAACGATTTAGTCTCACCAAAGTTATAGATGACTGGGAAAAATTGTTTTCTAGTAGTCTGGCTAAATCATTAAGATAAAAATAAGTATATCTACTTAGGTAGGTGTTACTATTTCAACAGATAAGAGTAGGTTTAGGCGAGTAAATCTAAGATTTAACTAAAATGGTAAAAAGCGTCAAAACAGCAGCAGATTATTATTGGTCTGATAGAGATACTCCCTTAATTGAAGGGGGACAGGAGCTAAAGTCT
Source organism: uncultured bacterium (assembly GCA_964606015.1). Taxonomy (GTDB): domain Bacteria; phylum Cyanobacteriota; class Cyanobacteriia; order Cyanobacteriales; family Xenococcaceae; genus Hyella. Next base: position 1,335 of record CAZSEZ010000220.1, read on the forward strand.
ACTAGCAAAAATAGTAAAATCTGGGTCTATTATCAGTGCTTACTAGCTGTGGGAGTAGTCCTGATTTTCTTTACAAAACTAGATATTTTTCTGGAGACGAAAGGCTTCTTAATCCCTCTTTATTGGCTTTTAGGCTTTATTGCTGCTTCTGTTCCTTTGTGGTTTTTTTTAGCAGATAAAGTTAAGTACTTATTTGTGCCAGTGGTTGGTTGGTGCGGGCTTTATATGGCATTTAATTGTCTTTCTGTAGTGGTGTTTTCTAAGATCCCTGAAACGCAACTATTTGAAGATCGAATTAGAAGCTTAATTTTTCTTTTATTCGCTCTTTTTATCTTTTCTGAGCATGTTTTGGTCCAGAATTGCACCAAAATTGCGATGCTGTTTGTGACTTTGATGAATACGTTTAATCATGTTTATGAGATACTAAACCCTTTTGCTTTTGGTGGATTGATATCTTTGGGTAGACCAGCAGGTTTTTACATGGACTCTAATGAGGCTGGTTGTGCCCTTATTTTAGGCATGATTTTTAGTATCGATCTCCTTAAACCAAAGTACCGCTTATTTTATGCCTCTATCGTTGGTTTTGGTGTATTGCTTTCATTTTCCAGGGGGGCAATGCTGTGCTGGTTGATTACCATGTTAATATTTGCCTTTCTCAGGATAATTCCTCGCTATCAGTTGATATATCTGGTCATGAGTTTACTTGGATTTTATTTAATCCTTAAAACTCAGTTCAATACTTTGGTCTATCTACAAAATTTTGACGGTTCGCCATTACTCAATCAGGATGTTTTAGCTCGCTTAAATTGGTTGGTTAATCCTATTTCAGAGTCACAAGATTTATCTCGTGTGGGTTTAGCGGAAGAGGCTTGGCAAAAATTTTATGATAGCCCTTTGTTTGGTAAGGGTCTTGGCGGATCTGCCAGCAGCACATTTGTTGCTCGTTCTGATGGAACAGGAATCAAGCCTCACAACATGTATATCACCAATATGGTAGAGCATGGAATTTTAGGTTTTATTCTCTTACCTACTTTGGTTTATGCCGTGATTTGTAAAGCCAGAGGAAAAACGATCAAAACAGCGATTCCTTTTGGAATATTTTTGTTAGTGTGGGGAGTTTTCAGCCATACTGTTTTTTCTTCATTTTTTATTTTATTGTCTTTCGCTTTTATGAGTAATCTGGCGACCCAGAGTTACTTTAAAGCGGAATAGTTTTTTGTACAAAATTTTAAAAATACCTAATTATAAATTGTTTAAAATGCCTAAGAAGAAACTAGTATTACTAATTAGTGACTTTACCTATGGAGGGGCTCAAAGGCAATTGGCAACTTTGGCTAAACAGTTGCAGATTAGGGAGCACTATGAATTAGAGATTATTTACTATTATCCAGGTGGTGCTTTAGCCGAAGATTTGGCTAATACGAATATCAAGGTTACCTGTATTCCTAAAGGAGACCGTTGGGCTTTTATTCCTTTTTATGTGAGGTTGGTTAATTATCTAAGACAGATTAAGCCTGATATTATTCATGGTTATCTGGCTGTTCCTAATTGTTTTGCGTTGGCGCTCAAACCTTTATTTCCTAAGACGAAGATTGTTTGGGGAATGCGCGGATCTGGTGAAGGCGATCGCGTCTATGCTAACCCTGTCGATTTTTTGCTTTCCAAGATCGAACCACTATTGAGTCAATTTCCTGATTTGATAATTAACAATTCTCACCAAGGGAAAAATCACTATTTAAAACGGAATTTTCCCCTCGAAAAAATGGTTGTAGTGCCTAACGGTATTGATACCAAGCGTTTTTATCCAGATGACACTGTTCGCCAACAAGTTCGCCAAGAGTTAGGAATCCTCGATCAGCAGATTGCTATCGGTTTAGTTGGCCGAATTCATCCTAAGAAGGATCATGCCAATTTTTTGCAGGCGGCAGCGACCCTAAAACAAAAGTGCCCTGACCTGGTTTTTCTATGTATTGGTGCCCCAGAAGATTTGGAATATACCTCTCAAGTCAAACGTTTAGGTCAAGAGTTAGGTCTGGAAAATAGCCTGATTTGGACTGGAGGTCGTTCGGATATGCCAAGGATTAATAATGCTTTGGACATTGCCGTATCTACTTCTGCTTATGGTGAAGGCTTCTCGAATACTGTGGGGGAGGCTATGGCTTCTGGTTTACCTTGCATTGTTACTGATGTAGGAGACTCTGCTTGGATTGTTGGCGATTTCGGTAAAGTAGTCCCTCCAGGAAGTTCGCAGCTTTTGGCAGAGCGAATTTTACAAACAATCGAGGATTTACCCACTCTTGATCGCCACTTGATTCGCCAGAGAATTGTCAATAACTTTTCTGTCGAACAATTAGCTCTCAACACAGAGAAAGCTCTGCAACAAATAACTGTTTAACTTGATTTTCAGGACTCTTGGGATAATTCATCGCTATGTTTCATGTTTTAAAAAAAAATCTTAAAATTCTCCTAACGGTAGTCGTTACAGCTTCAACTGTGATTTTTGCCTCAACGTATTTAGGCAGTGCTGATTCGGCACCACTGCGAGTTTGGACTGAGCCAAGTATGAAGCAGATCCGCTTGAATCAATTGCCTGGAGATAGTTCTGATATTCAACTTGTGGCAGCTCGTGGTGAAGTAGAGTCTTTTCAGATTGGAGTACGAGCAGTTAGCAATAATGTTGGTTCAATTGACGTTGATGTCTCAGATCTGGTCAATGGTAATCGTAATAAGATCTCTAAAAATAAAATAACTTTGTACCGGGAACATTACATTAATGTCCCCAAAGCTAGTCCTCGGGATTTTAATCTCAATCCTTCTCAAGGTGCTGGATGGTATCCTGATGCTTTAATTCCTTTCAAAGATCCCATAACTAAGAAAGAGCTCACTGGTACGAAGCTTGATGCGGTTCCTTTCGTTCCTAAACCAAATCGTAATCAACCTTTTTGGGTAGATATTAAAGTTCCTAGAGGAGCTGCTCCTGGTACCTATCAAGGAACTTACACTGTAACAAGCGATCGCTCAACTTTTACGGGCAAAATTACGCTTAAGGTTTGGGATTTTACTCTACCTATTTCTCCATCTCTCAAATCAGCATTTTACTTTGATGATCAAGGATATCCACAACTGCACAAGGAATTGTTGCAGCACAAGATGATGCCTAAGCGAGTTCATCCAGATCGTGCTAGAGAAATGATCGATCACTATGGACTTAACGTGTTGCGTCTCCCTTATTGGAGTGGGGCAAATGTTCATACTTGTCAGATGAAAGATCCACCATCTGTGGAAACAGTAAGGCGAAAAATTGCTGAGTATCCCAAGGATTTAACGCTGTATGTCTTTTCTGCTGACGAAATAGAAAACTGTCAGAATCTCGAAGCACCTCTTCGAAAGTGGGCCAAAGTTGTTCGCGCAGCAGGAGCGAAACATCTACTTGTAACTATCCCCAAGCCGGAGTTACATGACGATGGTACTGGTACTGGTCGTTCGGTAGCTGATATTTGGGTGGTCAAACCTTCTATGTACGAAAATCACAGTAAAGATATTGCTGATGTGATGAAAAAAGGCGATGAGGTTTGGTTTTACACGGGTTATTCTAATCCCTACTCACCAAAATGGTTGCTGGACTACCCTGCAATAGATTTCCGGATTCCTCAGGGTTTCATCAGCCAGAGTATGGGAATTGAGGGAGTTTTGTTCTGGAAAACAGATTTGTGGACAGAGAAAGACCCTTGGAAAGACATTACCGCACCATCTTTTAGCGACAAAAATCGTGTTTTCCCTGGTGATGGCATGCTCTTGTATCCAGGTCAAAAGGTTGGTGTAAATGGTGTCGTACCTTCTATGCGAATGAAATGGATTCGTGATGGTATCGAAGATTATGAGTACATCGAAATACTAAAAAAATTAGGGGAAAAACAGTGGGCCTTGCAAGTAAGCCGGAGTGTTGGTGCGGATTGGCAGAATTGGACTAAAGATCCTCGTAGGTTAGAGGTTGCCCGCCATAAATTAGGTTCGAGAATTGAAGCCATTATGCGGGAGAGAAAAAGATGAAACGTATTTTGATGGTGGCTACGGTTCCGACTACTTTGTCTGGTTTTATCCTTCCCTTTGTCCGCCATTTTCGTGCCCTGGGTTGGAGGGTTGAAGGTCTAGCACTAGATATTTCTCAAAATGAAACTTGTGTAGCTGAATTTGATCGAGTTTGGGATGTTTCGTGGTCTCGAAATCCGCTTGATCCCAAAAACCTTTTGCTAGCAGCTCCCAGGATTAATGAAATCGTAGCTCAGGGCAACTACGACATTGTTCATGTCCATACTCCTGTTGCTGCTTTTGTGACTCGCTTTGCCTTGAGAAATTATTCTCATGAGAAGAAACCCCAAATCTTTTACACTGCTCACGGATTTCATTTTCACTCTGGAGGAACTTGGCTGCGGAATGCTGTTTTTCTTGGTATTGAAAAGATTGCTAGTGCTTGGACAGATCAGCTAATTGTAATCAACCGTGACGATGAAGCTGCTGCTCATAAATATCGTTTTCTCCCGCCAGAAAGGATTAATTACACCCCTGGTATTGGCCTAGACACTAGCTACTACAGTCCTGCAAAGGTTTCTCCTGAGGAGATCTCTAAAGTTCGCCAAGAATTGGGATTAACTTCTAGTGATTCTTTACTGTTGTGTGTAGCAGAATTTACCCCTAACAAAAGACATTGCGATCAACTTGAAGCGATCGCTAAGCTTAAGCGTCCTGGCGTTCATCTCGCTTTTGCTGGAGATGGTGAAATTCGTCCTCAACTAGAAGCTAAAGCACAAGAATTAGGGCTGACTGAACAGGTTCATTTTCTGGGGTTTCGTTCTGATATCCCTGCTTTAATCAGGTCTAGTGATGCTCTATTACTGACTTCAAAGCGCGAAGGATTGCCAAGAAGCATCATGGAAGCTCTTTGTTTGGGGACCCCTGTAATTGGAACACAAATTAGAGGTATTAGAGATCTCTTGGCAGATCAATGCGGTTTACTCGTGGATGTCGGCGATACTCCAGCTTTGACAGAGGCCATTGCTGCAATTTTAGATAATCCTACTCAGGCTAGCCAAATGTCTATTAGGGCACAACAGAAAATTTCTGTTTATGACGTCGCTAACATCATTCAGATGTATGAGATGTTTTACAACTCCGTAATCTCTCAGTAACTTTGGAGTTTCTAGAGATTAATATCAAAGAATAACTTTAAAATTAACCATAAATAAACATGATAAAAATTCTTTTCATTAGCACTGCCCTAGCTGTGGGACGGGCTGAAGTAACGCTATCTACTCTCCTGCAAAATA
>CAZSEZ010000221.1:0-6654 GCA_964606015.1 uncultured bacterium
ATCTACAGTATCATCAACTGCTTCTGGTGCAACATTGGCTGGAGCTACATCAATAGTTACAGTAGATGTCGCCGTACCACCATTACCATCAGATACCGTAGTGGTGAACGAATCAGTTCCCTCAAAGTCTTCATCTGCTGTAAAGACTACACCTTGAGCTGGGTCTGCTTCATCAATAAAGTCTACTGTTCCATTCTCTGGCTGAGTAAAAGAATCAACCGTTAGGCTATCGCCATCTGGATCAGAATCATTGTCTAAGACTGGAATCTCTATAGGCTCTCCTGCAATCGCATCTACAGTATCATCAACTGCTTCCGGTGCAACATTGGGGCTCTCTTCAGGATCATCTCCAGGATCATTAAGAACAACAACAGCATATCTATCTATATCAAATAGACCTTCACTATTAGTAACCTGAACGATTAGGTTATAGACATTATCTCCACCTGTATCCAATGGATTTTCAAAATCAGGAGGTGTAATAAAAGATAGTCTTCCAGTAGTGGAGTCTAACGTAAAGAATTCAGGATCTAGACCACCTACTATTGAATAGGTCAGTCCGTCACCTTCAACATCCCCGGAAGGATCTATAGTACTAAGGTCAACAACAAAAGTATTTCCTTCAGTAATCGAAAATCTCGATCTATCGTCTGGAACTAGAATTGGATTTAAACTCATAATTTAGTGGCTTTTTGAGTATTTGTAAACGTTAAAAAATTACTCTAAACAAATACGGATACTTGGCTCTGATTACCTATATGTCAGGTCAAGTTTCTTCAGTAGTTCCACTATATTACAATCAGAGAAACGGTTACTGGATGAAGATTATGTATTGACAGATACTAACAATGTAAAGATCTAGATAGAAAATTACGCATACACTTATGAGGAAAAGACCCAATAAGGTTCTTTTCCTAAATTAATCTTGTCTAACGAAGTGTAATTACACTTATGAGCAGACTAAAATCTAGCCATTCCCAAAATCTTCTCAGCAACTTCTGGCTCGACGGGCATTACAGAAAGACGATTACCTCGCCTCACAACCAGCAAGCGATCGCCATCGAACTCCGTTTTTAAATCTCCTAAAGGAACAATATCGGGAAAAGTTTCTACATACTGAACACTCACAGTTTGCCAGCGTGGTGCTTCTGGAGTCGCTTTGGCATCATAGTATTTGCTTTTTACATCAAACTGGGTCGGATCCACAACGTTATCGATTACCTTCATCAAACCGACAATTCCTGGGATCTTAGTGTTGGAATGATAAAAAAAAGCCAAATCATTTTTTCTCATTTGGCGTAAAAAATTTCGTGCCTGGTAATTTCTAACTCCATCCCAGATAGTGATTTTATCTGCTTGAAGATCATCTATGCTGTACGCACCAGGCTCGGATTTCATTAACCAATATTTCACGGATTGCTTATGTTACCTCAGTTGTTCGATAAGATTCTGTGTTTCTTCCCCTACAACCCAGTTGGCAAATTCTCTTGCCAAAGGCGGAGCAAAAACTATCGTACTGGTAAAGCCAGTGAAGAGATAAATTCCTCCAATATTTTTAAGATTGCCTACAACAGCAATACGTTCGGTATTAAATGCGACTAAACACTGATGACAAGTTCCAGGCAGTTGCGCGATCGCAGGAAGTAAAGGTGCAAGATTAGCCCTAATCTGCTTTTCTGCTTGCTTACTACCTAATTTGTAATAAGGGTTGGGAATAATGGCACTAATTTGGCCTAAATAAAAAGAGTTATCCTCTAGCTGCACCACCCCTGGGTCGAGGATTGATTTAATTATCTGATCATCTGTACGATCCCAGTCGAGATCCTGAGCAGCAGCTTCCAGCACAAAACGCTTTTGTTTAGCGGGCATAACAATCGTATTGAGTCTGATGTTTGCATTTGGTGCTGTTTTGATAACTTGAGCGTGAGTAAAGTAAACCTTATTTTCAATACCTACATTTTTTAATAAAGTACGAGTCAAACCTCCCGCACAGACTACTGTATTGGCAGCGTAGTAAGAATTTTGCGAGGTAACAACACCTCCTACAGAGTCGTTATCAAAGACTAAATCTATAACTTCTGCATACTCAATTTTTCCTCTGTTACGTAAGAATGCCTGTTGATAAGCCTCAACTGTTGCTATCGGATTCACTTGTCCATGAGAAAAACGCAGAGCGCCTGAAATACCAGCAGGATTGAGCAGAGGTTCTAGAGTACAAGCCTCTTTGGGGTTTAGGATTTCTGGTTTAACAGCAAACTGAGGTAAGCTTTGCGCTACTGCTACAGGGTTCTCATCAGTCTCCACCGTCAGTAACAAGTCCAACTCTCGAAAACCCGTACTACTATCCAATTCATTAGATAGTTGACGATGTAACTCCAAGCCTATCTGACCTAGCCTACGAGTTAGAGTAGTAGTTCCAGACCAATAAGCTAAGCCGCCATAGCTATAAACCGTTGCATTATCAGCTAGCCTATTTTTTTCTAGCAATAATACTTTGAGGCCTTTTTTACTGAGTTCATAGGCTAAAGCCGAACCTGTTATCCCGGCACCCACGACAATCCAATCGTATACACTCATTCTCAGAAATAGACTTCTTCAAAAATCAAAATTTACCATTGAGAAAAGAGGTTAAATGAAAAGCGCAAGATGAAAAAATGATAGTTTACTATTCGTGCAAAAAGTTTACTCGAGATGAAACAACAAATCGGCTTTATCAGCAAAATTGCGATCGCATCATTAGTAGTCTCCGAATTAGTTAAATATGGAGGCAGGATTCTTCCTCTACAAGAACATGACTTAACAGCCTTGGCAATTGTAATATCGCCCAGCATCATACTAGCGATCATTTTTGCTTTGAGAGCAAAGGATTCAAGTAAAGTAGACCAACATTAAAAGTTAAATCTATGCTCGATAACCTTACTTAGCCTCCCTTAGGCAACCCATCTCTAAACAGTTGAAAATACTAAATATTCCCACTACCCGATACGTATTAGATAGGAAAAAAAGCATCGTCTCTAGAGTTCAATAGGATGTACGTTTGGTATTACCGTTTTTCACCCAGCCCTCTTGCTGACTCCAAGGAATGCGAACTTTCTGCCACTTTTTATCGCTACTTTCTTCGAGGATCACAATTCTAGCATCGTGACTAATACCACCAATTCGGGCAGCATTAAGATTAGGATCGGATCGCAAACTCAATCCCTGAGGCCAAGTTACTGTCGCGTAATACGCACCTTCAGGTAGCTCTGGCTTCGGTTCAGGCTTAGCGATCGCTTCAGTTACAGCAACCTCCTGCGGTTGAGCAACTTCAGGTTGAGCAACTGCGGTAGCTGTCTCTTCAGATTCACTAGGTTCACTTTTCTGAGCGGTTTCTTCAGTGTAAACAGGCTTTTCGGGCACACTACCAGAAACTCTTTTAAAGTAATAAAAAGCTGCCCCTCCAGCCACACTTGCAATCAAAGTAACACCAACAATAAAACCAAGAATAAACTGAAACATACTAGAAACGGCTTTTAGCCATGATTGTTTCGTCATTTTCCGCTCGCTCATCTTAGGTTCTTAGTTGGTTCTCTATGAAAAATTATCGTTTTTTAGAATAGCCTAAATTATATTAGACCAAATCTCCACCAGGTAAATTTTTTTACTCTCTGCTAACCCAGTTAACTAAGTGCAAATTTACTAAATAATCAATACTTACTAATGGACTTTTATCGTTCTAGCTCACTGCGATCGCATTTGCCTCCCCAATTTCCTAAGCCACAAAAGTTTATACCTCTGTTGACCCACTCAAAGCTCAAACTCTCTCCTCATAACAAAGCTCACTGAAAGTTATTTGAAAATTTGTCCCGTCAGCTCGCTCCAATTGTAATTCCCCATCAAGCTGCTCTACCAAGGTAGAAACCAACTGTAGACCGAGAGATTCTGCGTCTTCGATAACAAAATCAGCAGGCAAGCCAATCCCATTATCCTTGATTGATAAACAAATAGTACCTTTTGATTGTTGTTTCAGAGATATACAGATTAGGCCTTGATTTTGAGTACTTTTGGGAAAAGCGTGCTCAATTGAATTAGCAATCAACTCATTAATAATTAGACCGCAGGGATGTGCTGTTTCAATATTTATAACCACATCATCCGTATCAACGACAAATTCAATTTCCCTTTCATTCGTCTCATGAGAAGCAGACAATTTATCTACTAAATCAATAATATAATCTGCCAGATTAAGCCTTTTTAAATCATCAAATTTATATAATTGTTCATGAATCAAAGCCATGGAATAGATTCTATTTTCACTACTCCTAAACATTTTCAAAACAGTCTCATTCTCAACAGAGTTAGCTTGTAAATCTAAAAGACTAGCGACTACCAATAAATTGTTTTTAACCCGATGATGAATCTCCTTCAGTAAAAGCTGCTTCTCCTCTAATGATTTCCGAACAATAATTTCAGCTTTTTGTCTCTCTTGGATCTCTACAGTTAAATCATGGTTGGTTTGTTGTAGCTCAAATGTTCTTTGTTCTACCTTATTTTCTAACTGTTCATTTAATACTTGTAGCTTTTGCTCTACCTCAATTCTTTGGGTAACCTCAGCTTTTAACAACTGGTTTTGCTGAGCCAACACAGAACTCATAGAACACAACCTTAAGTGTAATTTAATTCTGGCGAATACTTCTTGTGGTTGAATTGGCTTTGTTACGTAATCAATAGCACCAACCTGAAAACCTTTAACTTTATCCTCTACACTTGATAAAGCAGTCATAAAAATGACGGGAATGTCTTTAGTTTTTGGATCAGCTTTCAGACGAATACAAGTCTCATAGCCGTCAATTCCAGGCATCAAAATATCTAAAAGAATAATTCCAGGTTGGGCATACTTAGCCCTTCTCAAGCAACTTGGGCCATCTTTAGCAATAAGAGTTGTCAGGCCTTTATTTTCTAAATAGTCAACGATAACGGAAAGATTAGTCAAATTATCATCGACGACCAAAATAGTGTAGTTTTCTAACTCAAGCTGTTCATCTAGCTGTGACAAATTAGGAGATATCATTGCTTATTTTCTCCCAAGCTCATGTATTGCTCTACTAAATTGATAATTTCTTCGTCTTGAAAATTTTCGGCTAGTTGTTGAAGCTTAGCAGCCAATGGACTATAGCTAGAATCCAACTTTTCTAGATACTTTGCTTGCGCTTTGATTTTCTGCATACTTCCTAACATTGCCAGTTCATAAAGAATCATCATTTCTTCTGAAGGAGGAACGCTCAAAGCTTTCTCAGTCAAGACTTCCAAAGTTTCAGAAGAATCCTCGACTAGCATTGTTTCTTTGAGACTCCAGACAGTAGGTACTTGATCTGTATCTAGATTTTCCGAGCAAGGAAAGGTGACTTCAAACCAGAATATTGAGCCTACACTCAGCTTGCTACTAACTTGTAGTTGACCCCCCATTTTTTCCACTAATTGTTTGGTGATATTCAATCCTAAACCAGTTCCTCCTGACTGTCGTTGTTTATTACCAACTTGTTCGAAGGGATTAAAAATTTTACTTAATTGTCCTGAGTCAATACCGATGCCTGAGTCTCGAATCTCAAAACATATTGTCTGATGATTTCTGTCTGAAAAACTTTGGTCAATAGTTGATGATTTTGCCGTAACTTTCAGACTTACCTCCCCTCTATCTGTAAACTTGACAGCATTACTGAGTAAATTGAGAAGAGTCTGACGAAGTCTTTTTTCATCTGCCCAGATACTAGTCGGTAAAGATGCTGGAACAACATAGCGAAAATCGATTTTTTTCGCCTGGGCATGGACAATCATCATATCGACGATATCTATTAAGAAATTTTTCAGATTAACCTTTCTAGGATTCAGTACAAGCTTACCAGCTTCAATTTTGGCATGATCGAGAATTTCATTAATCAAGTTCAATAAGTGATTGCCACTGCTATGTATAGTTTTCAACCCCTTAATTTGCCTTTCATTAAAAGAACTCTCAGATTCAAGTAAAGTTTGAGCATAACCAAGAATCCCATTCAGAGGAGTTCTTAATTCGTGGCTCATATTCGCTAAGAATTCACTTTTCGCTAAATTTGCACTATCTGCTTCTTCCTTAGCTATTGTCATTTCCTGCAACAATTCTGCCTGGGTCAAGGCAACACCTAACTGACTACCCACTTGTCCAATCAGTTTTATTTCATCTGGTCGCCACTCAATCAATCTGGAGTGATTGTAAGCACTCAAAAGTCCCCATAGTTTTTCGCGAACAAAAATAGGTGCAACTAAATAAGATTTGATTCCAAATTTTTCTAGAACCTCTAAATGACAAGGAGTAAGATTTGCTTGACTAACATCGCTGACAACAAGGACTTTATTCTCTTGATAAGTTCCTCCTTCATTAGCTTGTAAGTATGAATCTTGCCATTCTAAATTGACTAATTTGGATAAATTTTCTGATCCAGATTCATAAATAAATCGGCCGCTCCAGTCGGAGGCAAATTTATACACTGTAACTCGTTCACAATCAAAACTAATCTTAAGCTCTTCTACTGCAGTAGCGAAAATCTGATTAATATCTAAGCTTTGATGAATATCTTTAATAATTCTATTTAACAATTTTTCATATCTATTAGCTTTTTCTAATTTCCCTTTAGCGTACTC
>CAZSEZ010000222.1:0-6654 GCA_964606015.1 uncultured bacterium
ACTTTTATTTGATAAAAATTAATAAAATTATTATATATGGATGTAGTTGATTTTTTGAATGTATCGGTTCACAATACCACCACTTTAGAGCTATTGGAAGATCTAAATCATAATGGTGGAGTTGTAGTGACTCCTAATGTAGATCATTTGGTCAAAATACAAAGAGACCGTGAATTTTTACAAGCCTACTATACTTCAGATTATCGAGTTTGTGATAGTAAAATTTTGCAGTATATTTCTTTTTTACTAGGTAATCCTATTAAAGAAAAAATTTCAGGATCAGATCTATTTCCTGCTTTTTATGAGTACAACAAAGATAATGAAGATGTCAAAATATTTTTATTGGGTGCTAAAGAGGGGGTAGCCGAACAAGCTAAGTATAAGATTAACCAAAAAGTTGGTCGAGAAATTGTGATAGCTGCCCATTCACCAACCTTTGGTTTTGAAAAAGATGAGCAAGAATGTCAAGCTATTGTAGATAGGATCAATCAATCTGAAGCAACGGTTTTGGCAGTAGGAGTAGGTGCTCCCAAGCAAGAGAAATGGATTGCTAAATATCGTTCTCAACTACCTAAGATTAAAATATTTTTGGCAATTGGAGCAGGTATCGATTTCGAAGCAGGGAATGTTGCACGAGCGCCTAAAGTTTTTGGAGATCTTGGATTTGAATGGTTGTATCGCCTTTCTTGCGAGCCAAATCGTCTTTGGAAGCGCTATCTAGTCGATAGTTTACCTCTGTTTTGGTTGGTCGGTCAGCAAAAAATGAATCGCTATATTTTTTCCCCTCATCTACAAGCGGAATACCTACCACTGGGTGAAGTCTTACAGCAAGCTGGTTTATTGTCAGCTCAAAATATTAGACAGGCACTCAATCTGCAAAAACAGGAGCGGGGTTATCGCTTTGGCGAGATTTTAGTTAAGGAAGGTTATTTAGCGACAGAAACTGTTAATTTCTTTGTCAGAGATTTTCCAGAATTAGCTCGTTCTGAGCATCAATTACGTCTTGGAGATTACTTGGAAATGGCAGGCTTACTCCAAGCTGAACAAATCGCTGAAGCTTTAAGGCAACAGACTTTAAGTCGTCATCGCTTTGGCAAAATCATCACCCAAAAGGGTTGGGTAAACCCAAGAACTCTCAATTGGTTTGTGAATTTACAATACTCGTCTAGATAAGATTTAGGCTTATTCGATTGTTAGTAACTAATCTCTTTTTGTAGAATATTACCAGTACAGGCTGAATATTTTATTCAAATTAATTTATTAATGTCACAATTTTTCCTGACTTGGGTTGCTACAGCTATTTCGCTATTGATTACGGCTTTTATTGTGCCAGGATTTGCGATCGCAGGTATCTTTCCCGCTGTTACTGGTTCTCTGATATTAGGGTTCGTGAATGCTATTATTAAGCCGATTTTAGTAGTATTTACCTTGCCTCTTACAGTTTTAACCTTGGGACTGTTTTTGTTTGTTGTAAATGCGATCGCTTTTGGTCTGGTTGGCTATTTGACACCAGGCTTCACTGTCAACGGGTTCTTTCCAGCTTTATTTGGTTCGATTGCCCTCTCTGTTATTTCCAGTTTAGTGAATCAGTTTTTTAAACCAGAAACTAAAGTTGATTGAATTAAAACCATATATTTATGGTGTAAAAACTAGTGTTTTGGTAGCCAATCTAAAACTTTAATAGACAGATAAGACCCTGATTTCTAGTTATTATTTGAGGTTTTATCATTGTTGCCTATTTGAAAATATTTTTTTGACTTAAAAATATTTGTCGATGCAAGGTCAAGATCTAAGTATCAAAAATAGTACTTAGATCGGCCTACTCAAAAAGTAAAGATTCAAAGCAAAATTGTCCTACTTTTATTAGTTCGTTTGCAGCTGCTTCATCAGTTTTTGCCTTGGTATTAAGTTCTTTGAAAGTTGACAAAGTGTATTGTTGTTGGAACTCTTTCAGGGTGCAGTTACAAAGCTTTTGTGCTTCTGGTTCGGCTAGACCTTCAGACATTGAAGTACTTAGACAATCCATAATGTACTGCTCTGTATACTCCGCAGGATAAGGTTCACTGGGGACTTCAGCCATAACAGGAACTGTGACCGCAGCTCCCCAAATAGCTACTAGACTGTAGCTAATACTCAGATGTCTAAACTTCATTTTTCATCAGCTCCAAAATATAGTTCGAAAAAATTTTAGCGTTGATAACTATAAATGGTTTGACTTTGTAGATTGTTGCAAAGTTCCGAGGGTTTTTGGCTTAGAGAATGGGTTTCGCGGTCTAGTTTGATCTGTAAACCCAGCATCGGATCTTCTCCCGTTGCGACTAGAAATTCCAGTTTGCTTACTTCTTGCCAACTTTGTAACTGGTCTAGAATCTCTCCTATACCTTGTATGTAGGGATGTTTAATATCTTGATACCAGGTCGGGCTAGCTAAGTTGGGCTGATCGAAGCCAAGATGAAAAATCAGATTTGGTTCAGAAAAAAGTGCTTTAGCAATAGGTCTAGCTTCTTCTTGTAGCAAGAAATGGTGTGATTGAGCTAGATAGCGAATCTTGTCTAGTTTTTCATAGCGGGCGGTGGGAGAGACTAAATCGTGTTGCCAAGAAATAGCGATCGTTATAGTGTAGGTTTGCAATAGTAAATGACCTAGCTTTTTGGCTTTAGTGGCTAAATACACTGAATTATGCGTATTGGCTTCGATTAAAAGTGGTACGCGGTCTACAATTTCTAGGCCATATCCCTTGAGCCCAGCAATCTTACGAGGATTGTTCGTGATAAGGCGAATTTTACTAATGCCCAGGTCGTTGAGAATTTGTGCTCCCATTCCATAGTCTCTAAGGTCGGCCGGAAAGCCCAGTTTCTTATTGGCTTCCACAGTATCCAGCCCCATATCCTGTAGAGAATAAGCTTTCAACTTATTGATTAGACCAATTCCTCGTCCTTCTTGCCGCAAGTAAACCACTACTCCCGAGCCAGCGGCTTCTAGCATTTTGAGAGCGGCTTGGAGTTGTCCCCGACAGTCACAACGTAATGATCCCAAAGCATCTCCTGTTAAGCATTCAGAATGCATTCGCACCATCACTGGATGGTCTTTAAATTCTTCTGGATTTCCCTTGACGACAGCGATATGTTCAGTGTTATTTAGGGCATTACGATAGGCATAAATCGCAAAATTACCAAACTGAGAAGGGAAATTACAAATGCTCTCGCGATAGACGAAGCGATCATGTTGAAGCCGATAGCTAATCAGGTCGGCAATACTAATAAATTTAAGATCATGCTTTTTGGCATAGTCCACTAGCTGCGGTAAACGTGCCATCGAACCATCAGGATTTTGAATTTCGCAAATTACTCCAGCGGGGTATAAACCAGCTAATCTTGCTAAGTCAACTGCTGCCTCAGTGTGTCCTGCTCGCTTAAGGACGCCACCTACTCTAGCTCTAAGAGGAAAAATATGCCCAGGACGTACCAAATCTTCAGGGCTGGTTGCGGGGTTAATTGCTACTTGGATGGTCTTTGCTCTATCGTCTGCGGAGATTCCAGTACTTACTCCCAAACTAGGGGCAGCGTCAATACTTACAGTAAATGCTGTCTGATTACTATCGGTGTTTTTGCTTACCATCAAAGGTAAATCCAGTGCATCTAAGCGATCGCCTGTCATTGCCAAACAAATCAAACCTCTAGCTTCTACTGCCATAAAGTTTATGTTGTCTGGGGTCGCAAACTGAGCAGCACAAATTAGATCGCCTTCATTCTCCCGATTTTCATCGTCTACAACAACAATGGGACGGCCTGCTTTGATCTCAGCTAAAGCGATATCGATAGAGTCAAACATAAATACTTAGTAGGATAGGAACAAAAGCAAGAACAGCATTCTAAAAATATATTTCAATACTGGAACTTGCCTAGGAGATGAAGCCTATTTGTGCCGTTATATTCTAGCGTGATCAACTACTGTTTCCGATCCACACGATTAGATTGCTATTTGACTTGAGTTTCAGGGGATGGGTTGGAATTAGAGACAAAATTAGAAGCTAGTAGCCAACTAGAGAAAGTCAAAGACATTGCCGCGAGTAGTACTGTTCCGATTAGCCAATTACGCATAGTGCGAATTTGACGGTCTGTATCGCGGAATGAAGCTCGGAATGGATTAACTGCAGACATCAATTCTCGACGATAGCGAGATTGAACCTCTTCTGCCGAAACCTGCATTTCATCTCGTTGGACTGCCCATTCTTGAAGTGCAGCTCGCTCGCGGGACCAGTCTTCAATAGATTGTTTCAGCTCCTCGTCTACATCTTTACGGAGGTTAACTATTTGTTGATTGATCTTGCCACTAAAAATTTGGTTAGCATTAATAAACTGAGCCTTCATGTCCTCCAATTCTTGTCTGAGGGCATCCCAACTCTCTTGGTTTTCTTGCTGGATTTTTTTATTCTCTAAATGGAGTTGTTTATTCTCTTGCTGGAGTTTTTTCGTTTCTTGTTGGATTTTCTCTAGGCTAGTTTTTTGCTGCCTATTTAAAGAAGATTCGAGCTTATGAATCTGCTCTGTGTAGTCAATATCCTTTGTGGAGGCAGCGCTAACATCTTCTAGCTGTTTTTGAAATTTGTAGCGATAAGTTTCAATCAATTCTTCTAACTGGGTTTGGACTACTGCTACCATGTCGCCCTCAACCTTTTGTGCACCATTGGCTTCTGAATTGTTCGCATTATAGACATAGCGTACTTTTTCAGAAAGTTCTTCAGCAGTAGTATTTTTCAGTAAATAGCCTTTAGCCCCAGCACGAAGAGATTTACCAAGGTAGTCATCTTCATCGTGGCCACTGAGGAAAATTACCTTGACATCGGGAAAACGCTCGCTAATGATTTGTGTCGCGTTTAGGCCATTCATTTCAGGCATGTCAATGTCCATCAAAACAATGTCAGGATGGAGTATCTCAATTTTTGAGAGTGCTTCGTGACCATTATGAGCCACATCGATTACTTCAAAGTCTTCTTCTACTTCGAGCCAAGTTTTGAGAACCTCACAGAGCAGAGTTTGATCGTCTACCAGTAGAATGCGAATCATTAGAATATACCTATACCGATCTAGTGAATAATAAAGAGTTAACTTAAAATTAAACAGTCTGAAGCAAACAAATACAGTGTTATGGATACAATGTATTGAGAGCTACTTATCTTTTTATAGTCTAGAAAACTAGAAAAAAACTATTGATTTAAACTTTATCTGTAGTTTCAACTAGTCTACTGACCTTTGCTTTATATTTGTATCCATACTACGAGAAGTTTCTCGATATATTTACTAACATATTAACTCTTCAATTTAATGTAAAGAGTTTTTGGGCATTTCTGGCTTTTGGTTCTAATATGGTTGCATTTTTTTGAATTAGATGCAACGTTGGATGATGGCAGTTTTTTAGAACAAATTGTTCAGTATATTTACTTAAATTGTTGCTCTAAGTTGATAACTATCTGAGCAAAGAGAACGTTAGATATCTCAGGTATTTTAAGACAATAAAAAAACCCTCTGGATAGCTGAATGCTCGATCCAAACAGGGTAACAAAACGAAAATTTTTAAAAATTAGTTGATTAAGGTGGGATTCATTCCAGAGTCAGACACGAGAAAACACAACTTGCTGAGGTTGATCTTGATATTTACCTTTGCGAGTTTCATAGCTGATGTCGCAGGGTTCTCCTTCGAGGAAGAGTAACTGACAACAACCCTCATTCGCATAGATGCGACAGTCTGCACTGGATGAATTGGAAAACTCTAAAGTTAAGTGACCCCGCCATCCCGCTTCTGCAGGAGTGAGATTGGCGATGATACCCACCCTGGCATAGGAGCTTTTGCCAATACAAAGGACGGTGATATTGTCAGGAATATTTAGCTTTTCTCTAGCAACTCCTAAACCATAAGAATGGGCTGGCAAAATAAAGTAACTACCATTTTCATCTTTGCGAACAGAAGTTGATTCTAGATTGTTGGGGTTAAAGTTTTTCGGATCGACTACTGTTCCAGGAATATGGCGGAAAATACGAAATTCCGAGGCAGAAAGACGAATATCATAGCCATAACTCCCTAAACCATAGGAAATGACTGGTAATTGCTCACTGTAGCGAATTAATTCTGGCTCAAAAGGTTCGATCATGCCCTTATCAGCCATCTTTTTGATCCAAGCATCATTTTTAATCACGCGAACTCTCTCTTATCTTTATCTCTTAAGAATTTTGAGCTTAACGCAGATTTTTTCTTTCACTAGTCTGGCTTAAGCATGTTTTCAGTTAGTTCTTTTCTCTTTAAGGTTGAAGACACTGACAGATTTTGATAATGCTAGTGGCAAGAGCTTGTTTCGCATCTGCTCCAGTTTTTAGGGCATATTCCAGCTCTAGCAACAGAGGTAGGGTTTTGACGAGCTGCTCTGCTTCAAGAGATTGGAGATCCTTGAGGATATATCGTAAGCGGTTGGGGTTGCCTTTGAGGTCAGCAATTTTTGCGATCGCAGGATATTCAGTATGCCCTGATTCAACTGCCACTTTCACTGTTAGCCAAAGCCGAAACTGTCCCACTAGAGTGGCCACAATTTTTAAGGGCGGTTCATTTTGGGTGAATAGAGCGTTGAGTAAACCAAGAGCAATTTCTGGATGATTATCTCGT
>CAZSEZ010000223.1:0-6523 GCA_964606015.1 uncultured bacterium
ATCAAGATATGACGACTAGATTTCGGCTGGTTCATTACGCTAAAAAAGAAAGTTCGCAGTAGAGACTTTAAAGATAGCTTCTCAATCGTTTCACTAGATATTTGATCCTATCTTTACGTATAGTTCCCAGATTGTTCTGAAAAACATCAGTCACTGCGGATGTCTTGATAAAAAATTTTTCGGCGTGTATAAAGAATCAGGCCAGCCAAGTTACTCGCATAGGTCACTGGAGAAGAGTAATGATTTGATAATTCGCCTCAGGAAAAGAAAGCTTAGTTATTTCTTCTGGGGTTACCCAACGTATCTCCTCAGACTCTAGAGCTTGAGGTTCCCCGCCAACATACTGACAGTTATGAACAAATAACGTTAGTCTAAATTTCGCATATTGATGCTCAATAGTTACTAGATGTTCCTGAACCAACACTTGAATACCTAGTTCTTCGCGAATTTCTCTCTCAATGCACTCAACAACTGTCTCGTTGGCTTCTACTTTTCCTCCAGGAAACTCCCACAAACCACCCATCTCTCCTTTGACTAGTCTGCGAGATATCAAGATTTCTCCTTGACCATGACGAATCACCCCAACTCCAACTCTTTTGTGGGGCATCACTGGTTGAGAGTCAGACATAATAACATTCTCAATTAACGTAGGTTAAAGCCAAGAAACCTTAGAACCAATCAATTCAATAAATCAGCAAAAAATTCAAATTTCAAGATATAGATAGTCCAAATTATAAGTTAGAAGCCTTAAAGCCTCAGCTTATTCCAAACCTTCAATCCCACTTTCGATGGTTTTAAGGGACTGCTCAAAAGCCATTCTTTGTTCGGCGTTACGGATAAAGTAGCCACTCATCATAGCAGAGGCTAGTAAACGCCCTAAATTTTCTCTATTAGTACTGATAGAAACTTCGAACTGCTCTGAAGGAAGATTTCCCAATAGTCCCATAATATTACGTTCCATGACTTGGAAGACTTCCTGAGAGTCGGGTTTAGAAAGATGTGAGATAGTTTCAGGACTGAGAGACTGAACATACTGCCAAAGTTGATTAATTTCGTTTTCGGCACCAAACAAGTTCTGCGACTGGTTTTCCTGATTCACTTGCTACCTCCTGAATCTCTAATTCCGTGATGAATAGTTACTAAGCAGTCTCCTGGTAGGAAACCCACTCAAAACTATCAGACAACACCACTATAACTATTTTAACCTTAGCTTGATTGTCGTAAAACCGAACTATAAAGGCGTAATCCTTACCCAATGCAGTAAGTAATTAGCTAGCTAGATACTCTCTAATAACTGTTTTTCTTTGGCGCAGCCGTGAAAGTCCTTCTCTCTCTATCTGCCTAACTCTTTCTCTACTAATACTTAGAGCTTCACCAATTTTTGCCAAAGTCATTGGTTTACCATCCGTTAAGCCAAACCTAAGAGATATTACTTCTTGTTGTTGAGGAGTAAGTTCTAACATTAAATTTGCGATATCGCTCTTCAAAGAAGAACTTGTCGCATAGTCTTCAGGAGACTGTCCGTCATCCTCCAGCATATCTCCCAATTCTGTATCATTATTGTCTCCAACTCTGATGTCTAGGGATAAAGGCTGACGAGACTTCTCTAAATAGTCTCTAACTTGCTTGGGTGAAAGATTTAGTTCTGTAGCTAGTTCAGCAATAGTTGCCGTACGACCATTCTTTTGAGCCAGTTGTCTTTGAGCTTTTTTAATTTTGTTAAGCTTCTCAGTAATATGAATCGGTAAACGAATGGTACGCCCCTTCTCCGCGATCGCACGGGTGATAGCTTGACGAATCCACCAGTAAGCGTAGGTACTAAAACGGTATCCTTTAGTGGGGTCAAACTTCTCGACACCTCTTTGCATACCGATAGTGCCCTCTTGTATCAGATCCAGTAGGTCGAGATTACGTTTGAGATATTTTTTTGCCACGGAGACCACCAAACGGAGATTAGCCTCAATCATCTTACGTTTAGCAGCATCTCCTGACTCCAATTCACGTTTCAGCCGCTTAACTGATATCCCTATGGCTTTTGCCCAATCTTTAAGCGTTGGTTCGGTGCCAAATTCTTCTGTGAGACTCTCTTTGACCTTGATGTGAGCCATTGCCATTTGAACTCTCTTAGCATAAAGGATTTCTTCTTCATGCGTGAGTAAATTAACACGACCGATTTCTTTGAGGTAGCTTCTGACTAGATCGTTGGACTTGGTTGTTGTTTTCATGGTCTATTCTCTACTTACTGCTTATGACTACTCGATCCACTTGCTCTTTGTCATGAGGGAGTTATCTACTAAAGGACAGGAGATGGTTTATGAGAGACAAAAATTAAATTTATTAAATTATTCTACAAATCATTAACAAACAATTCGTCTAACCAAAGCCATATATACGCAAGACATTCACTTATACTTATTAACCGTTAGTATCATTAAAAGCTGACCCAGAAGCCTTTGGCAGCTTAGCTATACTTTGAGAGCTTTACTAGTTTTCTATATTAACTACAATATCTTATTTGTTACGCAATGTAAATTTAATGAGAGAGATGGTAACTATGGAGATTTCTCTTTCGTTAGGTTTTGCTCATAACAAGAAAGAACTACCTGGCAGCAGCATACTCAAGCATGGGCAGAAAAGACTGTATCAGAGAACGCAAAATCGCCAGCAATTGGCTATCCTTAATCTCCTATTAGGATTTGCCACTCGCTAAGTATGGAAGGAGTAAGTTTGAGACTGACATCTTTCTCAGTTTCGATAGTGGAGACGACCAACCGAAGAGAACCCCTTGATGGGAGTAAAGGCAGAATGCCTGTTAATTCGTACTGGCCAACATTTGAAGCAGGAGTCGCTTCAGCAAAAACATCTGGTGCAGTAAGGACTTCTCCTTGAGCAGTAATAATTTCTAAGGGTTGAGGATGCCGAATTTCTACCAAATCAGGAAAACCTACTAGTCTTAGATAGTACTTAGTTTCTGCATTTTCATCTTCAGGAAACAAAATTATTTGCCATGCTCTTTGCTCACGGTCTTGAATAGAATGTTGGGCATGATAGCGGAGTATACCTGAGGATTGATGATGCTCTCTAAGTAGAGCCAAAGCGGGATAAGTAACTCCCACTAGTGTGAAGAGTGCCAATAGAGCGATCGCTAAACTGAGCTTAAAATTTTTTCTTCTCATTCATCCTCCAGTAATCAGAAAAACTATTGTCAAGAAAAACACATACTACTGCTAGTCAAACAACACCTAATTTTGTAATTATGGATACAGTTAGGTACTCACACCTACAAGTCTGAAAACACGTTCTACTCATTTGATTCAATCGCAGAGGTTTGCTATGGATTGTAGCCATATCCAATTTTGCCTTGATAAGACTCAGGTTGATTTACAAAAACTTCAAGAGTTATTGACCGTAGGAGCTTTCTGGGCAAAAGAGCGACGAATCGAAGATCTAGCAGTTGCGATCGCCAACAGTAATCCTGTCGTTACAGTATGGGATAATAGTCGACTGATTGGCTTTGCCAGAGCCACTTCCGATGGTGTGTACCGAGCAGGAATTTGGGATGTAGTAGTTCATCCTGAGTATCGAGGTTACGGCTTGGGTGGCAAGTTGGTGGAGACTGTTTTATCTCATCCTGCAGTGAATCGAGTAGAAAGAGTCTATCTTACTACCACCAATCAGCAAAGTTTTTACGAACGTATTGGTTTCAAACCGAATAACACAACCACGATGGTACTTTACAATCACGGAATTGATTCAGTTGCCATCTTGGAAGAACAGCTATCTGTTGATTAGGTGCAGAAAGACTAGAAACACTCTGAGGGACTCATACTTTTTTTTACTCTAGACTGAATAATTAATTCATCAGGTGAGCAGTGACTAGAACCTCATAAGTAATTTTTGGATAATGTAAAAATTTGTCATCGCATAAAAAAATACTCTAGAGCCTCAAGTTTTAGATATATTCCCCAATTTCTAATTCTTTTCTCCTATGCCACGATGGTATGTGAGTATTTTGTGCTAAATCTATGAAATCCCTATCCTACAGTCTTTTTGCTACCAGTTATTTAGTTACTGAATGGTTCAAGAGGCGGTTTACTGCTTTAGGGGTAGGAACAGTTGCGTGTTTATTGGTCACAGCAATTGTGGGTATAGATACTAAGCAAACCATGGCTTATCAGATTTTTGCGTTTATCTGCGCGATGTTACTACTAGCCATTTTGTGGAGTTGGCGTTTTAGCGATCGCTTTTCTCTAACTCGAGCCTTACCAAGATTAGGGACTGTAGGAGTTAAGTTACGATACAGCATCACTGTCGAAAACCGCACTGCCAAAGTTCAAACAGGGTTACAACTTAAAGAAGAATTTACCGATCCTCGTCCCACACCAAAGCAATTCCAACATTACCTCCGATCTTTTGTAAGGAAAGGACGCTTTGTTTCTCTCTCAGTACGCTACTATCGGTGGTTAAATCTAGTTAAACGAAACCAAGGGGCAATTCTTGGTAAAGCAGCTAGCATCCCTACGTTACAACCACGGAGTGCTAGTAAAGTCACAGTAGAGTTCATGCCGACTCGTCGGGGGACTGTCCGTTTGAGAGGAGCAACTATTTTACGTTCCGATCCTTTGGGTTTATTCAATGCGTGTCAGACCATTGCCTGTCCTCAGTCAATTCTGATTTTGCCCAAAAGGTATCAAGTCCCTCAATTTGAGCTACCAGGAACCAGAAAATCCCAATCGGGAACAGTTTCTTTAGCATCCTCGGTGGGAGACTCAGCAGAATTTATGTCTTTGCGAGATTATCGTCCAGGAGATCCTTTACGCAAGATTCATTGGAAAAGTTGGGCAAAAACTGACAAACCAGTAGTCATAGAAGAACAAGCAGAACACTTTGTCCGCCACGCTTTAGTTTTGGATACTTTTACTTCCTCCAAAAGTAGTAACTCTGAGATCTTTGAGGAAACAGTTTCTGTAGCTGCATCTTTTGCCTGTGATTTGCAAACACAGGAATCTTTATTGGATTTGATGTTTGTCGCCGATACTGCCTATACCTTTACTGCTGGCAGAAGCTTGGGGAATACCGAACAGATGTTGAGCATCCTTGCAGGAGTTCAACCATGCCAAAACAAGAATTTTACAGATTTGACCAACTCGATCATTAAACGCAGCCAACTTATGAGTGGTTGTATTTGTGTCTTACTAAATTGGGATGAAGAACGCCAAAATTTAGTTCGCTATCTCGAAAGTCAAAGGATTCCTGCTTTAATTTTAATCGTTACAGAACACGAACCAAAAGAACTATTTAAGTTCTCTCACGTTCAATGGCTCGAACCCAACAATATCCAACAAAGCTTGAGCAAGCTGCAATAAACTACAACTTATTTTTTCTCGATTTTGTACTCGTTAGTTATTCGCTAACGCCTCTAGCTTGCAGAAGTTTCTTGCGTTTCTTGCGAGCGATTTCTTGCAAATCGATATTACGATCAGTTTCGTCGACAATTTCTCCTGTCAAAACCTCCAAGACATCTTCTAAGGTGACGACACCTGCAACTCCTGCATATTCATCAAGAACCACGGCTAAATGTTCTCTACTTTCCTGAAAGACTTTTAATAGTTTATCTGCTCGAATTGAACTAGGAACTACCTTAACCTCCCGCTTGAGGTCGGCAATTCTGCGATCTTTCTGTCCATAAATCAAAGCCATCAACAAGCTATCTTTGAGCACAATTCCCAAGACATCATCAATAGTTTCGCCAATGACCAGAATTCGAGAATGCTGAGATGTAATAATTTCTTCTTGGCTTTCTGCTAAGGATAAATCTCCTTTCAAGAAGGTAATAACAACTCTAGGGGACATCAAATCTCCAGCAGTTAGATCATTAAGCTGAAAAACTCGTTGGATCATGTCAGCTTCATCATCTTCAATTGCACCTTCTTGATAGCCAATTTTGGTGAGAAACTTAATTTCTGCTTCGTTAGTTGTCTGAATACTCCGTCCCTTAGTTACAGGAGAAGTGACAAATTCAACCAATAGAACTAAAGGAGTAAAAAATACTGTGACCAGTCTTACGGGAATAGCGATCGCCAAAGAAATATTCTCAGAATAACGTTCACTAAGAGTCTTGGGAAAGATTTCACCAAAAATAATTACTAAAAACGTCAGGATTCCTGAAAATACTCCTAACCAGGCATCACCTAAAACTGTGGTTGCCAAACTACCAATGATAATACTACCAACGATATTAAATATATTATTGAGAATGACAATAGTCGCGATCGGACGATTGATTCGATTACGAATTCCCATCAAGGCAAGAGCTTGAGGCTTTTTGGATTGAGCTAACTGTCTGACTCGAATTATAGGTACTGAGAGTAATGCGGTTTCTGCTCCAGAACAAATCGCCGAACCTAAAATAACAATAAAAACCGCAACAATAAGAGCAGACATTGAGAAATATTAAAGTAAAACTATCTCTAGATTAATCTAAAATTTCCACAATTCCCGTCTGACCATTAATTCTTACTCG
>CAZSEZ010000224.1:0-6487 GCA_964606015.1 uncultured bacterium
ATCGTTAGTCAGGTAAGAAGCTCCCCAATTAATCGAAGTAGAAACCGTACTCATAAAAGCAGCAATCAAAGAAGATACCACCAACCCCAGCATCACAGGAGGCAAGAAATCTAACATCAACTTGGGATAACCCAATTCGCGATCGCCTAGATCAGGATAAATAACCAAAGCGACCAATGCCACCACGATCCACGGCCAAGTACGAATAATGTAGTGCAAAATATTAAAAAACCAAGCTGCTTTCTCAGCTTCAGCTTCATCTTTAGCTGCTGCGATCCTTTGGATAAACTCGCCTCCACCATCACTCCGCCGAAATGACCACCACTGAACAAAGACATAAGCCGAAAAAGTAGTAGCAGTAATTCCGGCTGCATCATTCCAACTCAAGCCTTGATTCCATTGCAACGGGAAAAAAGCCAGGATATCGATAGTTTGTGACTGTTGAATCTCAGGGATTAGCTGATGAACTCCACCAACACTATGAACTGCTGTTACAGCCACAGCGATCGCACCAAATAAACCCAAGAAAAACTGAAAAAAGTCAGTTGCTACCACACCCCAGAGACCGGAAAAACCAGAGTACAGCAGGACAAATAGACTAATCGCCACCACACTCCAGATCTTGCCATTAGACCCAGGATCAATACCGACACTTTGCCAAAGTTGCAACGCATCCACCACTTTGATCATGGCTAACATGGCATAGCCAATACCGATACAGTTGATCGGCACAGCAAAAATAAAAGCTTTAGTAGCTCGTAACAGAGCTGCCGTTTTACCACCGTAACGAATCTCTGTTAGTTGGGCATCAGTCACAATTTCCGATCTACGCCATAGTCGAGCAAAAACATAGATCAAAACCACATGAGCAATGCCAAAACTCCACCACTCCCAGTTTCCTGCAATTCCTCGTGAAGCTACTACGCCACAGATGTAAAGTGGCGTATCGATCGAGAACGTAGTAGCAGCCATGCTGGTTCCTGCTAACCACCAATTAAGCGATCGCCCTGAAACGAAAAAATCTTCCAAACTGCTAGAAGCTCGACGAGAAAGATATAAACCCAACCCCATCGTTAAGACAAAGTAGAGTAAAACAATCAGCCAATCAATTAATTGCATTTACTGGTTAGTGGTTAACGCTCAACGGTTAATTGTTGATTGTTAATGGTTAATCGTCAACATCCACTATTACTTCTACTTGTGCTTTACCAGGAAAATTACTAATTCAAACAGTAGTTAAAAGTTCATCAGTCACTGGCTTTGACATGTTCTTGGGCAATTTCCCAAGCAGTATTCACTAGCTGCATAGCTTGCTCAGAACCCGAAAGATCTGGATGATATTTTAAACACATTTGTTTATACAAGTTTTTGCCAAAAGCCACAAAACCAACCGAACACCAAATTAGGTCCAAACCATCTAAAATTTGATTTTGGTAGACGTGATACTTATCCAAATTTTTCGCTACCAATTTTTGATAAAGTCTTTCGGCACTGGGTAGTTGTTGCTTGATTGAAAGAATCGTCGTAGCAGGTTCAGAGTCTGGGGGATGATCGGAGGTTAAAGATTCTGTTTGAGAATTATTGTTTGTTTGAGAGTTCTCCTCTTCCGGAAAGACTGAAGGTGAATCAAAATCCGAGGCTGCAGGTACGGCGATCGCAGATATAGAAGAATAAAGCGTGTTTAAAAGATCCTCATTGTCCTGGAATTCTGACTGTAATCCTTTGAATTCCGCAGAAAAGGATTCTATTTTGGCGATTTTTTCTCTTTTTTCCTCTAGTGCTTCATATCTACGACAGAGGTCTAGAGCTTCGCGGTCTAGCTCACTTTGACGATGATACTTCTGTTCGATTACTTTTTGCAGATGTTCGATCTCTTGGCTCAACTGTTCGATGCTTTGAGCTAAATCGGCCTGCTCTTGCTGGTTGGCTTGTTCTTGCTCTGATACCTCTTCTAACTGAGAGTTAAGCTGATCGAGAATCTCTGGAAAGTTCATCTATAAAACTAGCAAATTTGCGGATTTGAAAGACTACATCTTCTAGCATAACCCTCAACAAAATATAATAGTTAAAAAGATTACTTAAAATTTCATGAGAACTTCCGAGGCTGATATATTGCGATCGCTAACATTTCCTCAAATTATAAAATTAGCCATCATTTTTTCAAGATCTTGGCTTTAACCTTCTCAGTTAACATAGTTACCTCAGGCAGTTTAAGTGGAAGCGTAGCCGCAAAAAAGACAACTACTGCGATCGCAGAACAAACACCCAATTCAACCACAAGTAATAGGCCACTACTACCTAGATAACTTTCCCATAACTGGCTCGAACCATAACTGGCTCCAGTTGCCAAAATCGTAGCAATCAGCAACCCGATCAAATATTTAGACCATTGCAGCAAAGGCAAACCATTGAGGCGTTTATTCAGCAGCCACAAGAAAACCCCCATAGAAATAATATTGACTCCAATAGTCGCCATTACTAAACCAGGAGCAGCAAAAGTACTAACTAGCAAATAATCTAAAACTGCATTGAGGAAAATATTGGCAATACTAATCCGAAATGGAGTCTCACCATCTCCCAAGGCATAGAATACTCTGACTAAAACATCTCGTGCCAGATAAAACAATAAGCCCAAACCATAAGCCATTAGTAAAGGAGCTACTTGCATCGCTGCACTTTCATCAAACTGCGCCCTCTGATAAACAAAACGCACAATAGGCAAAGCCAAAGCAATAAAAATTGCTGTTAGAGGCAACATTGTCAAAGCGGTGAGGAATAACCCCTGACGAATGCGTTGTTTGAGTTCTCCCCAATTTTCAGGTTCGGTCAAACGGGAAAACACAGGCAAAAAGGGGACTAAAATCGCGTTGGAAATAATCCCCAAAGGAGTCAGCGCAATGAAATTACCGTAGCGCATGGCTGCTGCTGCACCAGGGATAAAAGAGGCAAAAAACAAATCTGTATAGACATTAATCTGTAACATTCCCGAAGATAAAGTAGCGGGCAACATTACTTTCATTACGTCCATAACCCCAGAGGTACGCCAATCAAGCCGAAACCTGAGGGTTCCCATGCCAGCCCGAAACTGCGCGATTAATTGCGCTAACCACTGAAATATCGCTCCTGCTAGAGTCGCTCCTGCTAATGCGATCGCACCTGTGGTGAGATATTGAGGAGTATTGATCTTGTCCCCTACCTGCCAGAGCAAACAAGCCATGGTAATCACAATCGTGACGCTAGAAAACAAAGGACTCAAGCTAGGCAATAGGTAACTATCTGCTGCATTAAGCGTGCCAAAGCCAATCCCAATCAACCCTGCCAACATTGCCACAGGAGACATAATTTGCAGTTGCAATACTGCCATCTCCCTAACTTCCGCTTCTAGCCCAGGGGCTAGCAGATCGATAAAATTTCCTGCAAAGATAATCAGAATTACCGTGACCACTGCCAGCAACCCAGTGACTAAAGTAGTTACTGTTTCGACAATAGGGGCAGCCTCTGACTTATCCCGCTTGGCTAAGGCACTAATAAGTGCAGAGTGAAAAGGGCCATTAATCCCGCCGAGTAGAATCAACAAAAAGCCAGGAATCACATAAGCATAAGCATAGGCATTAACTACGGTTCCTACGCCAAAAGCAGCAGCAATGATTTGTTCCCTAACCAAACCAAATAGCTTACTGACTAAAGTCGCCACTGCAACTAAACCCGCTATATTTGCCAGCGATCGCTTTTTACTCGTTTCCTCCGCCACAGCTTTCTCACCCAGATAATAATCCCAGCCATATTAGCACTGAGGAATGTTTATTGAGTCTTGGAAATAATTAGCTTATTTGGAATATGCCCGATCTATTCTGTCTGCAAGCCATGTTTTGATGATTGCTTGTCTGGCAATGCCAAGACGAGACGCTTCTTTGTCGAGATGCTGAATCATCCATACTGGCATCTCAATATCAATCTTTCTCTGTTCGTGGTTAACACGCTCTGCTTTAGATAGATCGAACTCATTCAAAATATCTTCTTCGCCTTCATCAAATTTTTTATCTAGTTCACTCATTTTCACAAAGTGCCATTTCCTTAACTTTGGCTATACGAACGGAAATAATCCAAATAGCTTCACTTTCCACGGTTAAAAAAGTTCTAAACAATGTAGCTTTGGTTCTTGAATCAGTTGTTTAATGTCTTCCTCTCCAGAACGCAATAGGGCTTCAATAATTTTTGTCGGGGCATTGCCACAGCGTAACCAAACAACTTTGGGTGGCGAACCGTACAAAAGACTCTTTTCTGCAAAGTCAGCATCCTGGGTCACAATACAAAATTTATTAGCTTTAGCAAATTCCCAAATGTCACTGTCATCGGCTTCTGCTAGTTGATGAAATTGAATGTGACTAGAACCAGGAAAAATATCTGAAAGTCTATTTACCAGCTTTCTACTAAGGTTTTGATCGAACAGTAGTTTCAAGTTGTACTTACCGATTTAACTAAACGATGCTCGCGGTCTGCGGCAAAAGCCAAACAAGCTTTTATATCCGTTGCGGTGAGTTCGGGAAAATCATCTAAGATTTCCACCTGAGACATTCCTGCTGCTAACCAACCCAAAACATCATATACGGTGATTCGCATATTCCTGATGCAAGGCTTGCCACCTCGTTTTCCTGGCTCAATAGTGATGATATCCCGATAATCCATGGCAACTGTTCTTCTTGTCTTTGTCTAAGTAACTAATAGCTAATTTCTGCGATCTTTTCAATAATTTAGGACTATGAGTAAAAGATATTATTTACAAAGTAGTACTGATAGCATGAGGGTGGTTATTTTCTTCATATTTTGGGGAATTATTAAACGATAAAACCAGTACACTATTATTCGTTATAGACATGAGTAAAAAAGTAACCTATATGAGCAAGAAAATCTGGAATAAATGGAATCAGATTTTAAAGGATAAATCATTTAATTATCTTTTTTTGCCATCTATTGCTACTTATGGATTTGATCCTAGATCTGGCTTGTTTTTTTGCTTAATTTTTCTTTGCCTATATTCAAGGCAGCTCAATCAAGAAAAGAATAAGACACAGATATTTGTTCGACGAGATGAATTGAAAAAGATGTTTAAGAGATCTGATATTTATAGCTGTAATGATTTTGTCGAATATGCAAATATAAATAGTTATTTAGGTAAAAATAGAGGGGATAGTAGCTCACAAGATTGTTTGATCTATCATCTCATTTTCGCCCTAGTAACTTGTCGCCATATGTGGAATCTTGATATGTAGAAAATAATTCAGGATTATCTTCTACAGTAATATTCTTCATAGATATTTTATCAATGCCAAAACTTAACTAGGTACTTCAGTAACCTCATCAGCAGAGAAAAACTTCTCCGTAATCCAAGCCGTCACGATATGAGAAAGCAAACCCATGGGCCCTGCGAATAAACACAAAGACAAAGAATGAATTGTCCAAACTCCTGTTTTTTGACCTTGCCAATAGATCCAGCGACCCACAAATAGATCAAACGCCAAAAAATGCACCCAACCAGTTGCCGCAACTTGCTCAGTTGAGAAAAACTCAGCAATAACCTCTAAAGTTGGATTAGCCAAAGCTTGAGCTGATTCGGGATCTACAGAGCCAATAAATAAATAGATGTACAAGCCAGCCAAAGCTACAAAGGGTAAATAGGATTCCATAACCTTTTGAGTTATGTTCCACTTGGGCAACACAATCATCAACAACCAAAAAGGTAAGACGAAAACATTGGCAAAATCAAATAATTGGCTTGTAGTCATGAGGGTCTAAATTATCTAAATAAAAGAACAGGAATATGCGAACTGCGTAACATCTGAGCAGTGGTACTACCAATTACTAGATGACGAATGCGGTTGTGTCCGTAGGCTCCCATTACCAAGAAATCTATATCGTGGTTTTCGACATAACGCTGCATTTTTTCCTCGGGGTTACCTGTAAGTAACTGACACTCTGGAGTGAATCCCGCTTCAGTAATTTTGGTTTCCGCAACTTTAAGGCGATCAATCGCAGCTTGTTTATCGCGACCAGCAATAGTGATAATGTGGAACTCTAAATCTTGAAAAACGTCAGATTTAGTAATGTAATCTAAGGCTTTCTGGCAGCTTTCCCCACCGTCGTAAGCAAGAAGTACTCTATTTACTGGTTTGTACTCTCTAGGAGTGACCAAACAAGGCTTGTGGCTAGCCCGAACGATACGCTCCATATTTGCCCCTAAGTGTTCGGTAGCAAAACTAGCTGTTTCGCCCCTTTTCCCCAAAACAATCAAATCAGAGTCAGTTTCAAACTTGTGAAATAAATCAACTAGAAAACCTGTTTCATGGGTTAGTTTAATTCCGGTGACTTCTCTACTAGCTAAGAAGGTTTCAGCTTGCTGCAAAATATACTTGGCACGTTTGTGATTGATCTTGGCGCGATCGCTTTCTAAGTCAACTAATTTTTCTAGTAGTTGTTGATAAGAGTCAAT
>CAZSEZ010000225.1:0-6406 GCA_964606015.1 uncultured bacterium
GTACTCCTTGATGTAGGGCATAACCGTGCTGTCTGCCCCCAAAGCAGAAAATAATGGCTCGATAGTCAGCAAACCAATACCAGCTAAAACCACTACTGCAACCACACCTAAGGTCAAACTATTAGTGGTAAAACGCTGCACCCTAGAGCGATCGCCTTCTCCAATTGCTCTAGCAATAATCGATGATGCCCCGATACCCAACCCCAAAGCTAAATTCCCCAGGGTCAACACAACGGGAAAAGTAAAACTCATGGCTGCCAAGCGGTCTGTACCGAGTCGCCCAACAAAGTAGGTATCTGCCAAATTGAAAGCCACAATAGCCGCAATTCCGCCAATCATTGGAAGAGTCAGCTTGATTAGTTGAGACGAGATCGCGCCTTCGGTCAGATTTTTCCGCATTGGCAGTATTTAATAAATATTGGAGTTTAAAGCGTATTAAACAAAGCTAAAAAATAAGGGCTTGGCACAATAGCCAAACCCCAAACTTTACCCTAGCAGGATTTTTGGTTGCATTCTAAATTTTGCCATCAACCATTTTTTGTACGGCTTCGATAATTTGCTTAGGCTGAATAATGGTCATGGATTCCAAGACCCCATTGTAAGGAGTAGGAATATCTTGGGAAGACATTCTAAGCACAGGTGCATCAAGCTCATCAAATAGGTCGTCATTGATCAAAGCTACCAATTCAGCACCAATCCCACCAGTTTTCATACACTCTTCGACGATGATCACGCGGTGAGTTTTCTTAACTGATTTGGCGATCGCTTCCATGTCAAAAGGCTTGAGGGAGATTAAATCAATAATCTCTGGGTCGTAACCTTGATCAACTAAGGTTTTGGCTGCTTGAGTACAGTGGTGACGCATTCTGGAGTAGGTCAAGATAGTAACGTCTTTACCTTCGCGTACCATTTCTGCCTTATCCAAAGGAACTATATAGTCTTCTTCGGGAAGGTCTTCTTTGAGGTTGTAGAGTAAAACATGTTCAAAGAACAGTACTGGGTTTTCGTCACGAATTGCTGCTTTAAGCAAACCTTTGGCGTTGTAAGCTGTAGAGCAAGCGACAATTTTGAGACCTGGGACAGCATGGAAATAAGCTTCTAGTCTTTGGGAGTGCTCTGCACCGAGCTGTCTACCGACACCACCAGGGCCACGAATTACCATCGGGATTTTAAAGTTTCCGCCAGAGGTATAGCGCAGCATACCTGCATTGTTAGAAATTTGGTTAAATGCCAAGAGCAAAAAACCCATATTCATCCCTTCAATGATAGGACGCAGACCAGTCATGGCAGCTCCGACAGCTAGACCACAAAAGCTATTTTCGGCAATGGGAGTGTCCAAAACGCGGAACTCACCGTACTTTTCGTGCAAGCCCTTGGTAACTTTATAAGAACCACCATACTCACCTACGTCTTCTCCCAAGACAAAAACGGTGTTATCTCTTGCCATTTCCTCGTCTGTGGCTTCCCGCAGAGCGTTGAACATTAATGTTTCTGCCATAATTACTTATCCATAACTGCCAGTAGATAATCCTATCATTCGCTGCTACCACATTTGGAGTCGCATCAACGATTTCCATAGCTTAACGCAAGATTGTTTTTAGACTAAATCCAACCTCTTAAACGGTAAATAACAGTCCCAATATATTCTTTGATTGCTTTATTGGTGTAGTAGAGGCTACGAGAAGTAGGGAAATAACTCAGGACTTTTGATTCGGGGCTAAAGTCATGACGAGCTAAATTAACTTCACTAGTAATGAAGTCTGTCGGTGCAGGAATAGCCTCGATCCCTTGACGAGCAAAGATTTTTAGCGATCGCGGAGTATGAAAAGCAGAGGTTACAAGCAAGACTTTATTGATGCCATTAGCTTCGAGAATTGGCTTAGTAAATAGAGCATTTTCGTGAGTATTACGAGAATCACCCTCTTTGAGGATGGCTTCAGCGGGGACCCCTGCTAGCTCCAGAAGTGTTGCCATATCTGTTGCCTCTGATTCACTTTTGCCATACCAGTCAATTCTGCCTCCTGAGAGGACAACTTTTGGTGCTTTACCTTCTTTGTAGAGTTGAGCAGCATAAAGCACGCGATCGCCATGTTCGTTGATATCGGGCATCACTCGCGGAGGCGAGATCCCTTCGGTTGAACCACCTAAAACTACGATGGCATCTGCTGTGGGGAGATTAGTTGTATCGATATTTTGCCACTCTAGGGATTTCATAATGGCATCAGAGAGGCGGGGGTTTCCTGCCACAACCAGTAGAGCAAATGCCAGCAAAATTGGGATAGTTGCCGATCGCGATCGCCTCAGCGCCATAAAAAAGGCTATTACTAGTAGTAAACAAGACAAACCCAAAGGATAGACAAATAGAGGCAGTAGCTTGGATAAGAAAAGAAACACGATTTTTCTCTACTCTGTTCAGAACCTTCTGATTATAGCGATCGGAATGCGTAATCTTTTTGAGTAACTACCAAATCATTTGGGGATTAATCTTTAGTGAGAGTACGAAGTTTACAGAGATACTCATTTAAGATGTCAAAGATGATCGTCGGATATCAACAAGAAACAAACCTCCCAAAAATTCATCTAAAACATCCTATTCATAAACTATGTAATAGGAAATCTGTTATCTAATTTCCATTAGCCCACTGCTATAAAATGTTGGGCCATTTTGCCTAACTGAGGAGATAAAACAGCTTTTAACTCACCTAAGGTCAAAATATTAATTAGCCCAGATCCAATTTCAATATTCTTTTTGAAAGAAAAAATAAATTAATCACCGAAACATCGTAGAATACGGCTGCATTGACTATTGCAGCAAGAAAAACTCAACCGAGTCTAGTTTATTTCTTCATTTTTTTTCTTGAATTGATCCTGGATTATGGTTTTGTTTGGTTCATAATCAGGATCTCGCATTTTTCGTAGCTGTTGTATTTTTCGATAGTCCCAATCAGCCTCTGCACGATTACTTAACTGGTTGTGAATGTTGTATCTCTGTTCAAAAGCTGGCAGATAAAAACGACCTTTTGCAATTACTTTATTTATATCTTTAAGAGCCGCTTCATATTTTCTATTTCGATAATTAATTCGAGATCGATAAAAAAACCAATCAAGCTGACGTCTATTTAACTTAAGAGCATGGTTGATATCTTCATATGCCGCTGTATAGTTTCCTAGATCCATATGCACCAAACTACGATCAGCATAGTAAGAGTCTTTAAACTTATAAAGTTTAATTGCCTCACCAAAACTATCGATTGCCCGTTGATAATCATTAAGGTTGTGATGAACTAGACCTTGTAAATGATAGGCTTTTGCCAGTCTATTTTTTT
This sequence comes from uncultured bacterium, assembly GCA_964606015.1. Lineage (GTDB taxonomy): Bacteria > Cyanobacteriota > Cyanobacteriia > Cyanobacteriales > Xenococcaceae > Hyella. The sequence continues at coordinate 3,327 of CAZSEZ010000225.1, forward strand.
TCTCAAAATCATCAGGATATTTTTCAATTAGTCGATTGACTATTTTTAGTGCATCACCAAAAGAATTGTCCTCATATTTTAGCCAAGCAGCAGAATGCATCTTAATAACGTAGTTCAACTTATCCTCTTCGGAGGCAAAATTGTCTTCTGCATAGTCGATAGCACTTCCTTGAGCTGTCTCTACATTATTTTTATTTAGTTCTAGGTTTACTGAGTCTTGATTTGAATTTTCAGTCTCCAGAGTAGCTGTTGCCAACTCAACAGTCTCACTAGAAGTACTATTACTAAAACTATTAATAACTGACCTAAATACTGGCCTGACTACCCCAATAAATATTAGTGCAGATAAAAAGGCTTCAAGAGCTACTGAGGATTTTTTCTTAGATTTTGAATTGGATTTTGATTTCGGTTGTGATAGATTTTCAGCACTCTCTGACTCATCAGAAGATTGGCTACTTTCTAAATGAGCTTGGTTGGCAGTTTTGCACTTTTGGCTAGCTTGTTCTCTAATTTCTGCTTGATTAGCTTTTTCGACCTCCTCTTGATAAGCCAAGATTCCAGATATTTTGGTCATTGTCGTTTCACAATCGCAACAGTAACGACTCATCCAAATAGCAAACTTCCGCTTAGGATCACCATCTAAAGCCAGAATTTCTGTCCACCAGGCTTTAACTGGTGGCTCCAATTCCTCGATCTCTGGTGATTGGTCTTGTTTGAGATAAGCTTCCAATAAAGGTAGCTGCGATCGCTTTATTAAAGCTGAAAATTCATCAAAAGTAGTAATTAACTCAGCAAGATTAGCTGAAGGACTAACAAGTTCAGCTTCTAGGAGGCGTCGGTTGCGGATAAAACAATACTGACTAAAATCACCAATTGCTGCTTCTGGATTCTCTTCTGGGGAAATAGGTGATTCTGGAAATTTTTCCTCTTCCTCTTGATCAGGTTTACTAGCTTCTGAATCTTGAATAGTTTCTTCAGAACTATCTAATAGAGTCTGCTCTTGGTTGCCTGGCTCTACAGCGATAGATTCAGAATTAGCAACAACTTCCTCTGATGTTTCTGACTCCTCTAGAGACTCCACCTCAGCATTAGCAAAAGAGTTAACTTCTGGTTTTTGCTCTAGGCCTAAAGTTAAAGTTTGGTTATCTTCAACAATTCCAGCTATTTCACTGGTGATTGATTCTAAATCTGCTGCTACCAACTCAAGAGATGTATGCCAATCTGGTTCGACCTCCCCAAAAATACGACTATAAAGCTCGATCAGGGTAAAGTCACAATCTGTTAAACCAGTAACAGCATCCTGAATTTTTGCAGTCAGCCAATCATAGTCTAAATCTGCCTCGCGACCGCGATTGATGTATAGATAAAGAGTTTGCTCTTGGGTTATTACCTGTAAATTGAGACTATCTGAGTCGATTTTTTCTGCAATTGCACCAAGTATTTGTTCTTCGATCATTTAGCTCTCAAATAACCTTCAGATTTAGTTTTCCCTTTATTTTGTAAAAGGCGATCGCGTAAATTTACGAAGATCTTAAAATCCTATAAAAAGAAAGCAACAAGCAGTAGCCAGAGCTTGCAAGTGCGATAAAGTCAAAAGTAAAGACTATAACAAACGCACTATATGGCTCCTAGAAGAAAAGCAGACTCTTTAAATCGTGCATCAGAGCGCACCCCAAAACCAATTTGCACCGACTGTACCAATATTGATAAAAGTCAGCTCTCACCCATGTACCGCCATTATGCAGAGGTCAAAGAGCAATATCCTGGTGCCTTGTTGTTTTATCGGGTGGGTGATTTTTTTGAGTGCTTTTTTCAGGATGCTATAACTATTTCTCGGGAACTGGAGCTAGTACAAACTTCTAAAGAAGGAGGCAAAGAACTCGGTAGAGTTGCTATGACTGGGGTGCCCCATCACGCTCTAGAAAGATATAGTACCCAACTGGTCGAAAAAGGCTATGCAGTGGCAATTTGCGATCAAGTCGAGGATGCTTCGATCGCAGTTGCCGAAAAAAGAATGGTACGCCGAGAAATCCAAAAACTCCTAACTCCTGGGACGCTCACAGATGAAGGCATGTTAACCGCCCGCAAGAACAATTTTTTGGCTGCGGTGGTGATCGCTGGGGATAATTGGGGCTTGGCCTATGCAGATATCTCTACAGGAGAATTTTTGACGACTCAGTCGAGTAACCTGGGCGATCTAACAACAGAGCTGTTGCGATTGCAACCATCCGAAGTTTTAATCCCTACCAATGCTCCTGACCTAAAAGGACTGTTGCGTCCTGGGGAAAAATCAGAATACGTTGCGGATTATTTGCCTGAGAGTTTTTGTTATTCTTTGCGATCGCAGAAGTCTTTTAATTTGGTCGAAGCCACTCAAAGGATCAAAGAGACATTTAGGGTGAGTTCTTTGGAGGGTTTGGGTTGTAGCAATTTACCTCTAGGAACCAGAGCAGCAGGTGGTTTGTTGGAATATGTGGTCGAAACCCAAAGAGCCTATCAGACGCCATTGCAATCTCTGAAAAGCTATAGCTTAGCTGACTACTTGGTACTGGATCATCAGAGTCGGCGCAATTTAGAGATTACGCAAACAGTGCGCGATGGAACTTTTTATGGTTCGCTGCTTTGGGCATTAGACAAGACATCTACTGCAATGGGCGGCAGGGCCCTCAGACGTTGGCTCTTGCAACCACTACTAAGTACTAGAGGGATCACAGCCCGCCAAGATACGATCGCCGAATTGGTGGTACATACTCCGATCCGAGAAGATTTGCGCGCCATGCTCAAAAAAATCTACGACATTGAGCGGTTGGCTGGTCGGGTTGCTTCGGGAACAGCTAATGCCAGGGATTTACATGCTTTGGCAGAGTCTTTAACTCGTTTGAACGATTTAGCTGCGATCGCTGCTTCTGGGACTTCTCCTTATCTCAAAGCAATTCAGAAAGTCCCCACCGAGTTAGAACAGTTGGGCCATTTTGTTTTGGATAATTTGGTAGAAAGCCCTCCTCAGCACATCAAAGATGGTGGTTTGATCAAAGAAGGGGTTAATCAAGAGCTAGATGAAATGCGCTCTAGCATTGATG
>CAZSEZ010000226.1:0-6301 GCA_964606015.1 uncultured bacterium
CCCGAAGTTAGTCATGGCACTACCAAAGAATACAGGAGTCATTTTCCCTGCATGAATCTGTTCCAAATCAAAATCTTCGGCAATTTCGTCGAGGATTTCTAATTCTTCTTTGAGCTGGTAGTAAAGCTCTTGATCAAGAAACTCTTCAATTCTGGGATCACCCAAATCAATTACAGTTTCGGCTGCTGCTTTGGAGCCGTGAGCTGTTCTCTCAAAAAGATGAATTTGCTTTTGAACACGGTCGTAAACTCCTTGAAAGCGATCGCCCATACCGATTGGCCAATTAACTGCATAGGTCTTTAAGCCTAATTCCTGTTCTATTTCGTCTAGGAGTTCGAGAGCTTCTCTCCCTGGCCTGTCTAACTTATTGACAAAAGTAAAGATTGGTAGTGATCGCATTTGGCAAACTTCAAATAGTTTGCGAGTTTGCGGCTCCAAACCTTTAGCTGCATCGATCAACATGACCGCATTATCCGCAGCAGCTAAAGTACGATAAGTATCTTCACTAAAGTCTTGGTGTCCTGGAGTGTCTAGAAGATTGATTTGAAAGTCGCTATAGCTAAACTGTAATACTGTAGAAGTGATAGAAATCCCACGCTGTTGCTCCATTTCCATCCAGTCTGAAGTCGCCTTGCGCTGAGCTCGACGAGCCTTGACCGAACCTGCCTCATGAATCGCACCCCCATACAACAACAATTTTTCTGTTAGGGTAGTTTTTCCAGCATCTGGGTGAGAGATAATCGCAAAGTTACGACGACTTTCTACTGCTTTTTCTAGCTCTGTCAGGATTTCTGCACTCATTTAGGCACTCAGTTACGAAGATAATCAATCGGTCGGCATACTAATTATATATGGGCAAGCTCTACGACGAAAAACTAACACCAAACCAAAAGTCAAGTAAGACTTCTGCTGTTGCAACTCCAGTAATTAATTTTGGTAGTGGTTTAATCATTATTCTCGGCGCCATTTGGCTACTTCCCTATGGTGATTTGGACCAAGCCAAAGTTTATGCACCTTTCGCCTTGGGAATGGGTGTAATGGGTCTAGGGTTTGTACTCTCCTGGGGGATTAAAAAGATTAGTTGGTGGTGGTTTTGGGGAGTTGCGATCGCAGCTAGAATCATTCTGCTCTTTACTGATCCTGGTAATGATATTTGGCGTTACCTTTGGGAGGGTTATATCCAGTTACAGGGTTTTAGCCCTTATGACTATGCGCCCAATGCGGCGGAGTTAAGCTCTTTTCAAACATCTTGGTGGTGGAAAATTAACCATCCCGATGTCTCCGCAATTTACCCGCCTTTGACTCAGTTGGGCTTTAGGGCTTTAGCTTGGTTTAGTCCTAGCGTGATTTTATTCAAGTCAGCATTTGTGGCGGCTGATTTGGGAGTCTGCGTTCTTTTAGTGCGTCGTTTTGGGCTAGAGCGAGCGTTAATATATGCCTGGAATCCCCTGATCCTCTATTCCTTTGCTAGTGGTGGACATTACGATAGTTGGTTTGTCTTGCCTCTAGCTTTATCTGCTTATGTTTTATATGAATTTGGCGATCGCAGAATCCCTCATACCAAATTGGTGATTGCTACAGTCTATCTGGGGATTAGCATTGCGATTAAGTGGATTTCTTTGCCAGTTCTTGGCTTTTTAGTTTGGCGTAGTTATCGTCAGTCTGGTTATAAATTGGCTTTGGCAATTTTAATGTTGGGTGTTGCTCCTTTTCTCCTGAGCAGTCTGGCTTTTTGCGCCACATCCTCTTGCCAGCTAATTCCCACTAGTTCCTCTTTTGTCTCTCATGGAAGATACTGTGAGTTTTTACCATTCTTTTTAGCTAGAGTGTGGGCTTTTTCCCGTACAACTAACTCTATTTTTGCGATTCCTTTGGGATTGGGAACTCTCTGGCTGATTTTCACCAAGCGAAATTACTATAGCTTTACCCAGGCTTATTTCTTCTGGTTGCTGATTATTTCGCCAATTATCCATTTTTGGTATTTCACTTGGATTGTTCCTTTTGGCGTTGCCAAGAGAAACCTGGGGATTAAGTTACTGGCTCTTTCCAGTTTGGTTTACTTTGTTGTCGCCTATCGCTTAGCATCAAGCTCTGATTTTCAGCGGTTAACCGTGGCTGAAACCCTGTTAATGTGGCTACCTTTCGTCATTGGTTACTTAGTTTCCGCCAGCCTAAAACCTTATTATGGGCACGAAAAATCACTGAATTAGCCAAGCCTAGTTGCCTAATAGCTAAGTGCAGTACATGAGTTTGCTCTCTCGATAAAGGAAACAGATAGGGGGATGACTCAAAATCAACACAAAGTACGGTTGAATTTCCCCAGGGTTCGCGAAAAATATGGCTTTGCTTTAAAAAATTACCAGTAAGCAGTTGGAAGCGAGCTAAAACTTCTTTTTCTAGCTCTGCACTGGTACAGTTCAATGGTGATTCCATAGCTTGTTATTACCCACCCTCTGAAAAAAAACTTACTTCCTGATTCGCTACGCCAATTCCTGTTGTATATCGTCTAGACTATATTTATCCTTGTACTTTAGTTCTACTCTTGAAAATTAGTTTAGTGACATAAGTTAAATAAAATATTGTTTTTGACAACATCGGTAGATAGTGGCTTCTTATGACTCAGCAGGAACAGCAAAATAATCATTTTTCAGCAGAATTTTTTACGCCCAAGCGATCAGATAATCCTTCAAGAAATCAAGAATCTGAAGCTGTTTATATTGCAGAGTTAGACGGTGAATTTTTTACTGTCAATTATGATCGCGATAACAATCCGAGTATTACACCTCTCAAGGTAGAGGAAGTACCTCAGAATAATGAACCTGAAACGAGCCAACAGGAAAGCCAAAACCAGGGTAACAATGGATTTTCTTCTTCGGAAAAAACCCTTCTTCAAGGCAAATCCAAGTTTTCCGAGGCCAAGGGCTTAGTTATTGGGATCGGTATCGGTCTAGTCGTAGTTTTACTAGGTTCAAAGTTATTCTCCAACAGGTCTACTGCTCCCCAACCTATAGCTCAAGACGTTTCTACTGAGGTAGTGCCTACTCAGAAAAGAGCCGTTACTGTGGCTACTGTGATGGCTGATTCTCTAGACAAAAAGCTTGAAGCTTCAGGGACAGTTGCAGCTTTAGAATTAATTCCTGTCACTTCTCAAGCAATCGGATTACAGATTAGCGAAATTCTAGTTGATGAAGGTTCTACCGTGAGTCAAGGTCAGCTTTTAGCTAGGTTAAGCAATGGTACTGTGCAAGCTGAATATGCTCAAGCTCAGGCTGCGGTAGTTGCAGCTCAAGCACGTCTGGCGGATTTACGAGCAGGTTCTACTCCCGAAGAACTTGCTCAGGCCAAACAACGAGTTAAGCGTGCTGAAGCAGTATTAGAACAAGCAGAATCTGATCTGGATTTGACCAGCAAAAGAGTTGAGCGTAATAGTAACCTTGAGACTCAAGGCGCAATCTCTCGCGATCGCCTAGATGAAATTATTAACCAAGAAAGAACTGCTCGCGCTACAGTTGCTCAAGCTGAAGCTAGTTTACAAGAAGCGAATCAGGCTCTTAAACAATTACAAGCAGGCGCTCGTCCTGAAGTTGTGGCTCAGGCTCAAGCTGAGTTGGCTCAAGCTAGAGGTAGTTTGCAATTTGCTACTGTTCAGTTAAACAATACCCAAATTGTTGCTCCCGTTGGTGGGGTAATTTCTGAAAGAGATGCCAGGGTTGGGGATATTACCGCCAATGATCGCACTCTATTTTCTATTATTGAAGACGATAACCTAGAGCTAGAATTACAAGTTTCCGAAACTGATCTCAATAGAATTCGTCTCGGACAAAAAGTCACTATCAAAGATAATTTGGGCAATACCATCATTGATCAAGTCCGCAAAATTGACCCTGTTGTAGATAGCAATTCTCGCCTGGCAACAGTGAAAGTTAATTTGCCTCAGGCTACTAGCTTGCAGCCGGGTATGTTTTTGGAAGCTGCGATCGCGACTTCTCAAGTCAGCGGTGTAACAGTTCCAATTAAAGCTCTTCTACCGCAGAATAACGACCGAGCTACAATCTTTGTGTTGCAGGATGGCGATCGCGTAGAATCTCGTGTTGTCAGTATGGGGGATATAGTCGCTGGCAACCGTGTTGAGATTACTGAAGGCTTGCAGTCTGGAGAACAAATTATCGTCAAGGGTGCTGCCTATCTCAAGGATGGTGATTATGTCGCAGTTAATGAGCTAGAAATCTAGCCTATGTTTTAAATCAAGAAACTTAGGGAGTTCTAGCTCGCTTTTTGGCAAAATATTGTTGGTGATCTGGGGTTGCTAGGTAATAGTCGCCACTAGGTTTGATTTCGGTGACAATATCCTTGTCGTACGCTTGGGAGATCTGTAATTGCTGCTTAGCATTAGTGGCAACCACTCTTTGGTGATCGCTGTGGTAAAAAATCACTGATCTATATTGTTCGCCTCGGTCTGCCCCTTGACGGTTGAGACTGGTTGGGTCGTGAATTTTCCAGAACTTGGCTACTAGTTCATCGTAGCTAATTTGTTTAGGGTCGTACTCGATTTGAGCGACTTCCGCGTGGCCAGTGATCCGTGCCACCACATCTAGGTATGAGGGGTTGGCAAAGTGTCCTCCCATATAGCCTACAGAAGTCTTAATCACTCCTGGTAAAGTGCGAAATGCTTCTTCGGTATGCCAAAAACACCCCGCACCAAAGGTTGCGATCTCTTGCATTAATTCAGGTTAATAAAACTAACTTCTAATTCAACTCTAGAACGGCTTTTCTTGCCCAAGTGTCTGCTTCCAAAATGTCTTCTAGACGAGGATCTTGTTGATTTTGTGACTCAAAGGATTCGCATATAGCCTCGATTTGACGAGGAATATCCAAGAAATCAATTTTTTCTGCGAGGAATAAAGCCACTACTTGCTCGTTGGCTGCATTGAGAACTGCGGGCATAAGACCCCCTGCTCTGCCTGCTGCGTAAGCTAGTTGCATGCAGGGATATTTTTGGTGATCGGGTTCGCGAAAAGTTAAGTCTCCTGCTTTAACCAAATCTAAAGGCTTCCAATCTGTATAGATGCGTTCAGGCCAAGACAAAGAATATAGGAGGGGTAAGCGCATATCCGGCCAACCCAACTGTGCCAACATGGATGTGTCTTGCACCTCAATTAAAGAATGAATAATGCTCTGGGGATGAATTACGATATCGATGTGATCGTAGTCCACATCAAACAGATAGTGAGCCTCGATTACCTCTAAGCCTTTGTTCATTAAGGTGGCAGAATCAATCGTGATCTTTTGTCCCATTGACCAATTAGGATGTTTGAGCGCATCTTGGACTGTTACTTGAGATAGTTTTTCGACAGGCCAATCACGGAATGAACCACCAGAAGCAGTTAGAATAATTCGTCGCAAACCATTTTCGGGAACTCCTTGCAAACATTGGAAAATAGCTGAATGCTCCGAATCAGCGGGTAAGAGCTTAACTCCATGCTTTTTCACTAGAGGCAAAATTACAGGCGCACCAGCAATGATTGTTTCTTTATTGGCAAGGGCAATATTTTTGCCAGCTTCGATCGCTGCAATGGTAGGTAACAATCCAGCACAACCAACAATTCCAGTAACTACGCTTTCCGCATCGCCATAACGAGCGACTTCGGCAACTCCTTCAGCTCCTGAGAGGATTTGGGGTGGGTTGGGTACATCTGCGATCGCATTTTTGAGTTCGGCGACTTTTTCGGGATAGGATGTCGCAACGATCTCTGGTTTGAAGTTGCGAATCTGCTGAGCGAGCAACTCAATATTTCTGCCTGCAGCCAAACCGACAACGCGGAATTTATCAGGATGGTCGGTGACGATATCTAGAGTTTGGGTACCAATAGAGCCTGTCGACCCCAAAATGGTAATTGGCTTGACTGCTGTGGAGTTGCTCATGTAAATAACCCTTAATTTATGTCCCGACGGCTTAATGGTTTGTAATTTCTCTTGGCATTTTACCAAGAGATCGCCACGGGGTCATTTTCAAGAGTATTTGAGATAATTCTTGGAATTACTCTGATTGAGGATGTCCACATTGCTTACAGTAGGGTAAGAATTTATAGGTGTATTCGTGGCAGTTAGAACATTCTTGATACTGATATTCTCCACAGTGGGGACAGTAGCTATCTATCTGTTTGATTTTCTTGGCACACTTAACGCAACGAGACTTTTGAATTCTTTTTGCGGCCTGCACTTTTGAGTTAAAAACAATTCTCTGAAAGAATTTGATGATGCCAAAACCCATTAAAGTAATTAACAGAATATAAGAGTAATA
>CAZSEZ010000227.1:0-6204 GCA_964606015.1 uncultured bacterium
AGACCAATTTATCACCATCTTTATATCGGTGATGAGTGTTACGAAATCATTCCTAAATCCAAAGGTTTTACTTGGTTGTATGAGGCTGCTTTGCCTTACGTTGAAGCGATTTTTTATCGGACTTCTCCTTTCCGTGGCACCAAATCTTATAATGCTCAGGCGGGACAGGTTCCAGAAAATCAAAAAGATTTCCACTACGGTATTCTCTATGCGGATGTCTTTCCTGTAGGGACTGCGGGCATTCCGCCTACGCTACTAATGGATGATATGTCACATTTTTTACCTGAGTATCTTCAAAAGTATTACCAAAAACACTGTCGCGGTGAGGCTGACAACCTAACTCAACTGGGGATTACCTTCCAGCGTTCGATGTACAACGTTACTTCAGCAGTTATTCAAGCTTTGCGTCAAGCTTTGCTCTATCCCTTGGATGATCCTAATCCCAAGCATTTAGAGAAAAATCGCGCATTTTTTGAGTCTCAATTAGACCGCTTTATCCGTCCAGAAGCCCGTTTGCGAGATATTCAATCTCAGGATTATCGTTAGGTTTTTGTTGATAGTTGATTGTTAATGGTTGAATGCGATCGCGGGTGATTTTGAGTTGCTTGCGATCGCTTTTTGTTGTCTGTTTGCAAGTTGAGGGGTCTTGTTTTCAGTAGAATAAAGCTGGCGATCGTTATAAAACAGACCATATCAAAAACTAGTATTTATGAACTATAAAAGGTATAGAGGAATGGTGTTTGTTTTTGAAGGGAAACATTACGTTTCTAATATGAACGAAATTGAATTATATGGTGATGGTAGAGCTGGTTCGGATGGTCATAACATACCAATTAAATTGCCTGATGGCAGATTTGTAAGAGTAAATCAATGGAGATTATCATGCCCACCTCAACCATCTAGAATCGGTTTGATGAATGGAGATGATGTCAAGCGTTATGCAACTTCTGAGTTAATTGATGGCTAAATCCAATCCAGCCTTAGATCTGAATCGTTTCTTTTGTTGAATCGGGGGAAATCGCTTCAAAGTGTAAAAGAATGATTTGGTCTGGAGTTAAATCTAATGATTCATGAGTCTGAACATAGTGATCGCTAAAATTAACTTCAAGTACTGTGCCATTAACCCCAACTATTTCTAGTAGCTAGACTTTTCACTTCAAAATGGTTCAAAGAGTGGATTAGGATTATTTCTTGATGGCGAAAGACTCTACGAAGCTATTACTTGTCTAACTTATTGTGGTTAGGTTCCAGCGATATTTTGATAAGTGATCTCATATTTTAATTTCTAATACAAATTTCCATTTCTGCAATAAGTGCCTTAGGGATGATGTTATTGATTTTAACTAAATCCGAGATTTATATCTTAGATAAGATATTGTATTTTTTTACAAAAAGCATTAAGTGATTATGTGTTTTTTTGTTATGTGGTTTTGATTGAGTTATATCTATGACTAAAGTCAACAATATCAAATTCATAGTCTATCAAATGCTGTTCATGATGTGACTTTATTGTTTAAAGAACTAAACTTTCTATGTCTCAAGAATATGGATTATTTCGGTAAAACTACTTATTTTGTAGTAGTAATTGTTAGAATGCTATTCCAGGAAATTTAGTCTTTGATAATGAAATTTTCGTTGATATTTTTATTGGAAACATTACTCCCTAATCGACGTCACTAATCTCTGTCAGGATTATCAGGAGTATCTCATTGAGGTCATTTCAGATGCTGAAAATGTCTAAAGGGTTAATCTATCTGCTACTTTTTGCCTTGTTGAATTCGTGTAATTTTAACGGGAAGAATGCTGTTTCAGAGTATATTGAGGAATCTGGAAATAATCCTCCCAACTTTGAAGTTTCGCCTAATCGCAATCAGGTTGAATTACCACCACCCACTGTCAGTAATAAAACTTGTACTCGGACACAGTATAGTCTGGCGAAAAACTTCGATAAGATTGCTATCTTAAAGCCTAACCAGGGAATTGTCTGGCCAGGAGCTATTGTCAAGGTTAACCAGTCGCTCACCGATGGATTGCCTGAACCTGTGACCCTGAAACGAAGTCCCGTTACCTTAAGCATTGATTTACCAGGAATAGGCAATAGTGGCACTGTAGTAGTAGATGATCCTTCCAACTCCTCTACTCAGGCTGCGATCGATGATGCTCTTGAGTGGTGGAATTCCAATGCATATCAGGATGGTTATGTTAATCCTGCAAGTTCTTCTTATAGTAAAACTGTCTCTCATAGTTCGGAGCAGACAGGATTAGAGCTTGGGTTAAATTTAGATTGGGATTCAGGTGAGGTATCATCAGCACTTCAAACATCTACCAACGAAACGAAAAAAGTTGTGAGTGCTGTCTATAAGCAGGCTTTTTATACCGTCACGGTTGATACTCCTTCTGTTTCAGGTGATGTTTTCCATCCAAAAACTTCTTTGAACAATATCAAGAAGCAGATTAATGAGAATGAACCTGGTGCGTATATCTCTAACGTTACTTATGGTCGAATTATTTTAGTTCGGATGGAAACATCTTCTCAAGAAAGTAATGAAGAAATTGAAGCAGCTTTTGAATATTCTCTAGGGAAGAAGACTGCAAACGGTAAAGTTAGGACTAAATATGAACGTATTCTCAACAATTCGGATACAAGTTTCAATGTCGTGACTTTGGGCGGTAATCCCGATGAAGCGACTAAGACTATTACAGACCGAACTTCTGATGGTGTGTTAGAGGTTATTCGGAATGCTACTTATAGCCGCTCAAATCCTGGTGTTCCTATTAGTTATACTGTGCGACATTTGGTGGGAAATTTACCAGTTAAGCTTGGTGCGAGTACTGAGTATACAGCAACAGATTGTGTGATAAATAGTTCTAAAGTGACTGTTAACTACAAAGGGATAAAGGTTCTAGGTGATTGCCGTCTTTTTGAAGGCTATTTTTACTGGACTCTCTCAGCTCAAGCTGATAACAGTGAGCTTATTGAGGTCGACAAACGTGAAAAAAAAGAAGCCCTACTGGGTGATGATGTGCATAAAACTTATTTTAAGATTGGGAAGACAGCTTCTTTTGTTATGCCTCAAGTAGAAGATTCATCTATCACACTCACTGGGACTGTTCATGAGAAGTTGACTGATACTAAATTAACCTTTACCAAAAATCTTCTTTATGAAGATAACTGGAGTATTGGCGACTATAAAGATGAGCTAAATCCAACTGGTAAAGTCGGTATCAGTTCCTGTAATGTTCGTTTGGACTATGAAATTACTGCTAGACCAAGTCAATAAATTATCTTATGACTAAGAAAGTTTGAATTGTAAGAATACAGATGGGGACAGACCTCGATTAGATAGGGGTTAAGGGCTTATTATCTTAAACCCTTATTTGAGGCTGGTGTAGATAATTAGCCCATCAAAATAACATTATCAATGACGTGAATCACGCCGTTATCAGCCTCAATATCAGCAGCAACTACAGTGGCATTTTTCACTTCAAAGTTTTCACTACAATCAATAGATATTGGTGAACCTTCTACCGAGTCAACTGAATCTAATTTAGCTAAATCGGATTGCATTAATTGTCCAGCAACCACATGATATTTCAGGATTCTAGCTAGTTGTGGAGGATTTTGGACCAAAGTATCCACTGTTCCAGGAGGTAATTTAGCAAAAGCCTCATCAGTGGGGGCAAAAACTGTAAACTTTCCCGCACTGTTTAAGGTCTCTACTAGGCCAGCAGCTTTAACAGCGGCCACTAAAGTACTAAATCCCTCTGTACTAACTGCAATATCGACAATAGTAGGCATAACAATTTATCTATTAATTAAAAGTACTGAAAATCTTTAATACACGCTATTTTACAATAATTAACATATAGTTATTGATATAAAAAGACCGATAATCCATATCAAAGATAAAAAGTATCCCGTACACAAATTGACCAAGAATTAAGTCAAACAAGTCTTAGCTTTTACTCTTGCGTTCTTGGCTGATTTGATTCAACAAGTGAACCATTTTATCTCCTCTTTCCAAGGAGCGGTCTTCCTCAAATAAAATCTCTGGAGAGCGACGTAGACGAATACGATGCCCTAGCTCTTTACGGACAAAAGCTTCTGAAGCTTTTAGCCCTTCCATCGTCTCTAACTTAGCTTCTTCCGAGCCATAAATGCTGACGAATATCGTAGCGTGTTGCAGATCGCCTGAAAGATCGATATCTGTAATGCTGACCATTCCCGATCCTACGCGGTCATCCTTGATTCCATTCAAGAGCATTTGACTGACTTCCCGCTTAATCAAAGAAGCTACGCGAGAAACTCGACGACTATTAGCCATAATAATTACTCTCTCCCTAATGCTACCAACCTTTATTGTAGCCAGTTATTAGTGGCTAGCTATCTTAAACCTAAATTTCTCTATAATTTTAGAAATTTTAGACATCACTTGATGAATTTAGAGAACTTGTGCTCTTAACCAAGCCACGGGAATCGAAGCCATTTTAACGGGCTTCTTAACAAAAGCTCGTTTATTAAACACATCGTAATTGTTGCGCTCTATGGAGTCTAAAATTCCTTGGTAAAGCATTAGGGATGCCCAGACTGGCAAATGAGAATCACGAATCAGATAACGGATTCCCTTCTCTGCCTGTTTATAATAACTTCTGGCTCGCTTGATCTGGAAACGCATCATAGCTTGCCAACGACTATCATTGACTCCTGCGAGTAGGTCTTTTTCAGTGTAGTCAAAGGCTGCTAGATCTTCTAGAGGTAGATAAATTCGTCCCCTTCTAGCGTCTTCTCCAACATCTCTTAAGATATTAGTTAGTTGCATGGCAATCCCCAGGGCAACCGCTTCTTTTTCTGGGTTGTACGGTTGATTTTGTCTTTCCCAGGGCACTTCACTACCTTTCTGATCTATCCCTAACACAGCATTGGACATCAAGCCCACAGTCCCTGCCACGCGATAGCAATAAAGTTTTAGCTCTTCAAAAGTTTGATAACGATTACGATATAGGTCCATTTGTTGACCTGCAATCATGTCGCGAAAAGGCTGAATATCTAGTGGATAACTTTTGACAGCGTCAGCCAAGGCTACGTCTGTACTATCTAAAGGTTTTCCTGCAAATGTTGCCTCTAGCTGTTTTTCCCAATCTATTAGGGTCTCTTCCGTTGTGAACTGTGCTTTCGCTCCATCAACTAGTTCATCGGTGTTGCGACACCAAGCATAAATTGCCCAAATTGCTTTGCGTTTTTCCATTGGCATTAATAAAGTGCCAAGGTAGAAAGTTTTTGCATATTCCGCCGTGATTGTCCGACAGTATTCGTATGCTTCGGCAACAGGTATCAAGTTAGTTGTGGTTTGGGTTTTAGTTTGAGGTATTTGCAGCATTTACCAGCAAGCAAAAATACAGGGGATAGAGGAGCTAAAAAGTTGCAAACACTAGGTTTGCTGAGGGTAAAAGATTACTCGACTACAACTTAATGAGTTAACTAATCTCTTACCAATCGATAACATTCTCTCATCTCATGAGAGCTGTTGGAAGCTAAATATAAATGTAGCTTTACACTGCTACAGCTTTTTTGGCTTCAGGAGGATGGGCTGTTAGGTCATATGCGATCGCCTGCGCTGCTAGTTTACCAGAGAGTACTGCACCTTCCATTGAACCAAGATATTTTTGTCTGGTGTAACTCCCTGCTAGATAAAAATTAGCAATTGGGGTTTTTTGAGTGGGTTTGTCTCCCTCTCTTCCTGCTAGCGCTCTTTGGACAGAGCGGGGCGTTTTAACCACTTTGGATTTTAGTAGTTGTGCAGGATTATCTCCCGTAAAGTGTTGGGGAAACAGTTGTTTTAATTCCGCCATGGTAGCGTCCACGATTTCTTCATCCGACTTGGTAATCCACTCTTTTGCAGGAGCAAGTACCAGTTCTAACATGGACTTGTTGGGATCGGCATATTCTTTGCACGTATTGCTCATGTCGGCGTAAACACTAAGCAAAGAAGAGCGAGAGAATAGCAATTGGTCAATATCCGTCAACTTACGATCAAACCATAGATGTACATTGATGACTTCTACCCCTTCAAGACGTTTAATCTTTTGGAAAAACTCCATCTCTTGCCAAGGTTTAGGCAGCATGGTTTTCAGTGGATCGACAGATAACGCTGAGACAAAAGCATCCGCTTGAAGTTCTTCGTCGGGTGCGCCATCTAGACCTCT
>CAZSEZ010000228.1:0-6194 GCA_964606015.1 uncultured bacterium
ATAAATTCTCAATTCGTAACGCTCTTGCCCTGCTCAAAAGAAATAAGATAGGATGAGCAACTTGTAAATCGAGATAAATAGAGTATTTAAGACCTATGGAAGATAAACATATGTTAATGATTCCTGGCCCTACTCCAGTGCCAGAGAAGGTATTACTCGCTATGGCAAAGCGCCCTATTGGCCATCGTAGCGGAGACTTCAGCAAAATCATTGCAGAAATTAATGACAATCTTAAATGGCTACACCAAACTAAAAACGAAGTCCTTTCCCTAAACGTTTCAGGTACGGGAGCAATGGAAGCAGGGATGATTAACTTCCTCAACCCTGGAGATAAAGTACTTGTCGGAGTTAATGGCAAATTTGGCGATCGCTGGGCACAAATCTGTGAGACTTTTGGCTTAAACACCGTTCGCATCACCGCAGAATGGGGACAGCCTCTAGACACCGAAGAATTTCGGA
This sequence comes from uncultured bacterium, assembly GCA_964606015.1. Classification (GTDB taxonomy): domain Bacteria; phylum Cyanobacteriota; class Cyanobacteriia; order Cyanobacteriales; family Xenococcaceae; genus Hyella. Next base: position 460 of record CAZSEZ010000228.1, read on the forward strand.
CTCAGCTAGAAGCAGATACTAACAAAGAAATTAAAGCTGTCGTTATTACCCACTCCGAAACCTCTACAGGAGTCCTTAACGATCTCGAAACTATCAGTAAGCACATTCAAGCTCACGGCACCGCACTAAGTATTGTCGATGCAGTTACTAGCCTTGGCGCATACAACGTACCCGTTGATGAGTGGAAATTAGATGTTGTAGCTTCTGGCTCGCAAAAAGGCTACATGATTCCCCCAGGATTGGGCTTTATTGCTGTCAGCGATAAGGCATGGCAGGCTTATGAAAATTGCAAGTTCCCTCGCTTCTACATGGATCTAGGGAAGTACAAAAAAGCCAATGCTAAGGCAAGTACTCCTTTCACTCCTCCTGTGAATCTGATGTATGGCTTACAAGTTGCCCTACAGATGATGCACCGCGAAGGTTTAGACGGTATTTTCTCGCGTCATTTGCGTCTGACTCAAGCTACTCGTGCAGCGGTTAAAGCTATGGGACTAAATCTTTTTGCTGCGGATGATTATGCTTCTACAGCAGTGACAGCAGTCGATCCTGCTCCTGTAGGAGCGGAAGATATTCGCAAGATTATGAGCGGCAAATATGGCATTGCTCTTGCTGGTGGACAAGATCACCTCAAAGGCAAAATCTTCCGTATCGGTCATCTGGGCTTTGTTAGCGATCGCGACATGTTAACTGGGTTTGCTTGTTTAGAAGCAGCTCTTACTGAATTAGGGCATGATGTGAAACCACAATCGGGAGTTAAAGCTGCTGCTACAGTGATGGCATAAGATCATAAGTTGCTATTAGAGAAGGACAAGCCAAGTCCTTCTTCCCTTTTACTATGGCTTTCTAAGTTATAGGGTTGATATTAGAGCGAAGATATAGAAGATGAAACAGCATATTCTGGTAGTAGAAGATGAGGCGAAATTAGCCCAATTTGTGAAGCTGGAATTAGAGTACGAAGGCTATCAAGTTACAGTTGCTAATGATGGTCTGGGGGGACTAGCTGCCGCGAGGGAGCTCTCTCCTCAACTAATTCTTCTAGACTGGATGTTACCTGGTTTGAGTGGCATAGAAATTTGCCGTCGTCTGCGCCAAACTAAGGATAATGTGCCAATAATCATGCTGACGGCTAAAGACGAAATTGGAGATCGCGTCGAAGGATTAGATGCTGGAGCCGATGACTACTTAGTTAAACCTTTTAGTATCGAGGAATTATTAGCTAGAGTCCGTGCTGGTTTACGACGTAACCAAGAACAACAAGAAGCCACACTTTTACAATTTAGCAACCTAACCCTAAACCGATCTACAAGAGAAGTTTTTCGTGGCGAGCGATTAATTGAACTAACAGCTAAAGAATTTGATCTCTTAGAATATCTACTGGCGCATCCCAGACAGGTTTTAACCCGTGACCAAATCTTAGAGCGAGTATGGGGCTATGACTTTATGGGCGATTCCAATATCATTGAAGTCTATGTTCGCTATCTTCGTCTCAAACTAGAATCAAAAGAAGATGCTCGCCTAATCAAAACAGTTCGTGGTGTAGGCTATGTTCTCAAAGAATAGTTCAGATCGTTTTACCCAAAGAGATGTCTAGCTTACCGAAATAAATACTAAAAGCAACGGAAAAATGCTCTAAAAACTTAGCTAACCAGATAACCTCCTGAATCTTCTTGTTTTCATAATGAACAAATAGTATTCCCAACCTCTGCTCCAAATCGGGCTTCACTTGAGGACAAATCAAAAGTATTTTAATCAATAACATTACTGTCTGTGCGGTCCCCAAAGAAGAGACCATTTTTATGAGAAGATTGTGCTGTTTTTTCTCAGCATTACTGACAATCAAAGATTGATATAGTTTACGGCAGGTTTGAAGAATGAGGCTTTCGCTAATAGGTTGAGAATCAGATTGATAGTAAGCCATCTCTATCAGCTTTTGTAACTCAGACTTAAAATTAAATTTACGGCTGCGAGGTTTAATATCTTTGATTAGATAAAGATACAAGTTGTTCTTAAACTGACCGTACTTGATTCCTTTTTGGTTTTCTAAAGTAAATTTTCTTGCTGTTTGGTGTAGAGTCAGTTTCCCATCAAGCCTTTTGATATATTGCTTAAGTGCAATCCGCAAGTTTCTATCATCTAGGAAAGTAGGATTAGCTACTCTGCGAACAATCCTACCTGCCCCAGAGGACAGTTGATTGGCTTTAGCAATTTCCACCAACCGCGAACGATAGATAATGTGCTGTGCCAGCTTAAATTCAAAAGATTTACTCCGATTTTCTTGCAGTTGCTTAATAAACTGAGCCACCTCAGTAGCATTCTCTTTTCCCAATAAAATAGATTTATACAGAAAGGTATACCTGGGAGCCAGTTTTTTGATCGGATAGCTAGGTTCAGCTTTTGTTGGGTGATCGTATCTGATTACAGTGGCAATTCTCTTAAGTCTGGCATAATATTTTGACTCAACAAAGGCTTTACTCAGTTCGATCGTCCTATTCTTGAGACGGTTATGAGATCGAGCGCGCTTTCCAGTTTCTTGAAAAAGCTCTAGAAGATGACGAATACTTTCTTGTCCATTTTCCGAATCGAACCAATCATTAATTAAGATATAGAAACAGTAGTTAAGAATATAAAAGTATTTATCATCACCTATCTGAGAATGCACAACACTTTGAATTGCTTGTTTAACTTCTGGATCCTGTGATCTCCCTTCCAAAAATATCAGCCTAAACTCCAAAGCAACCTCATCATAGGAATTTTCAGCCAGCTTTTCCCTTAGATGACTATAAATTATTTTTTCTTGATTGACTGTTTGTAAAACAGGAGCGTTGAAATGGTAAATCACAATTAATGAATTAAAATTCTAAGATGGGTCAGATGATATTGATTAAAGATAGATCTACTTGTCCAAAGTGAATGCTCAATGCCAATTGCATAGTTTCTAAAGATTCGGTCAACCAAGATACTCTACCTTCATCGACTGCATCATAATGAGAGAATAAAATCCCAAATCTTTGTTCTAGATAAGGCTTAGCCTTTTCACAAATCAAAATTATTTTTAATAAAATACTTGTAACTTTAATTGCCCCTATTTGTGCGATCATATCAGCAAACAAATGGTGATTTAAACGATTGACACTATCTACAATCAGAAACCTCAACAACAATGAACAGGTTCTTAGCACAGTAAAGTCATCTACTTTATTGGCATGCAAATTAGGCAAAATACTATCAAGATAATCAGCCAGTTTGGGTTTCAATACAGTGTTGCTGTATTCACAGTCAAAACCACTAGTTAAGTAGGTGAATAAACTAGCCTTGAACTCTTGATGGGAGCTAAGGTAGGGCAGACTATTACGGAAATTGAGAGCTAGACTTTTTAAATCCTGCTGGGAATCAATTTTTCCTGTATAAACTTTAAGACCTAAATCTAGCTGACGATCACTGAGTAATGTAGGGTTTTTAACTGGTTGGATAACTTTCTTAGGGATTTTGCTGTGTTTCTCCGCTTTGTATTTACGAACTATCTTGATCAACCGGACACGATAAGTAATGTAGCGAGATAAATCTAACTCATAACGATTCTGGGCTCCTTTATACAATTTACTAATTGTCTGTTTATACTGTTGACTGCTATCTTTCCCTACTAAACAGACTTCATACAAGTAAGGATATCTGGCAATCAAATTACCTAAAGTTTTACTATCAAAATTTTTATTAACTGTTTTAACTAGTGGATGTTGAGTACCAATAAATAGCTTGCTAAGCCTTTGGAGCATCGAATACTGTTCACTTTCTGTGAAATTCACAACCAGTTCTCGAAGTTTCCTAGTAATGCGAGATTGAGTAGAACTAGACAGCTTTGCTAGAGAAATTTGACTAATAAATAAGGGTATTTTTGCTCGAAGTATCGGGTTTGATTGCCACTCACAAATAACAAGCTGACAGCAACGACTAAAAATAAAATTAAACTCTTGCTGAGCACAATCTAAATTTACAATTGTCTCTAGTGCTAACCTAGCATGAGGATATTCGCAGCCATTTCCTTTAATAAATAAGTAACGAAATTGTTCAATAATGCGATCTGAAGAATCCTGTTTTAGCCATAATTTGATTGTTCGATAAATTATCTTCTCTTCTTCTCTTACAGAAAACTCTTTCTGCCTTAGCTGATATTTTCTTGTCATTTTATATTCATTTTTATTAGATAGAAATGTAGATAGATAAAAACATATAACTATCTCAAACTTAAAATAGTAAAGCCAAATAAGAAGTTTTTTATACTACTTCTATGATATCATAGGAGAAAATAAATTAATAATACTATTAGTAAACTAATTCCACATAAGTAATAGTACTTAAGAAGCCATCAGCAATGAAAAATAAATAATAGTGAAAATGGTGTTTTTACTTATAATTACAAAAGATTAATCTGTGCACTTTCTAATCTTTTATTATTATGGCTGTAGAAATCTCCAGCGTCGAATTGGGTCAAATTTTTAGCGATAATTTAACCACGACTGTTACACCTTTGGAGGAAATAATCCAAGACGTTAGTACTGACACTCGCTCGATTTTACCTAATGCAGTTTTCATCGCGTTAGTAGGAGACAAATTCGACGGTCATAATTTTGTTGAGCAGGCGATCGCGAAAGGAGCAATCGCAGTTGTGGTAAACAGGGAATTAGACATTGCTAGCCCTACTACTCAATATGTAGTGAAAGATACTCTCAGAGCCTATCAGCAGATAGCCCAATGGTGGCGATCACGCTTTGAGATTCCCATAATTGGTGTGACAGGTTCAGTGGGAAAAACCAGCACGAAGGAATTGATTGCAGCGGTCTTAGGAACCAAAGGAAAAGTCCTAAAAACGGAGAAAAACTATAACAATGAAATCGGCGTTCCCAAAACTTTACTGCAGCTATCTAGGGATCACGATTATGCCGTCATTGAAATGGCTATGCGAGGTAAGGGGGAAATTGCTGAACTAACAGAGATTGCCCAACCCACTATTGGAGTTATTACCAACGTTGGTACAGCTCATATTGGCCGTCTAGGCTCCCGAGAAGCGATCGCAAATGCTAAGTGTGAATTATTAGCTGAAATGCCAGCCAGTAGTACGGCAATCCTCAACCAAGAACAACCTCTGTTAATGCAAACGGCTCAGCAATTATGGCAAGGTAAAACCATTACTTATGGAATAGAACATGGTGATGTATCGGGCAAACTAGTAGATAACGATTGCCTGGAAGTTGCAGGTATAAAATTACCGCTGCCCTTATCTGGAGTTCACAACGCAAGTAACTATCTTGCAGCGATCGCCATAGCTCAAGAATTAGGAATTGAAATTTCATCGCTAGCACAAGGCTTACAAGTTACCTTGCCCCAGGGTAGGTCTCGTTGCGAAAAACTAGCTAATAATATTTGGTTACTCGACGAAACTTATAATGCTGGCTTAGAGTCAATGCAAGCAGCGCTAAAAATGCTCAAACAAACCCCAGGTGACAGACAAATTGCTGTGCTGGGTACAATGAAAGAACTGGGTGAATATAGCGAAAAGTTCCACGAGCAAATTGGTAAAACAGTCGCAGAACTAGATTTAGATTTACTTTTTGTCTTGGCTGACGAACCGGCAACTAAAGCAATTATTGCAGGCGCGCCAACTATAGAAAGTGAATGTTTTACTGACCGTCGTTCTTTGACTGACAGATTACAGAATGTAATTCATTCAGGCGATCGCA
>CAZSEZ010000229.1:0-6186 GCA_964606015.1 uncultured bacterium
ATTTCTCATCATAAATAAAAGTGTACAGATAGATTTTTTCTATAATTTGAGTTGTGCAATTCTTAAAAAAACGTATAGAATTTACTATAGCTAAATATCGAAGCAGTTTTGCTTCCTAATAATTTAATTAATTAAAATAATGTTTTTTAGAAAAAATAGCTATTTAAGTATTTTAATTCCACTTATATTGCTTTTATCTTCCTGTCAAAAGAGTAAGAATGACAAGCCTGTACAGAATAACGATCTACAGATTACTCCTGTATCTCAAGTAAATACCCCAGAAGTAAAAGTGGGTATCTTAAATATTACTAGTGCAGCTTCTGTCAATGAAAGATATCGTCCTTTATTAGACTATTTAGAGGAATCTCTCGACCGTAAGTTTGAGCTAGTTACTCTATCTCAAGAAACTCAATTTACTCAAGTCGCAGCAAATAATTTAGACTTTATAATCAATAATCCTCTGGCTGCAGTACAAGTTCAACGGCTTTACAATACGGAGTTTTTGGTGACTCACTCCAAGCCTTCTACAGGAGCTTTATTTAGTGGTCTAATTATCGTTAGACAAGATAGTGAGATCGAAAACCCTACTGACCTTAAAGGAAAACAAGTAGTCTGCGTAAACTTTCAGACTGCGGCGGCTGGTTGTGTATTTCAGATATATCATCTCAAGCAACAGGGAATCGATCCTTTTGAAAGCTTTGAGAATTTCCTTGAAAATAAGTCTCAGGACAATATTGTCCTTGCAGTGCTAAATGGCACTGTTGATGCTGGTTTTATTCGTACTGGGCAACTAGAAAAAATGATTGCTCAAGGTTTGATTAATGATGCAAGTGAGTTGAGGATTCTCGATCGCGCTGAAGATAACTTTTACTATGCTCATACCACGGCACTTTATCCAGAATGGCCAGTTGCAGCTTTAGAGGCTACCGATCCACAGCTAGCTCAAGAGGTTAAACAGGCTCTTTTAAACATTCCATCAGACCATCCTGCCCTTAATGCTGCTAAGCTCCAAGGTTTTGTCCCAGTGGCTGACTATCAGCCACTTAATCTATTGATTGAAGACTTACAACTCAAGAGTTGGGATAAAAAGTGATTTTGATAATGTAATTTTTCTAGACAGTTCAACTTATCTACTGAGTATGGCTTTCTGTTGTTGTAAAAACCGTGATAGAAAATATATTAAGTTTTAATAAGAAGCGATCTCAAAATGCTCATTACCGAAAATTCTGCTATCAAAGAAACCCTAAGCGATCAACGCCAATACTTCGCCACAGGAGCAACCAAGAATCTTGACTTTAGGATTGAACAATTAAAAAAGCTCAAAGCAGCTATCAAGGAACGCGAACCAGAGATCATTCAGGCTCTTAATCAGGATCTCGGTAAGCCAGAGCTTGAAGCCTATATTGAGTTGGCTGTTTTACAGGATATTAATGAGGCAATTAAAAATCTCAAATCTTGGGCAAAACCCAAAAAAGTTAAAACCCCTCTGACTCAGTTTCCGGCATCGGCCTATATCCAGTCAGAACCGTTGGGCGTAGTGTTAATTATTTCCCCTTGGAATTATCCTTTTTCTTTGATGATTGCTCCCTTGATTGGGGCGATCGCAGCTGGCAATTGTGCCATTGTCAAACCATCAGAGGTTTCTGGTCAAACTTCTAAGATTCTCTGTCAAATTATTAATCAAACTTTTGCTCCCGAATACATTAGCTCAATCCCTGGAGGAGTAGAGGTCTCCCAAGCTTTGCTAGCCGAAAAATTTGATCATATTTTCTTCACTGGAGGGACCAAAATCGGCAAGATAGTTATGGAAGCTGCTGGTAAGAATTTAACTCCTGTTACGCTGGAGTTGGGAGGCAAAAGTCCCTGCATAGTCGATACGGATATCGATCTGAAAACTGCCGCTAGAAGAATTACTTGGGGAAAATTCCTCAATGCTGGTCAAACTTGTATTGCCCCTGATTATTTATTGGTCAGTAAAGCGATCAAAGATTCCCTGATTGCCGAGATCAAAAACTGTCTCCAAGAATTTTATGGTGATGATCCTGCAATCAGCCCTGACCTGGCCCGTATTGTTAATCAAAAGCAATTTGAACGTCTTAGCTCACTTTTGGCAGAAGGCAAGATTCTGGTGGGTGGACAGACCAACTCAGAAGAACTCTACATTGCTCCTACTTTAATAAGTGATGTCACCCTTGACTCGGAAGTTATGGCAGAAGAAATCTTTGGCCCTATCTTACCTATTCTGGAATATGAAAAGCTAGAAGATGCGATCGCTATAATCAACCAATATCCCAAGCCACTGGCTCTCTATTTATTCTCCACAGATAAGCAAAAACAAACCCAAGTCCTAGAAAATACTTCGTCTGGGGGAGTCTGCCTCAACGATACGATTATGCAAGTTGGTGTGAACTCATTACCTTTTGGTGGTGTTGGCGAAAGTGGTATCGGAGCATATCACGGTAAATATAGTTTTGATACTTTTTCCCATGCCAAAAGCGTTTTGAAAAAATCCTTCCGCTTTGACCTCGACTGGCGGTATCCCCCTTACAGAGACAAACTTGACCTCTTTAAAAAAATCACCCAATAGAGTTTGGGATGGCAGCTCAGGATTAACTGGTTGGAAAGCTAATGGGAACTGGAGGCAGCTTAAACTGTTGTGCTTCATTTCTCGTTTCTTAATTAAATAAATCTTTCGATTCGCAGCTAGAAAACCGTGTGATATTGAAAGTAGCCAGAATAGTCGAGTACAGAAATTGTTAATGAGTAACCTCACCATTGATCGCGAAGAAATTGTTGCTGCTTTGGAAATGCCAGCAGATTTTAACTTTGAGCTTCCCGATCCTGAAGACGAGCGCATTCAAGAAGGTGAATTTCAAGAAAAGCTAGATGCTGTCTGGCAAATTTGCGATCGCTTCGATCTACAAACTGATATTTGGCGGGGCAGAGTCCTTCGAGCAGTCCGCGATCGAGAGAAAGTCGGCGGTGAAGGTAGGGGCACAGGGTTTATGAATTGGCTTAAAAATCGCGAAATCACTAAATCCCAAGCTTATTCTCTGATTCAACTAGCCAACAGTGCAGACACGCTTTTAGAAGAGGGGCAGCTTGACCCCAAAAATATCAATAACTTTAGTAAGCGAGCCTTTGTCGAAACAGCGAAGGCAGAACCAGAAATCCAAAAATTAGTCAGCGAGGCTGCCCAAAAAGGCGATCGCATTACCCGTCGCGAAGTCAAACAGCTTTCTGACGAGTGGACAGCGTTGACATCAGAATTGTTACCTGAAGAAGTCAAAGAAAAAGCTGCTGATGGGTCCCTTCCGCCACGCCATCTAGCTCCTTTAGTTAAAGAACTTGAGAAGCTCCCAGACCTCCACCTTACCGAAATTACTAAAGAAGTTAGCGAAACTCCCGATATTGATACGGTCAAGCTGATGACTACCGAAGCTCGGAATTTAGCTAAGTATCTTGACGCTGCTGCTCAGGTACAAACCATCCGTGAGGGTAATGTAGAGGTAGAAATGGCTCTAGATGAAGCACTCCGCCTTGACTGCATTAATGTCGCAGCCAGCCTGGTTAAACAAGCCAGTAATATGGAGCAAATTGTCGGTAAGCTCTATACTACTTGGCGGAAAATGGGGAAAGCTGCTGATCGTCTTTATGTAGAGACAGGAGCTTCTAACCCGCACTTGCGATCGCTTTTGAATTGTTTAGAAGTACTTTCTCAAAACACAATTGAGGTCAAGTTAGATGATGCTGGGGAAACTGTAGTGCGTCTCAAAGTTATGACTAGTGGCAGTGAAATTGAGTCTCAGAATTAAACCAGCTTAATGGTTTTATTGCCAGAATTTGTAATACCCACATAGCAGTATTTAGTCCCTGCAATTTTCTTTGCAGGGTTTTTAGTTTACAGATTAAAGAGCCAGGATTTGAATATTTTTGATTTTCTAATCCACTTTGCAATGTGCTTAATGGGAAATAATTTATTGGCTAATGGCTTAAATAGCAGTGGCAATCTGGCTTTTCAATTGTGGATTGAGCAATAGAATTTAAGACTGTGCTTGCTAATAATCCTCCACCAAAAGTTCCTGAAATAGTAATAAAAGGTACTCCAGAATCCATCAATAGACGTTTTGCAGCAGGAGCATGACTAAAGCCAATAGGCATCCCGATAATTAAGGCAGGTTGTAATTTTTCATTGCTAATTTCCTGACAGATTCTTACCAAAACAGATGGAGCGTAGCCAACGAGCAAAATACACCCTGGTTCTAGATGGTGTAATTTTTCTTGCCAAATACTACTATGCCAAAATTCTTGTTCTGCCTCCGCAGCGCTGATGATATGAGGATCATCGATTAAAGTATCAACATGACATCCCAGATGGTCAAGACGAGGACGATCAAAAGCAGCAGTAACGGCCATAACATCTCCAATTACCTGGCAGCCAGATTTTAGTCCTTCGCGAGCAGCAGCGATCGCCCCCTTGCTAATCTTGAGAAAATTCACCAAACTTATATCTCCACAAGCTAGTACCAGATGAGAGATCAAATCAACTTCAATTTCTGAGCGTCCTGATAAATCAGGTAAAAGATTTTGGAGAGACTCTTCAAATTTTTCTGGGTGAGCTAGTATCGAAGCATCAAAAGCTTTCCAAAGAGAATCCATTGGATCTAGTTCATCTTCTAACTGGCTTTGGTCAGCATTCAACTGCTTTATTTTGGCAATTACTTCAGCTTGAACAGCTTGGCAATCGTGATCCCCTCCTAGCAGTCTTTCTAAAGCTGATGCAGTTTGCCGCAGTTGAGTTATTTTGTGGATAATCGAATAGTAATGCTGTTGTAGTCGAGAAAACAGCGTGGTGTTGGCTCCTGGTTCTAACTTATTTTCTAGTAATTTACGGATATGTTCTAATTGGAATCCTTGTTGTTTGAGGGCTACAATCCGCCGTAAATATTGAACATGGTTTGTGGTGTAGAGACGATAATTACTTGATGATCTAATAGCTTCGGGGAGTAAACCTATTTGGTGATAGTGGCGCACCATGCGAGGAGTTATTCCGCCTCCTACGGTATCTGTCAGCTTTTTAATCGTTAAGTAGTTGGTAGACATTTTGGGCAATGACTAATGTTTTTGGCAAAATACGATTCATTTTCTTGACCTTAACACTAATGTCAAGGTTTATCTTCGGGAAGTAATCAGATGTTCTCAACCAATGACACCCCGATATCTACTTAAATCCTCTTTCTTTCAATTTTTACAAAAATATCCAGATGTTTTTGCTACTGTTGCTTGCGGAATTTTGATCCTTTTGGGCTGGTTAAGTCTTCATCTGGGTTGGATTGGGATTGCTTTGTTAATTTTCCCTATCGGGTACGTGATTGGTGGCTATGAAAGTGCCAAAGAAGGATTAACAACTCTATTTGTAGAACGAGAGTTAGATGTTGATTTACTAATGATCGTGGCTGCTTTAGGCGCAGCTATTTTGGGCCTATGGCAACAGGACTATTATTTGATCATCGATGGAGGAGTACTGATTCTAATTTTTGCCGTCAGCGGGGCTTTAGAAAGTATTGCTATGGAGCGTACAGAGCGCAATATTAGCTCTTTAATGGCAACCGCACCAGATACGGCGATAGTCCTCCAAGGGGAACAACAACAAGAGGTTGCGATCGCTGAATTAAAAGTAGGAGATGTCGTATTGGTTAAACCAGGAGAATTGATTCCTGTTGATGGGATTATTCTGGAAGGTTGGACAAGCGTTAACCAAGCATCAATTACTGGAGAGTCTATTCCTGTAGATAAGCAAGTGGGAGATGAAGTCTTTGCTGGGACACTCAATGGTAATGGTGTTTTGCAAGTAAAGGTAGATCGTTCCCCAGAAAGCAGTCTTATTCAACGGGTGATTCGTTTGGTAGAAAAAGCCCAAACTGAAACTCCTCCATCACAGCAGTTTATTGAAAAATTTGAGCGAGGCTATGCCAGAGTTATCGTGATAGTTGGTTTATTGTTGGCAGTACTACCGCCATTGTTACTAAGTTGGGACTGGGAAACAACAATTTATCGCGCTTTGATCTTTTTAGTTGTTGCTTCTCCTTGTGCTTTGATGGCTGCAATTATGCCGACTCTTTTATCAGGAATTGCCCGTGGTGCTAGAGCAGGAATTCTCTTTAAGAATGGCTCTCAAATAGAGAA
>CAZSEZ010000230.1:0-6180 GCA_964606015.1 uncultured bacterium
CGTGGGCGAAGATGCCTATATTTCGGTAACGAGTGAGGTCTTTCATACTCTATGCGATAGGATTATTTGCTAGAATTTTTAACAGTTGACGTACTTAGTCACAGATTACTCTATGGCACAAGATTCTGTGAGCCCAAATTGCCGATCATTCAATGCAATTGGATGACTCTCTAATCTGTACAATCTTTAAAATTTATTTAAAGATGTCTGTGGCAATGATACCAATCATTAAGTAATTATAAGTTATCTGTTCTCCTAGTTAAAGGTGAGCAGTGAAGATCAAGCTTAACTTGTCTTTTCTAGCTGTATCTTAGACTACTTGAATGCTGGTAAAGACCAAGACTAACGTAGCGTGTCAGCCCTACAGTCTCTGAGCCACAAAGTTACTGCTTGACCAATGATGCCCTTGCTAGATTCATGGGGCGGTGCTGGAGGAGTATTTTGAGTTTCATTGCCAATACGAGAAAACATTGCAACTAAGTGCCAACCACTTTCTGCAAGTGTAACAAATAACCAATGATAAGTTTGGCGTTCAATTTTTTGTTGCTTAGAATACTGGCGTTCTTTGGTGGTAAAAAATATTTGTTCTATAGAATTGGAAGAATCGGGGTCTTGAGAACCATAATCGATTTGGGGCAAATTTAAGGGCTGAGTTTCCGAAGATCCTGCCAGGATAATGTAGTTGTAGATTCCTGCGTCTTGGTGTCTGCTTTGGGTGGTTTGAATAACTCGATTACCATAGCCAGGAATATCGTTGATTAGTCTATTGCTTAAGGTATTAACATCTAAGGGGCAAAGATTACGACTATTTTCTGGCTCAGATGCTTCTACTTGGCGTCCTGAGCTGAAAACCAAACAGCAGGATAGTAGTAGCAAAAAAAATTTCATAGGGGATTTGGGGCGTAGGAAAGACATTTAGGTAAAGCAAGCAGTATTCCTGGATTGATTGATAATCAAATAAGACCTCTATCTAACTCAAGATTTCTCTGAAGCGTTATATTAAGAAATATTAAGCAGCTTAGTTATAAGTAGATAAGTAAGCAACAGATATAGTCAAAGATATAACATTCATGCAGTTAACTTATTTTGATAGCAACTCCTGGCTAATTGAAATCGATAAGACGCGAATCTTGCTCGATCCTTGGTTAGTGGGAGATTTGACCTTTGGCGGAGCAACCTGGCTATTTAAGGGTAGCAAGAATCAAAAACATCCTATCCCTCAACAAGTAGATCTGATATTACTTTCTCAGGGTTTGGAAGATCATGCTCATCCCCCAACCCTCAAAGAACTGGATAAATCAATCCCCGTTGTGGCCTCTCCTGGTGCAGCTAAAATAGCTAAGGAATTGGGATATAACAATGTGACCGCTTTAGCTCATGGTGAAGTGGAGCAGGTGGCTCAGGTCAAGATAGAAGCATTGCCTGGTTCACCAGTGGGGGTCAATACTCTCGAAAATGGCTATCTCTTAACTGGTTTGGATTCTGAAAAAACACTTTATTACGAACCGCACGGCTACCATTCTCCACAGGTAAAAGAACTAGACTCTGTGGATGTAATTGTCACTCCTTTGATCAATCTCAAATTACCTCTGATTGGTGCTGTTATTAAAGGACAAAAAACAGCTCTTGAACTATGCCAACAGCTTAACCCCCAAGTTATTCTCTCTACCGCAGCAGGGGGAGATGTTAGCTTTGAAGGAATCTTGATGTCTATTCTTAAAGCAGATGGGAGTGTAGAAGACTTTCAACAGTTGCTAAAGACTCATGATCTATCTACTCTGGCTATCGATCCTAAGTCAGGTGAGAATATAGAGTTGTCCCTAGTTTAAGGGAATCCTAAGCGTATTTAATGCTCCTCTATGTCTGAAAAAATTTCGATCTCTCTTGGTAACTTTCTCTTTGTTCTTGGTTTGGGCTTGCTTTTGATCCTGAGTTGGCAACTGAGAAGCTTGATTGTTGTGTTGATGATTGCCGTCGTAATTGCTGCTACTTTAGCTCCTGCGATTGAGATCGCTAGTAAAGCAGGTATCCCCCGTTGGCTAGCAGTCATTGCTGTTTATCTAGGAATTATTGGTGGATTGACAGGTCTGATTTTACTTATTGGGCCTACTGTAGTTGAGCAGATTGAGCGCTTGATTCGTAAGTTACCAAGTTATCTAGAAATTTTGCGATCGCTGTTAGAAAACCTAGTTATCCGTTTGGGCATGAGCGATTCAGATGAAATGGGGGTATTAGCTCAACTGTTAGATATCAACAGCCTTAACTCTTGGGTTATTCGCTCTAGTCAACAGCTAGTTGTCCGTTCCTACAGTCTGACTAAGGGCATTATTGGTAGTGTTTTTGGTTTGTTATTAGCCTTGCTACTTTCTGGCTATATGCTTTCTGGCTCGGAAAAGCTGCTAAAAGGAATTATCAATCTTCTTCCTTATCCCTGGAATTCGCGAGTTTCGCTACAAATTAGCCCTGTAAGTCAGAGAATGGGTGGTTATATTCAAGGCAGAATTTTGGTTTCCGCAATTCTCGGTTTAGTCATATCTTTGGGATTAAATTTTCTTGGTTTAGCTGATTTTGCCCTTGGTTTAGGGGTAATTGCTGGGTTCACTAATCTCATTCCTTTTTTCGGCCCTGTACTAGGTTCCATTCCTGCTCTAATTGTTGCGATCGCTCAAGGAGGGTGGACTGCTCTTTGGGTTTTGCTGTTATTTGTAATTATCCAAAATTTAGAAACTTACGTTCTCGATCCTTTATTGGTTGGTAATTCAGTTAAAGTACATCCTCTATATCAACTTCTGGCAGTATTGGGTGGGGCACAAGTGCTAGGAATTGTCGGGGCGTTGATTGTCCCCCCTTGGGTAGCGGGGACAGCGGTCCTTATTGAAACCCTTTATGTTCAGCCGAAGCTTTTGGCAGAAAAAAAACTAGCCCAGTAAATAATTTAGTTAGGTCAATAACTAAATAAATATTCGTAACTAGACTTTACATAAACTTGAAGTTTTTTAAGTAAAAATCTTTAACTCTAATTTTTCTCGCTAATCTGAAAGTAGTCGATGAAGTTTAATATCTAATTTCTAAAATGGGGAAATCTTATGGATAGGGAAAATAGTAACTATAGGATGATTTGTACTTTAACTTTTGGTGATATCTATTTACAGATAATCATTTGGTTAACTGTCATATTTGTTAGTTTGGCTACTACCTTGGCACTGTGGAGTAGCACTAGACAAATTTATGCTCTAGCTACTGTTGGCATTGTCTTGGTTTTATCCCTACCATTTCTACTATTCGCCTTTGTCACTACGCTACTCAATAACATTGAATTTGCCCCTGTAGAAGAGGAAGAAACTGCAAGAGTTAAATCTGCTGCTCGTTCTCCCAAACAGAAACCTGCACAGGCTACTGGCTAAATCAATTTTAACTATTAGGTACTTAGTTAGATTTCAAGGTGGGCATTGCTCACCTTTTTTATCATTTAGTCTTTTTTGGGATCTGCCATTGCCTTGCCTGCTAACCAACCAGTCGTCCAGGCGTTTTGAAAATTGAAGCCCCCAGTAACTCCATCAATGTCTAGAACTTCTCCCGCAAAGTAAAGATTGGGACAGATTTTACTTGACATAGTTTTGAAATTAACTTCCGCTAGCTTCACGCCACCGCAGGTTACAAATTCATCTTTAAAAACGCCTTTGCCACTAATTTGATATTGTCCTTGGAGTAGTTCTAAAATTAACTTGTTTAATTCTTTTTTATTAATTTCTGCCCAAATTTTATTTGGCTTAATCCCGACATAGCTAATGAAACTTTGCCATAACCTTTTGGGTAAGGCTACAGGGCAGAAGGTCACAATCTTTTTTTTCGGGTGTTCTGCTTTAACTTGGAGTAAATACTTTTTGAGGCTGTCTTGATTATAGTCAGGCAACCAGCTGACTTTGAGCTTAGTTTTGTATTTAACTTCTGCTAAGGTCCTTGCTCCCCAAGCCGAAAGCTTGAGAATTGCTGGTGCGCTCAACCCCCAATGGGTAACTAATAAGGCTCCTGTTTGTTGTAACCCCGGCTCTTTCAACCTCTTTTGGCTAGAATCTAGTAAGGTGACTACTGCTTGGTCTGTACTTACCCCTGCTAAGCCTTTGATTCGAGGGTCGTCTATTTTAAAAGTAAATAAAGAAGGCACAGGAGTTTCGATGACATGTCCGAGTTTTTTTGCCCAACGATAACCAAGAGGATTACTGCCTGTTGCAATTAATAGGCGATCGCAGTTTAGGCTATTTCCTCGCTTTAGGTTGACCGTAAACTGATTATTTTCCGAGTGGATGACTTCTTGAACTACGCTGCTGGTTTTTAAAATAACTCCTGCTTTTTCTGCTGCTTTATTCAAGCAATTAATGATTGTTGCTGAGTTATCGGTTATCGGAAACATTCTACCGTCGTCTTCGACTTTGAGCTTGACACCACGAGACTCAAACCACTTGATAGTATCTGCTGGTTGGAAACGTGAAAAGGCCCCTCTTAGGGCTTTACCTCCACGAGGATAATTCTGGATCAGTTGAGTTGGCTCAAAACAGTGGTGGGTAACGTTGCATCTGCCTCCACCAGAAATGCGAACCTTACTCAAGGGCTGTTTGCTTGCTTCCAGAATGGTTACCCTGGCATGAGGATTAGTTTCTGCACAAGCAATTGCTGCAAAAAAACCCGCAGCACCACCGCCGATAATGATTATTTCTGGATTCATCTTTGAAGAATGATGGACCGAATGAATAATTCAGGATTAAAAAATTAATATCTTAGAGTGGCAACGATTCCCCAAAGTAGTCCAGAACTAAGGGCAATTGCCAGTAAAAATAAGATAATGCCTCCTGGCAAAAAAGAAAAAATGCCAAAACCTCGCAAGAGATAGATAGCCAGAAAGCTCAAACTAGAAAAAGTAAAAGTTTTAGTTAGTAAAGGCATTGCGATCGCTAATTGCTCTGAGTGTTGTACATTGCAAGATCAAGTTTTGGCGCCCATAACTGGGCCAAAAATCTTTAAATGGTAATACTACGGCCTTTAGGCAATTTAGTATTTCTCCGTTACTTTTTGCTCGGTAGATTGGATTACTCTCGATACTGCAACACACGAATTACTGGCTGATCTTTCGGCAAATCGCTGGGCTTAATCGCAATACTATCTACACTGAGTTTTTTAGCGGCTATTCCCTCAGTCAAAGTAAGAAATTCATCTACGTCTGCCAGATCGCAATTTTGCGGATCCGCTGCTGCGGTGCGATATTGAGTTGGAATGACTACTTTGGGATTTAGGGTGTCAATTGCTTTTTTGGCTTCTGTGGGGTTGTAGGCTTTCGGGCCACCGCCGACAGGAATAAGTAACACATCTGGTGTGCCCATGAGGATTTTTTCCTCTATGGATATAGGAGCTGCTGCACCACCTAAGTGCAAGATATTAACGCCTCCTTGTTGCCATTTCCAAGCAATATTTTTGCCAAATCTTCTTCCTCCCTCGCGGTCATGAAGTGTAGAGATTCCTTGAATCTTAAGCCCTTGAAACTTATAGTCTCCTGACTCAGTAAATACTTGGGGATTTCCCGAAACATCTTCAATCGCGCCTTCGTCAAGCAAAAAGCTGCTGATCATTACCACATCTGGGACTTTATCTATTTTCCTGTATCCTGCAGTACAACCAGCAGGACGAAATGGATTGACCAAAATATCTAGGCCATTGCCCGAAAAAAGAAAACAGCTATGTCCCAAATACTTAATGGTTACTGCATCGGTGCGATTTTTGCTGGTTTGTGCCAGGGCTTTAGAAATATAACCAGAACCCATAGCGGTTAACAGGACAATACTGCCGTGGCGAATTAACTGTCGTCGTTTCACGATCTTTTCTTTGCTGCTCCTAACTGACTGATATAGGAAGAGATTCCAAAAAATTGCGTAGTAGTTGTTTACCCGAATTGGTTAAAATACTCTCTGGATGAAATTGGACGCCTTGAATGTGAGGATAGTTCCGATGACGCACGCCCATAATAGTACCATCTGCTACCCAGGCAGTAATTTCTAAGCTATCTGGAATGGTTGCTTTTTCTATAACTAAGCTGTGATAGCGAGTGGCGATGAAAGGGGAGGCAATATCTTTAAATACGCCGACATTATTGTGGTAAATTTCGGAAGTTTTACCATGCATTAAGGTTGT
>CAZSEZ010000231.1:0-6155 GCA_964606015.1 uncultured bacterium
CTTATCAATATCCCTAATGAAGCAGGAATCTATTTTTAAAGTGTCGAAAGGAAATTTTTGAAGGTAACTCAGAGAAGAATATCCTGTTCCAAAATCATCAAGAGCAATCTTTACACCAAGTTTTTTCAGTAAATTTAATTTTTGAATATTAGCTTTGATATTATCAATTAGAATAGTTTCTGTTACTTCTAATTCTAGATATTTTGCAGGAAGAGAAGTTTTCAGAAGGACTTGATTAATTCGATGAAATAAATCTGACTGTTTAAACTGAATTCCAGAAAAATTAACACTGATTCTTAACCAATCGAACCCTTTATCATGCCAATCTTTAGTTTGCTGACATACTTTAAGGAGCACCCATTCTCCAATTGGTCTAATCAAACCACTTTCTTCAGCAATAGGAATAAATTGATTCGGTTCAATACGCCCCATAGTAGGATGATTCCAACGTAATAAGGCTTCAGCTCCAATAATTACATCATTTTCTATATTTATTATTGGTTGATAATAAATTTCTAACTCTTGCCGCTCAAGAGCATGATGTAATTCCGCTTCAATACTCAAGCTATTAGCAGTACGAACATCTTTTACATCTAGCGCAAACGAGAAGGCTTGACATCGATTTCCTCCTTGGGCCTGAACATAGTTTACAGCTTTTTTACTTTGCTCTAGCAGCTTTTCAACATCACTACTATCTTTTGGATAAAAAGCCATACCGATGCTTGCACTTAGAAAAATTTCTTGATTATCAAGTTGACAAACATCAGTACAAATACTGATAATCTTTTGTCCATAGTTTTTAGCTTCTATCTGATTATTTACGGGAATCATCACTACATAGTTATCATTTGCCATATAAATAGTGATTCCCTCATCATCTAAATTAGAAGCAAAGTTACTTATGCGTTGAGCGATCTCCTTTACCAAAGTTTTTTCTTGGTCAGGAGTCAATAAGCTACTAATTTTTGCTAAGCGATCCAGGCTAACATTATAAATAGCAATAATTCTCTCCAAGTTATTACTATTGTTATCTTGCTGAGACATCATCAAGCTTGATACCAAATAGTCAAATGAATCTCTTAAAAATAGTCGACTGGGTAAAGCAGTTAAATGATTTACATAAATGTTATCTAGTTGCGAAGAATACTGCTGAACAGTATCTCTCAGGGATTGATTGATTAATGAATTTTCTTCATGCTTGGCAAGCGCCATCTTAATAGTGGCCAAAAGCTCTTTCTCACGGAAAGGTTTGATCAAATATCCATAACAACCAATTTCTGCAGCTCTATCTAGGGTTTGTTCACTAGCGTAAGCAGTAAGAAAAATAATTGGAACATCCTTTTTCGCTTTGATCATGGCAGCTGTTTCAATCCCATCCAGCGAACCTTTTATAGCAATATCCATCAAGATTAGATCTGGAAAATTTTCTTCACAAAAGCTAATCGCAGCCTGGCCAGAAGAAACTATCTTTACAACGTTATAGCCTGATTTAGTAAGCTTTTTAGCCGTGTTCTTAGCAATGATTAGTTCATCTTCCACTATTAAGATATTGATTCCTTTCATTTTTCTTTAAAAACAGCCTTTCAACTAGATTCTGTAGAATATAAATTTTATTTATCTCCTAGAATATAAGCTATTTTCTCTAATTAGGCCACATCAGTTGTAATATCTGCTCAAAACAGATACTTCTTTTTAAATGTATTTCATCACAGCTTATCAAAGTATTTTTTTTTACACGATTATACGTATTTACTAGCCTTAGCTATCAACCATGGTGGAAGTTTTATCTATATCAAATCTTATTTATTATTTATTGACTTTACAGCCAATCAAATAGGTGTACTTTAGTAAAAATACTGATATGTCATCCACATAAGATTACTGTCAAATTTCAGTATTTACCACATCAATATCTCGTACCAGTAAATGACATCATTTAGCCTTATCTTTCTAATTAGAATATAAGCTATTTGGATTTTCCGTAATCTAAAAAAAATCTTTCAAGACAGGTACTGGATGATAGGGTTTGGTGTATCTTTTTACTGCAAGGAGTAATAGTAAGGAATTTAAAAATGGCAAAGGTGCTTGTCTCCGACCCAATAGATCAGGCCGGTATAGATATCTTGTCTCAGGTGGCGCAGGTTGATGTCAAAACCAAACTCCCTCCTGAGGAATTAGTTAGAGTCATCGGTGAATATGATGCACTGATGTTACGCTCTGGAACACAGGTCACTAAAGCGGTCATCGAAGCAGGCAAAAATCTTAAGATTATTGGTCGGGCTGGAGTTGGAGTAGATAATATTGATGTAGCAGCAGCCACTCGTCAGGGCATTGTCGTAGTTAATTCTCCAGAAGGGAACACTATAGCTGCGGCGGAACATGCTTTAGCAATGATGCTTTCTCTGTCCCGCCAGATCCCGGATGCCAATGTTTCTGTCAAGGCTGGTAAATGGGAGCGGAAAAAATTTATTGGTAACGAAGTTTACAAAAAAACTTTAGGAGTAGTTGGCTTAGGCAAAATCGGCGCTCATGTTGCCAAAGTAGCAAGAACGATGGGGATGAAGCTACTAGCGTATGATCCTTTTGTATCCGAAGAAAGGGCAGAACGTCTTAGTTGCAGTCTTGTAGATTTAGACTTGCTTTTCCGCGAATCAGACTACATTACACTACATATTCCTAAAACTCCTGAAACTGCAAATCTAATCAATGCCGAGACTTTAGCTACGATGAAACCTACAGTCAGGATTATTAACTGTGCTCGTGGTGGCATCATTGATGAAGAAGCGATCGCTAAAGCTCTCTCTGAAGGAAAAATTGGTGGTGCGGCGCTTGATGTTTATGGCAGTGAACCCTTAGGGGAATCTCCTTTAACTTCTCTAGGTTCTAATACCGTCCTAACTCCTCACCTAGGAGCGTCAACAGAGGAAGCACAAGTTAACGTTGCAGTAGATGTAGCTGAACAAATAAGAGATGTACTGCTTGGACTACCAGCTCGCTCAGCAGTGAACATTCCTGGCTTAAACCCAGATGTTTTAGAGAAAATGCGTCCTTATCTCAGTCTGGCGGAAACTCTGGGTAATATGGTTGGTCAGCTTGCCGGAGGAAGAATCGAACAACTCACAGTACGCTTACAAGGCGAGCTAGCATCTCAAGATAGTAAACCGATTGTTATTGGTGCCCTCAAGGGTCTATTGTCCCAAGCACTTAGAGAAAGAGTTAACTATGTAAATGCCAGTATCGAAGCAGAGGAAAGAGGGATTAGAGTTATCGAAACCAAAGATGCTTCTGCCAGCGACTACTCTGGAGGATCACTTTATTTAGAAGCAAAAGGTTCTAAAGGTCAGCACTCTGTGATGGGAGCATTACTGGGAGATAGCGAAATTCGTATTACTAAGCTCAATGAATTTCCGATTAACGTTCCACCTGCCAGCTATATGCTATTCACGCTGCACCGCGATATGCCAGGAATTATCGGAAATATCGGCTCTTTGCTTGGTAGCTACAATGTCAATATTGCTTCGATGCAAGTTGGTAGAACAATTGTCCGTGGAGATGCAGTAATGGTTCTTAGCTTGGATGATCCTTTACCAGAAGGGATTTTGAGTGAAATCACGAAAGTATCTGGCATAACTGACGCTTATACAGTTAAATTATCCTAAATAGTTCCAATACCTTTATTTAGGAACTGTTTAAACCTATTAAACTCCAAGATCGGGAGAACCTAATGTCCAATCGCTGGTGGGAGATAACTGTAGTTTGCGATCCCATGCTCGAAGAAACTGTTTTCTGGCGACTAAACTTGTTTGGTTGCTCAGGAACAGCTACTCATCCTGGAGAAACTCATAAGGTAGTAGCCTATATTCCCGATCTCCGAATTCAAGAAGCCGATCTTGTCTCCTTACAACAGTCACTGGTAACCGATGCTCAAACACAGGAAGCGAGTATTGAGTCTGTTGCCTGGCAGATCATTGAAGAGGAAGATTGGGCCAGTGGTTGGAAACAATACTGGCAACCTCAAACTATCGGCGATCGCTTTTTAGTTTATCCTGCCTGGTTAGAACCACCAGCAGATACAGAAAGGTTGATTATACGTCTCGATCCTGGAGCTGCTTTCGGTACAGGCACCCATGCCACCACTCAGCTCTGCTTAGAATCTCTAGAAATGCGCCTTACTTCGGGAGCCGAGGATATAGCGATCGCAGATATCGGTTGCGGATCTGGAATTCTCTCTCTAGGAGCAATGCTCTTAGGCGCAAAAGAAGCGATTGGCGTAGATAACGATCCTCTAGCAGTTAAAACCTGTCGGGCGAACTGCTTACTTAATGATGTCAACCAAGAAGCAATCACGATTGAAGAAGGCAGCATCGGTGATCTAGTAAGTCGAGGTCACCAGTACGATGGAGTATTGTGTAACATCCTGGCAGATATCATAGTTAATTTATTCCCCCATTTTAATGAGATTACTCACGAAAAAAGTTGGGCAATCCTCAGCGGTATTCTCATCGAACAGGCAGATCGCATAGCAGATGTCGTAGAAAGTAACGGTTGGACAATTGCCACGATTTGGAAACGCGACCCTTGGTGCTGCTTCAATATTCGTCGTTCGCAATACTAACCTCATTTTTTGACAGAACTTATGAACTGGACGCGCCGACATATCCTTTCCCTTGAAGACTTCACTGCTGATGAATACAATACTGTACTGCAAACAGCAGCCTCTTTTCGCGAGGTACTTTCACGCAAAACCAAAAAGGTACCAGCTCTTCAGGGCCAAGTAGTCGCCAACATGTTTTTTGAACCCTCTACTCGCACTCGTAGCAGCTTTGAATTAGCAGCAAAAAGGCTATCTGCCGATATACTCAACTTCTCCCCTGGTAATTCCTCCTTAACCAAGGGAGAAACCATTCTCGACACGGCAAAAACTTACTTAGCAATGGGGGCGAACATCATGACGATTCGCCACAAACAAGCAGGAGTCCCCCAAATCATTGCTCAAGAAATGGATCGCTTAAATTCGGGAGTTAGTATTCTTAATGCGGGCGATGGACTTCATCAACATCCATCCCAAGGATTACTAGATTTATTTACGCTGACCTCGACAATCGATTGGGACAATCCTCAATTAGACTGTTTGATGGGCAAGAAAATTGCCATTGTTGGCGACATTCTCCATTCGCGTGTTGCTCGCTCTAATATCTTTAGCTTGACAGCAGCAGGAGCAGCAGTTCACCTTTGTGCCCCACCAACTTTATTACCAAAACTCTTTTTAGACATTGTTACTGATGAAGTAAAACAGAACCTCTTTGTTCACTGGGAGTTGGCACCAGCTCTAGAGAATGCTGATTTTGTAATGACCCTCAGGCTCCAAAAAGAAAGAATGAGCAATAACTTTATTCCTAGTCTTAGGGAATACCATCAAAGATATGGCATTACTAGAGAACGCATCTCAACCTGCAAACCTGAGGTCAAGGTGTTGCATCCTGGCCCTGTTAACCGTGGGGTAGAAATCACTTCCGATCTGATGGACGATGCTGAATTAAGTTTAATTCCCCAACAGGTTACCAGTGGAGTTGCTGTAAGGATGGCACTCTTGTACTTAATTGGCAGCTAGCATCTTACCAAAAAGATTAACTATATAACTCTAGCTGGAGCAATCCCCAAGGTAGTTTTGCTAAAGTATCTAAGGATTTATAAATAACCTTTTATCTTTGCAGAACAGTATATTGAATGAATTTACCAGAATTAGATAGTCAGACCATCGATCGCGTAGTTGAAATGGCCTGGGAAGACCGTACACCTTTCGAGGCAATTGAGATTCAGTATGGATTACAAGAAAAGCAAGTTATTGCCATCATGCGTCGAGAGATGAAAGCATCAAGTTTTCGAATGTGGCGCAAAAGAGTCACTGGCAGAAAAACCAAACATCTCAAAAATAGAGATTTTATTAAAGGAAGATTCAAATCCCAAAATCAAAAGACATAGATTTCTAGCTTATAAGTACTAAAACTGAGCATAAATAAAACTTATTGATAGCTGCTTGTATTCTTTCGCCATCAAAATATATAATAACTTATGTGAACGCCTGGGTAGCTCAGTCGGTTAGAGCACAAGATTCATATCCTTGCGGTCGGCAGTTCAAGTCTGCCTCCAGGCAT
>CAZSEZ010000232.1:0-6126 GCA_964606015.1 uncultured bacterium
TAGGCGATCGCGCGCTGCCATCAATTCTTGTTCGATGATATGACAGTGTTCTTCTCGTTCTTTGACTTTCTCTAGAGTTTTGCGGGTTTGTTCAATTTTGCGGTCAAAAGCTGCTACCCCTGCTAACTCGTCAATAATTTCCCGACGCTCGCGCGAATTCATACTGATAATTCGCGTAACGTCACCTTGCAAAACGACGTTATAGCCTTCAGGATAAATCCTGAGTTTCTCTAATTGCTCGTGGATTTCTTTTGAGGTACAAACTTCACCATTGCTGTAAAAAGTTGAAGAATAGCTACCTTTTTTACTAACTCTTAGCCTACGGCTGACTGTCCATTCTTTTAAACCTGTTAGTTCAATTTTTGGTGCATCATCTTCTTCTGGTTCAAGAGTTGCTACCGCAACATTAGCTGGTGCTGTTTCTTGGGCTAATCCAGCCTCGGTTTCATCATCATTACTAAATTCGGCTTCTACCTGAGCTACTTGAGCATGACGTTCTTCTGCCATGGCTTGCATCTCGTCAAAGCCATCCCAATCTTCGAGATCGAAAGTTACCGAAACCATAGTTTCAGCTGCTCTACCATTGGTATTCTGTTTGTGATTTACCAGATCTGGTAAGCGATCAGCTCGCATTCCTTTAGAATTTGCTAAACCCAGGCAAAATAACAAAGCATCAAGAATATTCGACTTACCCGATCCATTGGGTCCTGATACTACGGTGAAACCAGGCAAGATCGGAATTTTAGTCGATCCACCAAATGATTTGAAATGAGTAAGTTCGATGCGCTTGATATGAACCATACAGAAATTAGCAATTCAGAGATAAGTGTTGCGTAGCTGCTGGGATTGAAACTTAATTTTTTAGTTAAATACAGTTCTAGCGGATTAGATTTTTTGTTAAAAACTGAAGATATTATAGACAAAAATGATTTATACCCATAGTTATATAACTTTTTGCCTCAAAAATGTTGCATGACGCTAGCTCTATTGGAAGAGGTTTACGTTTTCTAGCTAATTTTCTGTTTGAGGAAATTAGTAAACAAGCTAACTTTTAGGGGGATATAAGTTCGAGAAGGACAAACTAACCAAGCAGAGGTATTAAACTCTGTGGCAGTTACTTCATAGTTATCTAAAACCTTAACTAAGCTGCCAGTAAATAATTCCGAAGCGATCAGCCAGTGAGGTAGTAATGCCAAACCCATTCCTGCCAGAGCACATTGTTTGAGTGCGATCGCACTAGAAATGATTGTATTGCCTCGAACTAAAACAGTTTCTACTGCACCATCGCAGTCTTTAAATAACCAGCGTGAGCGAAAACCAGGTAAAGGAAATAGTAAGCAGTTCTGTCGGCTAATATCTTGGGGTTGGTTAAGCTTTTTCCCTTTCAAGTACTCTGGACTGCCACAGACTGAGTAATGAGTTTGCATCAATCTCTGGGCAATCAAACTTGAATCTTCGAGTAGACCCAGGCGAATTGCGAGATCTACTCGATCTGCGACTAAATCTACCATCGCATCAGTCAGTAGTAGCTCCACCGTTAGCTCTGGATACTTGGTCTCAAACTCAGCAAGTAAAGGAACTATGCACTGTATCCCAAAAGAAACGGAAGCAGTTACTCTGAGCACGCCCCTGGGGGAACCCGAGATGTCAGCAACTAGCTCTTGTGCTTGTTGCAACTCTTCTACCAAAGGTTCAATGCGATGAAAATAAATCGATCCTGCCTCAGTTGGCGAGATCTGTCTGGTAGTTCTTTGCAGTAGTTTTATCCCCAACTCTCTTTCTAAATTTGCGATCGTTCTTGATACTGATGAGGGATCGATATTGCGCTCTCTGGCAACCGCAGCAAAACTACCTTGGCGCATGACCTCGATAAAGATTTGTAGTCCCGATATGTCCATTAATCAGGTCTCCGCAAGAATGTATTCGTGCATATATTACATGATAGTAGTTACTAAATTAGTATTTACTGCGCTATTTACATTGAATATGATTGAGCCAAGTTGACACAAGTGAGGTGACTCAAGACATGGCAAACTTACTCAGAATTGATTCTAGTTCTCGCATTGAAGACTCTCATTCGAGGAAACTGGCTGATTACTTTCAGGCTAGCTGGCTCAGAAGATATCCCGATACTGAAGTTCTAGTGAGAGATACCATTAAAACTCCTGCCCCCCATCTTTCTGATATAACCATTGCTGGATTTTATACTCTCCCTGAGCAACAAACTGAAGAGATGAAACAGGCACTCGTCCTATCTGATCAACTGATTAGTGAGTTGCAATCAGCGGATGTTTTGTTGCTATCTGTGCCGATGTATAACTTTTCTATCCCTTCAGCCTTAAAAGCCTGGATCGATCAAGTTGTCAGAATTAATCAGACTTTTGCTTATGATGGGACAAATTTTACTGGTTTAGTCACAGTTAAAAAAGCTTTTATTATCTGTACCTATGGGGCAGCAGGTTACACCGATGGTGGCCCATTTTCCAGTTTTAACTTCTTAGAACCCTACTTAAAAGGTTTATTGGGCTTTTTAGGCATTCCAGAAATTCATTTTTTTAATCTTCAAGCAACCACGGGTGATCCTTCAGTAGTGGCCACTAATACTCAACGAATTAAGCAGGCGATTGATGCTGCAATTTCTGCAAGCTGAGATCACTTTTCTATGTTCCTCTAAATAACTATCAATCATCAATAAACTCAGGAGAAAAATAATGGCTCAAGTAACTGTCCTAGGAATGGGGGAAATGGGTTCACGAATGGCTTTAGCTTTACTAAAAGCTGAACACCAAGTAACAGTGTGGAATCGTAGTCTGGATAAAACTAAACCTTTAGTTCAAGCTGGTGCGATTGTTGCCGAGACTCCCCGTATTGCAGCTAAAAATGCTGAATTTGTCATTAGCATGGTCAGGGATGATGAAGCTTCTAGACAAGTGTGGCTAGATGAAGAACATGGAGCTTTAACAAGTTTAGCCAGTAATGCGATCGCGATTGAAAGCTCGACTTTGACTGTCGCCTGGGTCAAAGAACTAGCAACTGAGTTTCGTAATAAAGAGATTCAATTTCTCGATGCTCCCGTAGCCGGGACTCTACCCCAAGCAGATGCTGCTCAGCTAATTTATTTTGTTGGTGGTGACGAAGCAGAATTCAAAAGTACAAAACCGATCTTAAAAGCAATGGGTAATACAGTTCATCATGCTGGTTCAGTCGGAAATGGCATGGCGATTAAGTTGGCAGTTAATGCCTTATTTGGGATTCAGGTATCTGCATTAGGCGAGTTAATCAACTTACTCAAAGGTTGTGGTTTAGATGAAACTAAAGCCATCGAGATTTTAAGTTCTACCCCTGTGTGCAGTCCCGCAGCTAAAGGTGCAGCAGCAGGTATTCTGTCTCGGAATTTTGCTCCGTTATTTCCCATTGAGTTGGTCGAAAAAGATTTGAGCTATGCAGTCAATACAGCTCAGGATTGTGATGCTCAGTTGCCTATTACTAACGCTACTCAGCAAACATTCAAAGATGCGATCTCTCAAGGGTATGCTCAAGATAATATTACTGGTATCGCCCAACTATACTTTTGAAAATTTTGCACTGGATATCTCAATTAAAATGGTTATTACGAAAATAGTCGCAATAATTTTAGGAAGATTCTAGAAGGGCTTGCCAATTATTCTCTGTTATTTCATCTGCTGGGAAAAGACATTCAATCCTTATTTCTTGAAGGGTAATATCATAAGGAGTTCCAAGTGTCGCTATAGTGGAAAAAAAGCTCAAGTCCAAATTATCTTTTCTCAACTGAACACTAAGAACTAATTCATTTTGCATGGACAGCGTTAGACTATCCCAGAGACTAGCAATATCTGGATAACTCATTAGCTCTTCAAATAGAGAATTATATTTTTCATTAACATATAGATGAATTAGCTTCGCGATTGACTCGTCTTAGTAAATGACCAGCACAAGTGTCCCAATTTAAGATGTATGGTCGTAAACCTTGCTCGTCAAACATAACTCGCATTAAATTGACTTTGTTATCTATACAAAAGATTCTTTGTAACTTTTCAGCAGATATAAAAGTCTCAAGTAGTGTAGTTGCTCCCTGATTGCTCATGAGTAAGTTCCAGTAACGGTCGACTACAACAGCTGGATAAGGCTCTTGCTGGCTCAATACAAAATTGAGTGCCTTACAAATCAATTCCATCTCAGGTGATGATAAGTCTGTTTCCGTATGAATTGGTGCAAATCCAGCCAAACTAAGCATTAAGTTTTGCTGTCGTAGGGGTACTTCTAAGACCGTTGCTAGTTTTAAAATCATTTTTTGACTTGGTTGTGCTCTTCCAGATTCCAAAAAACTGATATGGCGTTGTGAAACCTGACTGATTAGAGCAAGATCTAATTGGCTCAGATTACGCAAATTTCGCCATTTCTTAAGCACTTCACCAAATGAATCAGATTGATTTTCAGGTTTATTTTTTTTCATTAGTAAACTCAAAGCAAACTAACTTTATTACCTAGGGGGTAATTGCCTTCATTACCTATGCAAGAGACTATGAAAGCAAATACCAACAAAATGATATTGAAGAAGCAAATTTCTAAAGTTTAGTTACTGCTCATTGTATATAGAATGGGATTTTTTATTGCTTAGGAATACACAACTGCTTCGATACTTCGTATCAGAATACTGGAAATTTATCTTCAAGAAAAATATATTATGCTTCAATCTCCATTGTTTAAAACTTTAATTGCAGCTGTAATAATCTGGATTGCTGGTGTCATCCTCATAAGACTTGAGGGAGACTTAGTGTTAGTTCAAGGACAGAGTTTTGTTCTTGGCTATTTGATTACAGCACTTGCTGGTGCTCCAACGGTTTGGGTTGCATCTAAAATAATGGGTCTTAAGCTTAAGTCGATGATGATTCCCACTCTTGTCATCGCAGCACTTACGCTGGTACTTGATGGTTTTGTGATGGGATTTTTCCCTGAAGTGTATACATCACCAGATAAAATCCTGTATTTAGCTCCGTTGTTTTTATGGGCTTTCGGTTGGGCCTGTCTATCTGCTTTTGTGCTGGGTGGGAGTAAAATCCCTGCTGAAGACTAACTGCTTGTAATATTTGATTCTCTATAGAAAGTTAGGCTCTAGATAGTAAAATCCCGCCACAAACTACTAGAGCTGTACCGATAAAGACAGGCAGCGAATTTACTGTTTTCCACTCAGCAAATAAAATCATGCCTCCTAGTACGGCAACCAGAGTATTCATGTTGTAGAGAGGGGTCAAAAGTGCAATTGGGCTGTCAAATTTAACAATGGCAAAATTTACCAGAGTTGTTCCCAAAGCCCAAAATAAACCAGAGGCTACTACGATCGCGATCGCTTTGAGGTTCAGACCATCATCTTCGGTATTACCCAACCAAGGCTTAATTGCCAGTCCAGTCAAAAAGATTACTACACCAATAATCATCATGTAGTTGGAAGTTGAAACTTTGAAACCAGCTCCTGCCTTCATTGCGATCGCTGAAAGACCGTAAAATAATGCAGGAATCAAGCCACCAATCAATAAGCCAAGTGTACTGTTATTCATTATGATTACAATCGAAATTTCTTGTTCCTAAAACGGCAAAAATGGGTACTTTTAGATTGAGAGATCCATTCTTAAATTTTCTCAATGATAAAAAACTCTCGTGAAACTAGGTAATTGTAAGTTATCTGTTTATCAATCAAGTTTTTTAGTACATAGTTATCGTCGTGGGCCAAGATCGTAGTTTATGCCAGGAACAGAAGTTTTAAATGGAACCCTAGAGTTTCAGAATCAGCTAGAAAAACTTAAACAAGAACTTTTTACTGGTAGTTTTTCAGTCAACGTTGATGGAGAGTCGATTTGGACTCTTTATTGGCGTTTTGGTCGTATTATTTGGCAATCAGGGGGATTTAGTCCTATTGCTAGATGGCAGAGATATTTGGCTAAATATTTCCCTGATTTATCACCACAAAGCTATGTCAAATTGATGAATTCAACTGAAGCAGAGCAACAATACAATTGTTTGGCAGAACTTCAGACAGAACGCGTCGTCTCTAGAGATATAGCAATACGATGAGGTGTTAGGACTAAAAATGAGAAGCTAGAATAGAGA
>CAZSEZ010000233.1:0-6094 GCA_964606015.1 uncultured bacterium
ATTTGAAGTTATTAAGAATATGGTGAAAATTTACACAAAAAACACTTAATTTTCTACTTATATTGCGTATATACTACGATGTGTTTCTGTGCAGGTAAAATCTAGAATATTAATAACACCAGGGAAGTATTTACTTATATATATTTATCAATGAAATTTTTAAAGCAACTATTACCTACGACCGCCACTTGTTTATTGGCAACAACTTCTGCCCATGCCTTTGAAGTTATTTCAGCGGAAGACATTAATACTAGTGGAAATGGTAGTAGAGCAGAGGTTAATTTGACCCGCTCGCTCGGCACAACGAGATTTTCTCGGTCGTTTGACTAGTGAGGTTGGCACAGAAGATTTTGAATCCTATAACTGGGATGACTCCGACTTAGATATTGATTTCCCTGGTGCAGGAACTGCTAGCTTGTTTGGTGATGGCCAGGTTTATAGTACTGAGGCAGTGCCGGGAGCTGATTTAGATAAGATTCAACAGGAACTAAATACTGGTAGATATGCTGTTTCTGGGATTAAATATTTTCAAGCTAGAGCTAATGTCGGCGTAAGTTCTGGTTTTTCAATAGAGATGTCTGAGGAAGTTGCTGCTTTCGGTTTCTACGCTTATGACTTGGGCGACTTTGGTGGAAATCTCGAAATTCGTCTCTACAATGATGGCGAACTCGTAGGTACTATTAGTAATAGCGATCACAACCTTTATGAGGTTCGTTCTAGTGGATACACTAGTGGCTCAGCTCTCTACGTTGGTATTATTGGCGAGCTAAAAACAGATGGCACTCATGAAACTTTTGATCGCGTAGAATTCGTAATCGAAAACCAGGATGGTAGCAACTATGATGAATTTGGTCTAGATGACATGACGATCGCGACAGCAGATCAAATAATCAATCAGCCAGTTGTGCTTTACGCAGACTAATATTTATTTT
Source organism: uncultured bacterium (assembly GCA_964606015.1). Lineage (GTDB taxonomy): Bacteria > Cyanobacteriota > Cyanobacteriia > Cyanobacteriales > Xenococcaceae > Hyella. The sequence continues at coordinate 933 of CAZSEZ010000233.1, forward strand.
GAATTATGGCGATCGCCTCTTCAGTGGAAGAAATTTCGCCATCTAACGTAGCTCTAAGAATCTCATCTAATATCTGTTTGAACAAAGGACTAGGTTTGTAGCCTAGTCTTTTTAGATCTTTACCTGTAATCAATGGTTTGACTCTGGATAGTTTGGTGAGATAACGCCAGATAGTTTTGCGGTGTGGCTGGATTTGACTAATCGCTGCTACGAGAACTAGGTCTATATCTTTATAGTCTTGTAATAACTGATAAACCTCACTGGGTAATTGGCATTTAACTAATCCTTTCGCGATCGTTTGAGCATTATTATCTAGGTTGCTTATTCTCTGGATACTCTCTTTGGGTAGTTGGAGATTGCTGGCAACAATGATTCTTTCGTCAGTAGGTAAAGCAGAGATTAGAACTTCCAAGACAATTAACCAATGCTGGAACTTATTTTCCGGATCGAGAGAACGTAACCAACGGGCTACATAGCGAATCGAGTGCCAGAGTTGGGGTGTTAGCTCTAAGTCTTGATGGAGGCAACGTAATGCACCAAGACGAGATAACAGAATTAAAGCTGGTTTCCAGTAGTTAGTTTGCAGGATGTATTTGAGTTCTGCTCTGAGCCTGGTGGTTAAAGCTGGAGAAGAGCGATCGCTAAGTCGTAATTTTTCGTAAACGCCACTGTCAATGGCATAACGGATATATGATTCGGTTTGAGTTTCGATTCTAAATTTGAGTCTGACGGCAAACCTGACTGCACGATAGATCCGAGTTGGGTCTTCGATAAAGCTATTGGCATGGAGAACTCTGATTTGACGCGATCGCAGATCGATTAGTCCACCAAAAAAGTCCAATAAGTCTCCTTTACGGGAAGCTTCTCCTTTGCGAGGTGCGGTTAAACGCACTGCCAAAGCATTAATGGTAAAGTCCCGCCGATAGAGGTCTTGACGGATCGAGCTGGCTTCAACCTCTGGGTTAGCCGTGGGATAAGGATAAAACTCGGTGCGAGCAGTAGCAATATCTAGCCAAAGGCTACCTAGAACTGGATCTTTGTGCCAAAGTAGGGCTGCGGTTTGAAATTCTCCATGAACGGAAAGGCGACAGTTAGGATATTTTTCCTGGATGGTATTAGCTAGAGTGACTCCAGCGCGATCATCGGCTGCACGATGAAACCCATCTACTACTAGGTCTATATCCTGCAATAGCAAAGTCTTACTCTCATCCGTTAGTAATAAGTCACGTACTCCACCCCCGACTAAGTAAAGATTCCAGCCTCGATTTTGTGCTTCGATGGCAATGTACGCTAACAAGTCCCAAATCGGTTTTGCTAGAAGGTTTTGCAAGGTAGGTAATAGACAAGAAGTTAGAGGAGAAGTACCAGATTTGCTGGGTTCTAACTCTTTACGGTCTTGGTGAAGCTGGCGCAACACATCAGTACGAGTGACAATCCCAATTAGTTCTTCATCTTGGAGTACTGGTAAACGACCAATATCGTAAGTCACCATCAGAGTTTCAATTTCTGGCAGTGTAGTCTCTGGGGTAATCGTTTTCAAGTTGCGGGTCATGTAACCTTTCACTGGAGCATGGGAAAAACCATGATGCAAGGCCAAATCTAAATCGCGACGAGAAATCATCCCCACAAGTTTGCCTGTGGCTTCGGCAACTGACAGGCCAGAATGTCCATAACGAAAGAGAATTCTTTGGGCTTGTTCGATTGTGGTATCGGGGCGAATTGTCCGCACTGGAGAAGACATTAGATCTCTGGCTGTGGGAGGTTCAGGAATCTGTGTCCGCAAGCCAGTAACTAACTGCTGAAAGATCTTTTCTGGGTCTTCGGTACTAGTACTAACGGAGGCAGCTTGAGAATGTCCCCCGCCACCAAAAGAGTTAAATAGACTATTGAGATTGGTCTCGCGGATACGCGATCGCCCAATAACGGTTAATTTTTTACCTCCCTTACGGAGATACTGATGGCCTAGAAGGATTGCGTCGCTTTCGGTGAGGTCTACTAAGCGAGAAGTCAAACTAGACAAACCAGGGATAAAATTTTCAGTTTCTAGCAAGACAGAAGAAATTTTGTAACCACGGACATCTAGTACATCAAGTTCTGCAAGGGCTTGGCGCAATAAAGCCTGTAACTGTGGAGATAAGCCTGGTTCGACATACTCGGAGATGGTTTTAACTACTGCACCTTGAGCCATTAGCCAGGCTAAAGCAGCCGCATCGCGATAGGTAGTTTGGTCGTAAGTTAGCGAACCTGTATCTACATGAATCCCCAGTGCCATTGCCGTAGCGGAGAAAGCATCGGGAACGATTTCGGCTTGTTGCAGCAGTTCTACTATGGCAGTAGTAATCGCCCCTACTTCTTCGATGTGAGTCTCGGTGGGATTGAGGTCATTTTGCACATCGAGGTGGTGATCGTAAACGGCGATTTTAGTAAGGTTGGGCAGATCGAACCATTCTTTTGTTTTACCTAAGCGATCGCGTTTCTGAGTATCAGGAATGTACAAAGCACGAATTGCTTCAGGCGCAACACTGCGAGCCTCGATAGTAGGAAACTCGTCACGATACAACGCCAAAAACTCGCCTACTGTAGGATGAGTACCACCTGTTAAAACAATTTTTGCTCCCTTGTGCAGCAAAGATAAGCCCACCGCTGCTCCCAGAGAATCAAAATCTGCCGTTTGGTGACACAAAATTAAATCCATGAATTTTACGATCGTCTTGGAAACTCCCAGATTAATCTTACGCCATTTCACAATTGCTGATCGTGATGCTCTAGTGCCGATTTTGGGAGATCCTGAAGTGATGCGCTATTCCCTAGATGGGGTGAAAACCAAATCCCAAATGGGTTATTTTTTGGATCGGGTGATTGACTATCAAGCTTGTTATGGTTTTAGTCTTTATGCGGTGTTGCACAAGCAAACTCAAGGGCTAATTGGTTTTTGTGGTTTGTTACCTTGGAAACACGATGGTAAAACCGATGTTGAGTTAGGCTATCGCTACAGTAAGGTTAATTGGGGCAAGGGTTATGCCACCGAAGCAGCAAACGCAATTTGCAACTATGCTCAAGAAAAGCTCAAGATTTCCGCAATTTATTGTTTAATCGATCCTGAAAATACGCGATCACAAAGAGTAGCCCAAAAACTGGGAATGATTTATCAGGAGAAAACCATTTTTCAGGGAATTGAGGTTAATGTTTTTTGTCTTGAGTTTTCATCATGAATATCAAAACAAGGTTTGTTACTTGGTAGTTAATTTTTTCTAGCTCTAAGTATTTGGATAAAGCGATCGCTGACTGTATGGTCACCACTATCAGCAGCATAGTGAATCAATTCTTCACGCAGCATCGTTGCATCTTCTAAAGGCAGTAAGTTAGCGAGCAAAAAGTATACACCGCGGAAACGAGCATCTTTTTTGTATTCGCTAGGGCGATTGTTATTTTGTCCGAGAAAAGTTTGTAAGATGAAAAATTCCCAGATTTTGTCATGGCGAAATTTCCACTCTGTAACGGGTTCTTGTTTTACATTCAGAAACTGTTGTCTAATTACCATCTTGTGGCGTTCCATACATTGCAACTGTTCAAAGAAATCAGTCCCTGATAAAGACAAATTATCTAAGCGAATTTGGTAGGCGTGTTCGGCAAACCTCTCCAGAGGGAATGGGGCGCGTTGCCTGGCGGCATAGTCCGCAGCCATGATCTCGTATTGCTGCTGTTGCAATTGAAAAATATCTGGACATTCTCCACGAGCGATAATCTGACTTAAGACAGTCAAATCCATAGGATTAGAAAGTATCTTTTGAGTTTCGGTTAGCTCCTCTGGAGGAAGATCCGTATCTAAGGTTTTTTCAAGGTATTCTAAGCAAACTTCTTTGTAATCTTCTTCTTGAAGTTGATTTTCCGTCTTATCAAGAGGTTGGCGAGACAGCAGAAATTCTTTGATCAGTTCTTTGGGTAGGGGTTGTAGCGTATAAACTTTTGCTGTGGCAGGTAATTTTCCTTCTAAGGGTTGAGTCGCAATGATGATATTACCCTTGAAATAGTCTTCGACGAATTTTTTGATATTGGCTCTGGTATCAGCATCTACCTCATTTAGCCCATCAATAAAAATATCTAGCGCACCGCTATAAATCAGATTGCGCAGAAAATCATGGTCTTGAGCTTTGCCTTTGAGCTTATTTTGAATTGCTTGGATTACTCCTGCGGTGAAGCGATCAGCAGTTAGGTAAACGGTGATGTGTTGCGACTTTTTCGCTAGATAGCGCAAAAATAATGATTTGCCTAAACCTGATTCTCCTTGTAAAACAATTTGTCCTTTGAGATCGGGAACGGCTGTCTGCAAGGGTTGTATTTTTTGTGAGGTTTCGACTCTCACTAGCGATTTCGCAAAATAGCTATCCAAATCTGCGTAATTTAGTTTGGCATCAGCTAACAAAGACTCTTTGAATGGGGCAAATAACCGAGAACGAAGCAAAGGAATCCAAGTGAGCAAAAACTCTACATATCCCAAGCCGATAATCTTTCTAACTCTAGGATTCCAAAAAAAGATCGCTTGGATTTGTGCAGACCGAGGATAAGCAAAAAGCAGTAGTCCCCAGAAACCTAAATGAGTTAACCAGATATTTCTGGCAGCGAAAATCCATTTCCAGCCTTGAAGATTAGTGATTTTGGCTTTGACTGCTTCGGCATGGGTGGAGTTAACACTTTTGAGGTTTTGGTAATGAGCTTGCAGCAAGCCCATATCTTGAAACTGCCATTTGCCTTGACGGATAACTCTCGCAATTTGTTTTTCGAGGTCGTTTCGTAATAGAGGTAAAGATTCACTAGGCTGCCAAGCATCCTTAAAAACTTTCAGAATTTTGATTTTTTGTTCGCGGTCAAGTTTTGCTAAGTCGGGATATTCCTGGGGTTGTCCTAGCCATTGAACTAAGGTTAGGGAATTTTCTTCCGCCCCACCAAGAAAGTAAGCTAAAAAGCGGAGATTCGATTTTTCTCTTCTATTTCCATAGACTTCATTGAGAATTTCTGCGATGGCTTTACTTTCTGCTTGACCAAATTTCCTCAATGCCTGTGCCGCAGCCTGTCGAACATCTGAATCGGAATCAGAAAGAAGATTAACAATTGCCCCTACCTGCTCTTTAGCTTCTAAGCTTCCTAATGCCTGTGCCGCAGCC
>CAZSEZ010000234.1:0-6071 GCA_964606015.1 uncultured bacterium
CAATTACAAGCGAATTTGCCTTCACAGCTTCCTACCTACACAGAATCTGAGCTTTCTCCTTACCCCTATATAGAAAAAGAAGCTCGACAAATAGATGGGCGATTTCATTTTGGTTCAGAGCTAATCGACCAGATTGCTGAGTGTCCTCAACAAGAAATCGCCACCCATACTTTTTCTCATTACTACTGTTTAGAAACTGGTCAAAATCAGTTCCAATTTCAAGCCGATTTAGAGGCGGCGATTCGCTTAGCAGCTTCTAGAGATTTTGCAACGAATAGTCTAGTTTTTCCTCGTAATCAGTACAATCAAGACTATTTAGAAATCCTCAAAAAGCTAAGAATTAAGAGTTATCGAGGCAATCAACAAAGCCCGATGTACAACTCAATCAAAGGCGATGGCGATAAAGCCAGTAAAAGAATCTTGCGTCTTTTGGATAACTATCTCAATCTGAGTGGCCATAATTGCTACAGTCTTGAAGAAATCGCCAAAGAATATCCGTTTAATATTGCTGCGAGTCGTTTTTTGCGTCCATACTCAGATAAACTCAAATATTTTGATCGATTTCGCTTACGGCGAATCACTTCAGAGTTAGACTATGCAGCTAGCAAAGGCTATGTCTATCATCTTTGGTGGCATCCTCATAACTTTGGTGAAAACCTGGCTGGAAATATCGAATTTTTGACCAAGATTCTCCAGCATTATCAAGTGCTAGCCAGCCAAGGGAAAATGCGATCACTGAATATGCAGCAACTAGCAGAAATTTGCCTCGAAAAGAATCCGCAAACAGATTTTGTTATGGGGTATTAACCTCCACTGATTTTGGCTTTGTAGCCAAGCTTGGTCATAATATCCAGCAACTTTTGCTTGTGTTCTCCTTGGATTTCTAGGTTGTTGTCCTTGATCGTGCCTCCTGTACCACATTGAGCCTTGAGTTTTTTGAGGAGTTTACTCATACTCTCAGGGTTGTGCTGCAAGCCAGTAACTACAGTGACAGTTTTTCCTTTACGTCCAGCTCTAGTAGCTTGAATGCGAATACTTTGTTGCTGCGGTGGCAGATCTGGTACGGCTTTGGCAAGAGCTTCTGCACTACTATTGTTGCCAAACTCTTGATAAACAACTTTATTTTTTTTCGATTTCCTGGCCATAACTTTGTATTGTTTAATTTAGGAATACAGTAAGCGATTTTAATAAAGATGCAATTTACGCCACCTAAAACTATGATGGAATTCTTTCGCAAAAGCGAAGGTATCTGGTACATCGAACGCAACGTTCATCACTTTGATGTAACCGATAACGAATCTGGAGAATCCAACCTGATTGTAGACGTTATCGAACCTGATAGTGAAAAAGTCGCTGAAGTTTGTGCCCTCCAAGATATTGATCCCCAAGTTGCTACAGGTGGTGCTAGCTTTCGCTGGATGGCTACTACTGACGAAAAGGAACCAAACGAAAACTATGCTGCAATTTTGATTGATATTCCTGATGATGCCAGCCTCAGAACCGGTAAGCTGATCCGCAATAAAGGATATGTCGAAGGAATTCCTGTAGTAAGTCGTTATTGGTTTGGTGATGATGGAATTTTGACTATCAATACTGATTATGACAATAACCAAGGACAAGAAAGAGCTTGGTTTATCAACGATGATTTTCGAGTTCGAGTTAGCTCAGTACGGATGATGAACGGTGTTAACCTGGTTACTTACTGTTCGGAACGTCGTTGTGTCTCTCCTGCCAAGCTAGAACAAATGTTGGCACATCATAACTAATCACAATTCACTAGTGGGGTGGGTATTGCATTGTTTAATTAAACAATATTTCCTTTGCTCACCCCGTATGATTAGTACTTGTAGATTTCCACAAAGTAATAATTATGTGGACGTTGCATCAAGAGATAATTGAGTCAAAGAGAATAAAGCTGTTTTCCCTCTTCAGTCAGAATAAACAGCTTACTTATAGTCAGGTTATTCAACTTTGGCAAAGCGATCGCAATTTTTGTCGTTTCTTTAGCTCCACATTAGCTGAGAGTGATTTTCCTGCTTATTTTTGGGAAACACCACCGCTTACTGTAGATACGGTTGGGCAACCTTTTGAGTTTGTTTTGGTGAACTACCCAAGATTTCAAGAGGTGTCCCCAAACCCTAATCCTTTCCAAAGATACTTTGCTAACGCAGACAGTTCTGTTGTTACCTTTGACAATTTAGGTAGAGATGCAACTTTAGTAGCTCCTTGTCCTCTTGCTGAGCCTTCTGCGTATACTCAGATTGCTAACTTTTCGAGAACTGCTCCTCTATCTCAACAAATAGCCTTGTGGCAAGCTGTTGGTAAAGCGATCGCGAATAAACTTGACCATAGTCCTCTATGGATTAGCACTTCTGGCTTGGGTGTTTATTGGTTGCACATTAGGTTGGATTCAGTGCCTAAGTATTACAGCTATTTACCCTACAAAAATTGAAGTTTGAATCCTTAGATCTGTAGATCTATGTGATCGCCTTATTAAAATTTAAAAATCTTATTTCTCCCCCATAAATGTCCCTTTAGTATAAAAATTAAAGGCTTGAATTTAACCTTTGCTGTTAATCGGTTTGAGCTGGATTTCTCAGAACTAATTAAGGAATAAAGGTTATGTCTAAATTAACCATTAGCCATTAATATCGAGCATCAACAAATGTCACAAATCAAATATCGTTCGCTGACAAAAAAAATTAGCCAACTTGCGATCGCATTTGCCTTGATTGGTTTTGTTTTCGTTGGCAGTAAACTTTTGGCTCAGGAGCGCGATTTCAGCCAAGTAGAAATCACCACAATTCCTGTAGCTGAAAATGTCTACATGTTGAAGGGAGAAGGGGGAAACCTCGGATTAGCCGTCGGAGATGATGGGGCCTTACTTATTGATGATCAGTTTTCACCGCTAGCAGAAAAAATTGAAACCGCGGTTGCCGAAGTCAGCCCTCAACCAATTAAGTTTTTACTCAATACCCATTGGCATTTTGACCACACTGGCGGCAACGCTTACTTTGGTGAAGCTGGGGCAACGATTATTGCCCACCAGGAAGTTTACAACCGTCTAAGTACTGACCAATTTATTGAAGCTTTTCAACGGGAAATTCCTGCCTCTCCTTCTGTTGCTTTGCCTAAGGTTACTTATGATGACACGATTACCTTTCATCTCAACGGACAAACTATTCAAGGTTTCCATCCCTCAGCAGCCCATACTGATGGCGATACCATAGTTTATTTTCCTGATGTAGATGTAATCCATACAGGAGACCTTTACTTTAATCAGCTTTATCCTTTTATCGATGCTTCTAGCGGTGGCTCGATCGCAGGGATGATTCGTGCAGTAGACAAAATCCTGGCTTTAGCAGGAGACGAAACTAAAATTATTCCTGGTCATGGCGCACTATCCAATCGGGCTGAGTTGCTTACATATCGTCAGATGTTGGCAGATGTGGAAACTAAAACTAAATCTGCGATCGCAAGAGGTTTAACCTTGGAAGAGTTTTTAGCATCCAAACCTACGGCTCAATACGATGAAGTTTGGGGAAATGGTTTTCTCTCTCCCGAAAATTTCTTGACTATTGTTTATAACAGTTTTGTCTAGAGTCAGGATAAAGGTGGGCAATGCCCACCTTTACAGGAAATCAATTAGCACAAGCTACACAACCATCACTTTGGCTATCTTTAAAATCATCCTTTTGCACAGTGCGGATGTAGTAAACAGCTTTGCACCCTTTTTGCCAGGACAACATTAGGCGATCGTAAATGTCTTTAGCTCGAATTGCTCTGTCTGGTTCTTGAGGGAAATAGACCCCTTGATTTAGATTAAACAATAGCTCCATCGAAATCCCTGTATCAATCCACTTTTGAATAGTAGCTACAGCTTCGATGACAATCTTTTGGTCGAGAGTTTTGTTCTCGTGGTAGAACCAAAAACTATCTTTGATAAAAGGTGGTGCTATAGGGACAGTGCCTTTGGCCCATTTGTCATAAAAGAACTTGCTGTAAACAGGCAAAATACTCGCCGTACATCCCTGTACCAAGGAAGAGGAAGTATTAGGCGCGATCGCAGTAATGTGAGAATTACGAATGCCGTATTCCTGGATGTCTTGGGACAATTGTTGCCAACGTTCTGGCTGGCTTGAGTTGGCTTCGTACCACTCCACAGGACGAGAATTAATCAGTTTACCTTTGCTCCACTCGCTACCAGGATAAGCAGCATACGCGCCACGGTTTTTAGCCAATTCCATCGAGGCATGAGTACACCAATAACCGACTTCTTCAAAGAGACTGCTAATGATTTCTAAGTCACGGTAGGTTTTACCATTTTTGGCTAGCCAATCCGCTAGACCCATTGCCCCTACACCAATCGTGCGGTACTTATCATTGTGATTTTTACTATCAGCAAAAGGAGGTGTGGTGATTTCGATGGTGTTGTCGAGGATGCGAACTGCTAATTTACAAATAGGCTCGATATCTTCTAAATCCAAGTTAGCTAAATTGAGGGATACCAAGTTACAACAGTGGGCTTCTACTCCTGGCTGCACGTTAGAAAAAGACTCTACGCAAAGATTGACCCCAGGGATATAGCCCTCATGTTTATTGGGGTTGGCACGGTTGATTGTATCTTTAAACGCTAAATAGGGCATTCCCGTTTCAATTTGGGAACGCATAATTTCTTTGAAGAGGTCGCGAGCGGGGATTTTTTTGTAGAGGGTGATTTTGCGGTCTAGTTCGGACTCGATTTGGGCATAAGCCTGCTCGAATTTGTTTCCCCAAAGTTCGGCTAGAGTAATCCCTAGTTGTTCTTTGACTTCATAAGGATCGACCAAGATCCAGTCTTGTTCATTTTCCACTCGACGCATAAATTCATCGGGAATAATCAACTGAGGAAAGACGTCATAAGCTTTGCGTCTCTGGTCACCATTTTCGGTTTGCATTTCCAGAAACTCTGGCACATCCAAATGCCAAATATCTACTCCGACAGTTACTGCACCAGCCCGACGACCACCTTGATTAACTGCGATCGCAGTATCATTGAGTAATTTAACCCAAGGAACAATTCCACCGCTGGCATTTTCTTTACCCATGACCCAGCTGCCAGTAGCCCGAATCCTGGAGACATTTACTCCTACACCACCACCATTTTTGGAGATGCGAGCTGTGTTGGTGATTTCGCGAAAGATACTCTCAAGATCGTCTGCCATCGCAATGATAAAGCAACTACTCAAGGAGCCATCGGGTACTCTAAGGTTGGCTAAAATTGGCGTAGCCAAGGAGATTTGCCGTTTTGCGATCGCTTCATAAAACTCTTTTGCGACTTTTAATCTATTTTGGGGAGCTTCTACTGTGGCTAGGAGCAAAGCACAGGTGAGGTAGGCTTCTTGGGGTAGCTCATCATCGAGTAGATATCGTTTGGTTAGCAATACTGCTCCTGCATAGTCGTAGTCTTTGTCCCATTCAGGTTGAATCCAAGAACCTGCGATTTTTAGCTCTTCAGGAGAGTAGCTAAGAATTCTCCGATCATATTTATCTTGTTTGATTTGCCACTGTACCGTTTGGGCATAGTCTTGGTAGCCAAAACCGCGATTGACCTGAGTATCTTTCCACAGGCTCCAGATGTGTAGGCGACCAGCTACATAGCGCCACTCAGGTTCTTCTGGACTACACATGGACAAAGCACAATCAATTAAGTTGTCTTGAATCTCAGCGGTACTTACCCCGTCTTTTAGCCTGGTAGTTAAACCAGATTCTAGAACTATTGAGCTAGCCATTAGTCCTTCAGTTGCCCATTGCACCACGGCTCGGATCTTGGAAATATCTAGAGGAGTAGTGGAGCCATCTCGACGTACTACTTTAATTGTTTGAGCCAGAGGAGTTATGGAACGGAGTTGAACTTGTTGCATAGGAAACTCAGGATAACTAGATTTATAATATAGCTCACTTTTTCTTATATATAGTGCTAAAACTGGAATATTAAGCTTTGATTACTCTAGATGTAGTTTCTTAATACTGGCGATCGCGCAATGTCAAATTACTTATCCAAATTATTGAGTCAAATTACTCAAAGCTAG
>CAZSEZ010000235.1:0-6055 GCA_964606015.1 uncultured bacterium
TTTGTCCTTAAACACTGGATGAAACAGAAAATCAAGGAATTTGATGCTGTTAGAGTATAATGATCCCCAAAATTCGGACAGAAGACTAAGATAGAAAAGCTGCTCCTAAACCAATGAAAAGGGGAAAGAAAAATGCAGCGAAAAAAGTACTCTGCTCAATTGAAAGCCAAAGTTGCTCTTGAAGCAGTCAAGGGAAACAAAACCATTAACGAAATTTCTGGAGAATTCGGCGTACATCCTACCCAAATCCAGCAATGGAAAAAACAATTACTAGAAGAGTTACCCAATATCTTCAGCAAAAAGCGCACCAGTGAAGCTAAAGAAGCAGAAGAGCTTAAAGCGCAGCTATATCAGCAAATAGGTCAGTTAAAGGTTGAACTGGACTGGGTGAAAAAAAAATCTGGCTATTTCAGTTGATGACAAAAGAGAATTAATCGAACCAGAAAACTCGCAAATTAGTGTGGCCAGGCAATGTCAATTACTCGGACTATCCCGTTCAAGTTGGTATTACCAGAAACGAGAAGAGAGTGAATACAATCTGCAATTGATGAAATTGATTGATGAGCAATACACTCAAACCCCATTCTATGGGGTCAGGAGAATGACCGCATGGTTAAAAACCCAAGGGCATCAAGTAAATCACAAACGGATTCGTCGTTTGATGAAAAAAATGGGTCTAGAGACAATATACCCTCGCCCTAAGTTAAGTCAAAGTGAGGAGCATCATCGTTATCCATATCTGTTGAAAGACTTAAGTGTTAATCATCCAAATCAGGTCTGGTGTAGTGATATCACATATATTCGAATGCCCAGTGGCTTCGTCTACTTGGTAGCAATTATGGATTGGTACAGTCGTTTTGTTTTGGCATGGCAATTATCCAACACTTTGGATGTCAGCTTTTGCTTGGAAGCTTTGGAGCAGTCATGGAAATGGGGGCAACCACAAATCTTTAATTCCGATCAAGGTAGTCAATACACTTCGAATAAGTTCATCAATGCTTTGAAAAGTAAGCAGATTCAGATTAGTCAGGATGGGAGAGGTAGAGTCTTTGACAATATCTTCGTTGAGCGTCTGTGGCGTAGTGTCAAATACGAGGAGGTCTATCTCAAGGATTATCAAAATGTACTTGCTGCACGTGAGAGCTTAAGTTGATACTTTACGTTCTACAACTATCAGAGATTACATCAGTCTTTGGATTATCAACCACCAGCAATAGTTCATTTTGCTATAGAAGGAGGTGATATTTAGTAGTACTAGAAACTGGAAAAGCACTAGAAAACAAGCTTTGTAGCTTACTATCTTAATTTTACTTTTTGGCTGTCTTGACGATGGGGTACACTTCAGAGAATGTGTTGATGCTGCCTTCAAAGAATGTCCTAACGTATATCCGTAGCGCTATACCATTCAAAGACTGCTCTGAGCTCAGTAGCGAAATAAGTTTGTAGTTTAGTCTGAGTATAGCCAATAGAAATCGTATCTATAAAAATTAACCCCCCTTAGAAAAATAAGGAGGGTGATCGCATAGATTAAACGATAATTTTGCCAGACTGCTAATTACTGTAAAGCAGCTTCTCCACGACGATATAGCTCTCTGGCATAGTCAGTCCAAGTCCCCTGACCCCAGTAGCGGAAACAGCTAGTTTCAACCAGTAGTAAATGAAGTAAAGCCTCTAGATACTCTTTGGTTTGGGTAATAGAGGGATCTTCTGCCACAGCGCGATCGTATTTAGCGTGGAACATGGCACTTAACTTATTCATCGGTTCGAGGACATTTTCATAACCTTTTACCCAACTAAGGTCATTTGTCCAAGATGCTCCTTCCATGTGGAACTGATGATCAGTAGCTTTGAGTTCTTCAATAGCTTTATTCACAGCATCAGGATTGAGATTGTCCGTGCCAACTTTTTGCCAGATTTTGTGTTGTCCCACAGCTTGGCATTCTGGGAAGTCGGCTTCTGTGACGCCTTGAGCTTCTAGGAGTTCGATATATTCTGTCCCGTTAAAACCGACTACACCTTGACCATTAATTTCATTCCAAACAGGCTTAAAATCACGGGCATATTCGTTCATCATGACACCGCCATTTTCTCCGTCAGCAATCTGGCTAACACAGCAAGGAACCTCGCGATCGCCTAGCTTTTGTTTGCCTCTATCTTGGGCTTCGTGGAAAGGTTGCATCTGGGCAACTAGCTTAGTATCAGAGCCTTGGGTTTTAATCAAAGCTGTAATGCTAATGGTTTCCCCTTGAGAGTTACGCGCAATCAGGCGATTAGGCAAATACTTGTCATCCTGCCATAATCCCGAACCATCTAATCTTTCGACAGAATGTTCTTGCACCAAAAGCCAACGATAACCGCAATCTTTAAGAGCTTTAATATATTCGTAGAGCGTATCAGGGTTGTTAGGCAGGTGCATTTCTGGAGGGGAAAAACCTTTAACTCGTTGGAGTGCAGCTTGCCCAAAAATAGCAGCAAAATAATGTTGCCAGGCTTGAATTTGTAGTTTGATATCGGGAATAGGCGTAGAGGGAACTACCGCATGTGACCACATGGTTCCTAGCCACTCAACATGGGGTTGATACTGCACATCGCAGGTAATACTTTTGAGGTTATCGATCACATCATCTCTACCCATTTGGCGTAAACCCCAGAGTAGATTACCTGAATAATCCAGCATGATTCGGGGATTTTTGCCTTCGGTAACTAACTCTTTAATCCAGTCAGCCATGCGGGTATAGCACCACAGAAAGACATTCGCGTTATGGTTGTCTCCTTCTCCTTGATGCTCGAACATGTGTTGTAGGTTCGAGATAAGCTCGCCATTGGTACCTGCGGGGATCGTAGGTTGATGCATGTGTAAAGCACAAGCGAATCCAGCCTTGATATCATCTAAATTAAGATTGCTGCGATCGCTAAAGACTGGCTCACTATGGTTGACTAGTTCATTAATTTGGGCTTCTGCCCCACAAATATTAGGCAATCCAAAACGACATGCTTCGATATTTGTTGTCGATGGTGCGGTTACTATCATAAGTGTTTCTCTGGCTAGGAAATAGCATTAAAGTCATCGTATCGATAAATTCCACCAAAGTTACTTAAGATAAATATAGTTTTGTCGCTACAGTATTAAATGTTAGGAAACCACCATTTTTGCTGAGCATTTTGTATTTCTAGAGGTCGAGCAATGAACTTATCAAAGCAATTATTAGTTGGTCTCAACGCGGATGGTTTTCGTCATCCTTTGGATTTGGAAGCAACTAATGCTCTCAAGCAGATTCCTGGATTTGATCTATTGATTCGTAATGCGATCGGTTCGGTAGGAGAACAGTTTTTCTATCTCAATAACATTGCCTGTAGTGTTTTGGTAAGCCAAAACCAGTTACCAGAGATTAATAATCTGCTCTTGGATGCGTGCAAAGTTCTCGATTTAGAAGTACCCCAACTTTACGTTCAGCAAAATCCTACTCCTAATGCCTATACTTTTGCAATGCGGGGGGAGAAGCCTTTTATTATGCTTCATACATCTCTAATCGAGATGCTCACTCCTGAAGAAATTCAAGCGGTAATTGCTCATGAGTTGGGTCATCTTAAGTGCGAGCATGGGGTTTACCTAACAATGGCCAATATTATGGTGTTGGCGACTAACTTAATCCCTGGTTGGGGGACACTACTGGCTCAGTCTATGCAAGACAGAATCTTGCAATGGGTACGTTGTGCTGAGTTTAGTTGCGATCGCGCTGCTTTATTAGCGACGCAAAATCCTCGTACGATTATGTCTGTGCTAATGAAGTTAGCGGGTGGTTCACCGACTTTGGCACCTCAACTAAACCTAGATGCCTTTATCGAGCAAGCTAGAGCTTATGATAAAGCAACCAATAAAGGTCTTGGAGAGACACTCCGCGCTATGCAAACTTCTCAGTTAAGTCACCCTGTCCCAGTGATTCGTGCTAGAGAAATTGAACGTTGGGCAAGTTCTGCACAGTATCAAAACCTACTCCAGAAGCATAGTGATGATTTGAAAGATGCCGGTAAATGGCGGAATTGGTAATTTAGTTTTTGATGGTTGATCGGGCTATTTGTGCGATCGCATTTGGAGGGTTATTAATGAGGCTGATCGCTTTTTTAAAGTTCTATTTTTCATTGAATGTTCAATGAACGTAAGTTATGAATTTAAGAACAGTTACTAGAGGGATTCTGGTTTGGGGTAGTGGCTTGTTACTTACCAATGTCGCCTTAGCAAATTCAGTTGAGCACCGTAATGAGGTTGTTAGGCGATTGTCTGGAGTCATGATTGCCACTGTAGTTAGAGAGGGCAAACCTACAGTAAAAGTAGAAATGACTACCTGCCCTGTTCAAGTCACAGAAGCAGCAACAACGGATTCCGTTTTTCTCTATCAAGAGCAAGGTATAGTTGGTAATTTGCAACAGCCTTATCGTCAAAGGTTTTTAGAAATTGTTTCTAGCAAGCTCGATGGCAAAGCAATAGTTCTCTCTCATTCTTATAAGCCAGAAAATTTGGCAGCTTGGGTCAACTACTGCCAACAAGAGAGCACAACACCTATCCCAAGGGCAACTTTGGGTAATCTGGTTTGTACCGTTACTTTGCAACCATATCTCAATCTTTATGTGGGGAAAACGCCACCCGAAGGCTGCGCCGTTAATTTAAGAGGTGCAGTCAAAGTAACCAATCGCATATTTCTCACGGAAAATGGCATGGAAACTTGGGATCGTGGTTATAACGCTCAAGGCGATCGCGTATGGGGAGCTGAGGATGAGGCTTATCGCTTCTTTAAGTAATAGCTGTGGAGCTATTAGAGTGTGAGCAATTAGCAATTGAGTATAGTTTGGGCCAAGCCAATACCATCTTAGAATTCCATTTGGAATTACTATAATAAACTTAACTTCTATCGCTCAAGTTATTTATATCAAATTAAAGTATTCTAGAGTAATCCTTTGTAATAAGCAGAAGCAATAGCAAAATCTGAGTTTTAATTGGCTAGAAATTTAGAATATAACAGCTTTTAGTATTGAGTAAACTCGAGATATAACTGCAAAATTAAGGAGCTAGAATTGTTGTCACAAAAGAATGATATCTAAATGAAACGTCTTCCAACTTTTCTATCTCTAGTGACTGTTTTAATCCTGGCACAAAAAGCCAATGCAGAAGCTGGTTTGCACATAGAATACAGTGATCTTAAATATACTTTTAAACGACATCTAACTCGTTACATCGGCGATTGTCCTGGTGAATTTTGGTCTGGTTTAGCACAAGATGTTGATTTACGTTTTATTGACTATAGTATTGAACCAACAAAAAAGCTCAAAGTTACTCTCATCAATCTGACAACAGGGAACAAAATAACCAGAAATTATCAAAAAGCTCGCCTAGGTTCCAATGATTTCAACTTGACTCAGTTGGGAAACAGGGATGGTGAACACATTATCGAATACCAAATTTATGACCGAGATACTAAGGAGACTATTAATACAGGTCAATTTAGCTATAACGTAACTTCCACTGAAACAGCACAATCTAGAGATGCTGATTGGAAACTGGAACTATACTGTGCAGAAGATCGCGATCGCAAACTCAAGGATTGTAAAACTATCGCCAGCCAAAAGATCAAATATTGTGGTGGGACAAGAAGCGACGAAAGTATATCTCACAGAACATTTAACCTAGATCGTAAAACCATTGAAATAGATTTAGATTAAACCTTGCAATAACGCAAAAAAACCTAAGGTTGAGTATTTTAATCAATAAGCCTAATTGGTGACCAGGAAATTTGAGTATTAGTAAAATTATATTTTCTTAAATAGCTTAAATATGCCTCTAGGATTTCAATATGAGATAACCTTTATGATGGAGTCTACATTGAGAGAAGCTAAGGCTTCTACTACTAAAATAAGGCCCATTTTCTTACTAATACAATGAAGTTTACATCACAACTATTGAAGATACAATCAATATCACTAGTTAATAAATCTAGACTTAGGATTTAATTTACCTGATAAATATATAGCTAAATATTCAAGTTAATTGGACCTTATTGGG
>CAZSEZ010000236.1:0-6011 GCA_964606015.1 uncultured bacterium
CCGAGAAAAAAACCACACGCGCACAGCAAAGTAATATCACTATCTTTAGTGAATAGATGAACTGAAATCACTAAAAACGGTAATAACCATAAAGTAATGCGATCGTGAGTTCTTCCTGAAGGCATTCACATTTCTGAAAGTCGGGATTACTAAGCCAGTTTAGCCCACTTTTTTTGCTACCTAACTTCTTATAGCTTGGCCTAAACTGCTAGGAATTTTTGAATTACCTCTTGGCTCAACTCATCAGTACTGCCAGATGCCACAATGCCACCTTTTTGCATGGCGTAATACCTATCTGCTTGACGCACAAAATGGAGGTGTTGTTCTACCAGTAGAACCGAAATCCCTGTCTCAGCAATGATTCTTTTAACAGCAGCTTCGATTTCTAAAATAATCGAGGGTTGGATTCCTTCTGTGGGTTCGTCTAAAACTAGCAAACGGGGTTTTCCCATTAAGGCACGAGCGATCGCAAGTTGTTGTTGCTGCCCACCACTCAAATCCCCACCCATCCGAGAAAGCATTGTTTTGAGAACAGGAAACAGCTCGAAAATAGCGTCGGGAATCGACTCATTACCTTTTCTCCCTTCAGGCTTGGCTTCGAGACCCAAAATCAGATTATCTCTTACAGAAACACGAGGAATAATTTCTCGCCCTTGGGGCACATAACCAATGCCCAGTTTTGCCCTACGGTCTGGAGTTAGTTTAGTGATGAGTTTGTTGTTAAAGACAACTTCGCCAGTACGCGGAGCTAGCAAGCCCATAATAGTTTTGAGTAGGGTAGTCTTGCCCACGCCATTACGACCGATCAAGCAAACCATCTGACCCTGAGGAACGCTCAGATCCACATTCCGTAAAATATGACTTTCACCATAGTAAACGTTGAGATTAGAAATATTGAGAGTCGAACTTTGTTGCAGGCTGGGGTCTTGCTCTAGTTGAAGATTGGTCATGATTAGCGTTAAATAACTACCTTAGACTTTGCTGGGCTTTAACTATATTGGGCTTCTATTTCAGTTTCGATTTCTCGAACCAGATCTTCTGGCAGATCTAGCAATTGCAAGAGTTTTTGATACACTACGACTTCGCGATCGTTGATTTCGTTAGAACGAATAATTTCATAACTCAAGCGCAAAACTCTCTGTTTCTCATTAAAGTCAGTAACCTTGGGCACCAATTCTTCTAGAGGAATATTTTTAGACAAATAATCTTGCAATTCTTTTTGGAGACTAAGGCGATGCTCGGGATCGCTGGCAAACTCGCGACTCAGTTTAGTTAAGATTACCTGCAACTGTTCGGGAGCAAAATTACCATCAGCCCAAGCCATCGAAGCAGCAATCCGAAGGATATTCATCTGCTCTGGGGTAACGGAGGGGGCTTTCCCTAGATAAACTTCAATGACTCTAGGATCGCTCTGCACTTCATCCATAGTGCCTTCACAAAGCAACGCTCCTTGATGCAAGACTGTAACTTGATTGTTAGCAATTTGCCGCACAAATTCCATATCGTGTTCGATCGCAATGATCGAATGACTCTCTGCTAAAGACAGTAAAAGTGCACCGACGTTTTCAGTTTCTTCATCAGTGAGACCTGCTGCTGGTTCGTCAACTAAAAGTAAATCGGGAGATTGAGCTACTAACATACCGATTTCTAAGCGTTGCTTCTCGCCGTGGGACAGCAAATTAGCCATCGAATCAGCTTTGGTATCTAAACCGATAGTTTCTAGCAAGCCACTAACAGTTCGGTGTTCAATATTTCTAGTTTTACTGAAGAGTGTCGAAAAGACATTTTTATTTTGATTGCAAACCAGGTCTAAATTTTCCCGCACAGTTAAATTGAGATAGACCCTAGGAGTCTGGAACTTTCGCCCAATCCCCATTCTGGCAATCTTAAATTCTGGCGTTTTCTTGAGGTTTTTACCTTTAAATAAGACCCTACCTTCGGTAGGCTGAACCTTGCCGGTGATTACATCTAGGAAAGTAGTTTTTCCTGCACCATTAGGACCGATAATTACTCGCAGCTCCCCTGAATCCATGCTGAAGTTGAGATTATTAAGAGCTTTGAAGCCATCAAAACTGACTGTTAAATTTTCAATTTCTAAAATCTTACTCATTTTTATAGTTGCTAGTTCCCTTCTATTTCTTCTCGTTCTCGTTGAACGTCAGGATTTTCGACCAAGCTAGGATAAGTCAGCAGTTTCGGTTTTAAACCAAGTAGCGATCGCAATTTATCCCAACCATAACCAGTCCACCAACCCACAATGCCATCAGGCAAAACGGTTACAACAACCAGGAATAGTGCCCCTTGGAAAAACAGCCAAATCTCAGGATAACTTTCACTCAAGAAAGTCTGAGCCAAGCGCACCAACATGGTGCCAATAATCGCGCCAATTAAGGTTCCTCTACCACCAACTGCCACCCAAATCACCATCTCAATTGAGAAAGCAACTTTCATAATGCTAGGAGTAATAATCCCTGTTTGTACTGTGTACAAAGCTCCTGCCACACCAGCGATCGCTCCAGAAATAGCAAAAACCAATACCTTATAACCTGTAGGGTCATAACCAGAAAACCTGACCCTAGTCTCATCATCCCGAATTGCCACTAAAAGACGCCCAAAGCGACCGCTAGTCAACCAACGACAAAGCAAATAAGTCAGCAACAAAGCAAATACCGTGACGATATAAAAAGTTCTCTGAGTTCCCGCAGCACTGACTGCGGCCCCAAAAATTTTCGTACTGTCAGTTTTTAGCCCATTGGTACCGTTGATTAGCTTTTGTTGACCATTAAAGAAATTAAAGAAAACCAGCAAGGCAGCTTGAGTCAAAATCGAAAAGTAAACCCCTTTGATCCGATTACGAAAGACCAGATAACCAATCAAGCCAGCTACGACCCCAGGAATGACAATTAACAAAATTATGGTTAGGGGAAAAGAGTAAAACGGCTGCCAAATCGGTGGTAATTCTTTTACCCCATATAGCGTAAAGAAATCAGGAATTTGTCCTTCAGGGATTTGTAAGCTGAGATGCATCGCCAAAGCATAACCACCCAAAGCAAAAAAGATCCCGTGTCCTAAGCTCAACAGACCCGTATAACCCCAAATCAGATCGATGCCCAAAGCGACAATTGCCAAAGCCAGAAAGCGGCCCATCAAACGTAGCCTAAAAGCAGGCAAAATAGCAGGCAAAACCACCGCCATAAAAATGACTAAGGCCAGAATGATCCCGATTTCGATAATTTTTTTACTACGTTCTTGCTGTTGAACTTTAACCCTTGGTTGATTACTCATTTAAACTGCTGATTCATTACTAACTAGTTGGTTGATTTAGGGGGTCACTAAAGTTCGGCTGTTCGTCCTTTAGGTGGAAACAGTCCTGCGGGTTTGATTTGCAAGAAGGAAATAATCAAAGCAAATACCATCACTTTTGCCATACTGGTAGTTGCAAAAAATTCAAAGAAATCAAGCAAAAATTGCGGTGCAGTCAAGTCACTCAAGACAGTACCGATAGTTCCCGAGCCAATCAAATAATTTAAAGTACCGATCCCCAAGGCAGCCAAGATAGTTCCGAGAAGATTGCCAACGCCACCAACGACAACAACCATAAAGGTATCGACAATATAGTTTTGTCCAGTATTCGGTCCGACAGAACCAAGCAAACTTACGGCACAACCAGCAATCCCTGCTAGTCCAGACCCCAGAGCAAAAGTCAGGGTATCTACTTTCTCGGTGGGGATGCCCAAACAAGAACTCATGGTACGATTTTGGGTAACAGCTCTAATTTTTAAACCCCAAGTAGAACGCTCTAAAAAGAGATAAACCCCGATTAAGCAAATGATTGTTAGAGCAATAATAAATAATCGACTATAAGGCATACGAATATCCCAAAGATCGATACCACCTCTGAGCCATTTTGGTGCCGTAACATCGACATTTCTAGCACTAAACCAAGCCTTAGTTAAAACAGAGTTTGCTTTTAATAAGTTATAAAATACAGTCGCGATCGCTCCTGAAAGGATTAACAAAATCGCGATCGCTAGATTTTTTAATTTTGCCCAATCAATCTTACTCTTAAGAATTTTTAGGCCACCGAAAAAGAATAAAACAAAAATCCCAATAGAAATAAACAATAACCAACTAACACTACGGACAAATTGCTGCAATATTAGGCTAACGCCCCAGGTTGCCAGCAAGGTCTCTAGAGGTCTGCCATAAAGAAAGCGGATCGCCCCTCGTTCCAAAATCAAGCCGACAATCGCCGACACGATAAAAGCAACGGGAATTGCCACAATGATGTAAAAACTATACCAAGGCTCTCCCAAAGGTTTGAAAATATTTTGGACGACAAAAGTAGCATATGCTCCCAGCATCATCAGCTCACCATGAGCTAGGTTAATTACCCCCATCAAACCAAAAATAATTGCCAGACCCAATGCCGCAATTAATAGTACAGAGCCAATACCAAGACCCTTAAACAGACTATCCAATAATAATGTCGCCACGATTCTCCACAGCTAACAACCATCAAAAAAAATTGATAATCAACAATCCACTCATTCAAAGTGATTGCTAATTACCAATTATTAAGCTAATAATTTAAGCTTCTTTGTATTTACCGCCCTTAGCTGGGTCAGTCCAGTCACAAGCGAAACCTTTGGTTTCTTTAACAAACTGGTTCCAAGGAACGGGATCTAGAGGACCATCAGTAGCCCAGACAACGTCAAACAGTCCATCATCTCTGACTTCCCCGATACGTACTGTCTTGGAAATATGGTGGTTAGGTTGCATAGTTACCAATCCACCTGGTGCTTCAAGCTTTTGGCCAACTGCTGCTGCACGAACTGCTTCTAGATCAGTAGTTCCTGCTTTCTCTACTGCTTGCTTCCATAGATAAACCATGATGTAAGCAGCTTCCATAGGATCGTTGGTTACGCGATCTTCACCGTATTTTGCTTTAAAAGCTTTAACAAACTTGTCGTTTGCAGGACTTTCAACGGTTTGGTAGTAGTTCCAAGAAGCATAGTGTCCTTTGAGGAATTCAGGACCAATTTGTCTAACTTCTTCTTCTGCCACACTAACGGACATTACAGGATACTTATCAGGAGTTAAACCCTCACCCTGTAACTGTTTAAAGAAGGAAACGTTAGTATCACCATTGAGACTATTGAAAATAACCCCACCATTAGGTAGAGCTTTTTTAATCTTGGCAATAACAGATGTTACTTCTGTATCTCCCAGAGGGATATAGTCTTCTCCAACGGTAGTGCCACCATTAGCTGCTAGTTGCGCCTTGATAATGGTGTTAGCAGTACGAGGGAATACATAGTCCGAACCAACTAAGAAAAATTCTTTGCCTTTATTTTTTAGTAGCCAGTCAACAGCAGGTTCGATCTGTTGGTTAGGTGCTGCACCTGTATAGAAAACATTATTGGAGCATTCCTGTCCTTCATACTGGACTGGGTACCACAACATGTGTTTCTTCTCTTCAAAGACAGGCAATACTGCTTTGCGGCTGGCAGAAGTCCAACAACCAAAAACAGTTACGACCTCATCTTGATCGATTAGTTTGGCTGCTTTTTCAGCAAAAGTAGGCCAATCAGAGGCGCCGTCTTCCTGGACAGGAATAATCTGCTTACCTAGTACACCACCAGCAGCATTGATTTCTTCAATTGCCAGTAATTCTGCATCAACTACAGTGGTTTCACTAATCGCCATCGTTCCACTGAGAGAGTGGAGGATACCAACTTTGATTCCATCTCCACCAGAAGTAGAACCTGTAGTAGTAGAAGTTCCAGCTTGCTCGCTTCCGCTGCCACCGCCATCGGCACAGCCCTTGAGTAGAACGCTCGCTAATAGCCCAGTAGAGCCATAGAGCAAAAATTTACGTCTTCCTAATTGTGACATGAGTTCAAATTTACTTTGATTTATTTTAGAGTTTTCGTCATCAGCCAGTTTCCAAAGGAATCATAGCTGAGCGAAAATGACTTAAATTGTGTGGTAGTAAGTATTTCTTCTGA
>CAZSEZ010000237.1:0-5920 GCA_964606015.1 uncultured bacterium
AGATTTCAGGTTCAGTCTATCCTACCAAGGATCGTACGTCCTTCATTCTGGAGATGTGTAATAGGCCTAACCAAAACGACCACTAATATATTCCATAGTGGCTTCTTCCTTGGGATTTTGAAAAATATTTTCAGTACGATCACACTCTACCAAGTAACCCTGTCGATTACCCTGCTCAGTCGTTTTAACGTTGAAAAAGGCAGTGTAGTCAGCAACCCGGGATGCTTGTTGCATGTTGTGAGTAACAATGACAATAGTGTATTGCTTCTTCAATTCGTGAATCAGTTCCTCAACCTTGAGGGTAGAAATCGGATCCAATGCAGAACAGGGTTCATCCATCAGAACAACGTCAGGCTGTAAAGCAACTGCTCTAGCTATACAAAGTCGCTGCTGCTGCCCACCAGAAAGAGCCAAACCGCTCTGTTTGAGTTTATCTTTAACCTCATCCCAAATAGCAGCTTGTCGAAGAGATCGCTCTACCAGTTCATCCATATCACCTTTATAGCCGTTGATTCTGGCACCAAAAGCAATATTGTCATAGATCGACTTAGGGAAAGGATTGGGTCTTTGAAAAACCATCCCGATACGACGACGTACTTGTACTGGATCAATCTCCTTACCATACAAATTACAATCGCGATAAGAAATCATACCTTCCAGACGAAAAATAGGAATCAGATCGTTAAGTCGGTTGTAACAACGGAGCAAGGTACTCTTACCACATCCAGAAGGGCCAATAAAAGCAGAAACTTGGTTCTTGGGAATATCCAGATAGATTCCTTTCAAAGCAAGAAAATCGCCATAGTATACATTGACGTTTTCCGCTTTCAGTACAGTTTCAATCTGAGGTGCGGTTACCGTGTTGTCGATCATATAACTAAATTGGAGCTAACACTTAGAAGGAACATTGCGATTTACTCGTAACCAGAAAAGATACTACCAACAAAAGGTTATCATTTGCCCAAATTGCAATTAAGTAAATGCTATTAAAGAGCCATTGTAATAATATATTAAGAATAGCCCCTAAAAACCATTCGTTTCCAGAAAGGTATTTTACTAGCAGAAATTACTGGGATTTTAGGCTTAAAAAGCTCAAATTTTATAGAGGTCAGCTATATGAAGGGGAAAATACTGTCAACCTCCAAGTAGTTACTTTGAACTATAAAAACGCAAGAGATATTGTTGCGATCGCATTCTGCAAGCATAGTCACTAGAAAAGTTAAAGGTAAACAGCTACAACAGTAATTTCTACCTAAACCATATTTAGGGATAATCTTTCTTATGATTATTTGAACCTATTGGAATCAGAAAAAATGACCATCCAGCTAAGAATATTGTGTGCCAAGATCAAAATTATTTGTGTTTTATTTTGACTATACTCAGACCTTAAACAAGATGAACTTCTATGGTCTTTGCAATCTTTGTCCTGGATACAGCTACATCTTGAAAAGAAAACTCAATATAGGTGTTTTATAGTTTTCGTTTAAATTTAGATATTAAAAACCGAATAGAATAAAGCGATCGCATTACTGTCTTGAGAATTTGCGATCGCTCTAAATTATCTGAAATTCAAAAATTTGCGGAATCTACAACTTAGCTAAAAACTTCATTTGTCCAGCTACCATGCAAGCCATAAGGAATATGGTGCTTGAGATGGAGTAATGCCAAAGCTTCTCCTGCGATATTCTCAGAATCAAGAATTGCCAGAGTAGAACGGTGATTTTTCCCGTCATAAACTAGAGTCAGAACCCAGCCTGCATCCTCTGTTTGACCATTTGGATTGGGAACAAAGATCGGTTCACTGACATATCCATGAGGAGCAAAAGAGTGAGATTCAGTTTTATTTGTCTGCCAATCTAACTTGAGAATAGCTTGTAAAGGTGCATTGCGACCTGTATCTTGGTGAGCTGCGCCAATGTATAGATAACGATAGTCTCTGCCTACTTTATCAGGATGAATAGTGGGGAATTCACAACAGATCGGCTCCATTAGCTCGCGTTCTACAACACCAGTTTCAAGGTTAAAGTTAAATCGCCAAAGCTGACCAGGATCGAGGGCATCGAAATCTACCTCTTTGTAATTAGCTTCTGGTTGTACCTGAGGCAAAGAAGCATAGGCTATCGAGTCAACCACAATTGACTTATCTTGCTCAAAAGCATTGGCATGATGAAAAACAAAACCAGACTTAACTTCTAAAATCTTGATTTCTTTATTATTAGGATCACGAGGAATAATCACGACTTTAGTTGGTTTATCGGGTTGAAAGTCGACGCACTCCCCAGCACCACGAGTACCAAAAACAAATGGTAAAGGATTAAAGTTAACTGCATTTTGAAAAAAGATGCAGTAGTTAGGAGTAATCGCAAAATCGTGGATAAAAGAAAAGCCAGGAATACTATGAGAATGACGGCGTAGTAGCTTGCCATCTGGTGCTAGCTCAAAGATCGTAATTTTGCTGGATAGTCCCGGAGAAATCGCAAAATTCACCAAACATGGTGCCCCATCATCCATACCACAGCTTGGATCTACCCAGGGATGAGCCGAAAAAGAATCTCCTGGTTGCAAAACACCATCAAGATAATCAATACCAACAGTTTCTAAAGTATCGGGTTTGAGACTATGAGGCTCAGCAGCTTCCCAAAGAGCAAGTAGCTTATCACCCCAATAGATAACATTAGTATTAGCAATGTTCTTTAGACGTAAATCAAAAATATTACTCAGTAAGCCACCAGGCTTCTGGGTTCCAAAAACCCCACGATAGAGAATTTTCTGAGCAGCCTGTTCTTCGAGATAAGGTTGAGTCTTCACAAAGCGATTACTAAAGCTAGCTTTGCCATCCTTAAAAGAAAATGCGGCAATCATACCGTCACCATCAAAAGGGTGATGGATCGGGGTTCCTGCAATATCGAGTAGGCCAGGCCCATTGCGAAACAAAGTTCCTGTAAGTTCTAGAGGAATTTGCCCCTCGATATCTGTAATTTCGTAGTCGTATTCATTGGGCTGAGAATCATAACCCCTTTGCCATTCATCAAGATAATAAGATTGACTTGCGGTGGAGACGGTATTGGTCATTAGATCGAGAAGTTGAGTTTTGCTGTCTATCTATAGAGTATTAAGTTTTTTGAAGTTATGGCAATCTACCCAACAATGTCTTTGAGCAAAACAAGATAAAAATGAATCATCATACACCGATCCTTAACAAGATCTCTTGCACAGATAGCGATCGCACTGATGCAATCAACATAAGCAATAACTTTAATTTTGCAATTTCTAATGCCGTATTAACTCAGAAATTTACTCAGAAAAATCATTATCTCTTAGTAAAAACTTAGAAGTATTTATCGATGTAGTAATAACTTGTTTATTTGTTTGAGTAGATCTGTGGAAATCCTGATTTATAACAATAAACCAGGAAAAAATTTAGGTAGAAATACGGAAACGATTTCTCATAATTTGGCTAGAATTGGGGATATCTCTAACAATTCTTTTGATTAACCTAATTTTTGATAAGACAACTGCTGTAAATGACTACTAAAAATCCCGAAATTGCGCGTATCTATTTAGAACAAGGATTAGCTTACTGGTCTGAACAGCAGTGGGATCAGGCGATAACTGCTTGTAATAAAGCGCTAGATCTTGATCCTAATTTAGTAGAAGCTCACAAAACTGTCGGAAATTCGCTACAACAGATCGGAAAATTAGCTGATGCGATTGGTGCCTATGCCAAAGCTTTAGAAATTGAACCAGAGTTTGCCGAAATCTACGCCAATATGGGAGCTCTTTACGCCAATCAACAACAGTGGCAACAGGCATCAAAATACTTTCAACAAGCAATTAAACTTAAACCAGATCTTGCTCCAGCCTATTTTAGCCTAGCTAGAGTTTTGCAAAAGTTAGGACAGACTAAACTGGCTAAGAAAATCTTAGTTCAAGGTCATGAGCTTGAGTCAATAGATAAGATTTCTGGGGAACAATGTCTCAATCTGGCGCAGCAGTATCAAGAACAAGGTAACTTAGTTAAAGCACTAAAATTTTACCAACAGGCAGTCAAAGCAATTCCTGGCTGTTTACCTGCCTACAAACAGCTAATTATTATTTGCGAAAAACTAGAATTTTGGCAGGAGGCAAGCACCTACTATCGTCAAATTATTCGCTTGCAACAACAGCAACTATCTCCTGCAACTACCAAATCGCAACTGAGACTAACAGCTGAGAATAACACACCTTCCTCGCAGCAGCTTAGACTTAGTCCCGCAGCATCATCGCCAGAATCAAGGCGGCAACAGCTAGCTAAACTGCAACAACTGCCAGAATCAGCTCAACAACAAGCACAGTTGGGAAGTCTCTATGCTCTTCAAAAAGAATGGCAACTAGCAATTAAACACTACCAAAGATCGATTCAACTCAATCCTCAAATCGCTAATGTTTATCGGAATTTAGCTAGAGTGTTGACACAGTCAGGGCAAAATGAAATTGCCACTCAGTATTGGCTCAAAGCAGTAAAATTAGACGCAAAGGGAATTGAAGCGACAGAATATCTCCAGTTAGGAAAAAGTTTGGAGCTTCAACAAAAAATCCAGGCTGCTATCTCATGCTATCGTCGTGGACTCAGACTTGAACCACAGAGACTCGAGTTGTATCTGTGCACCATTAAAATCTTGGCGCAATCACAAGCGACGAATGAAATAGTTGCTTATTGTCAACAAGGTCTTAAGTATCATCCAGATAACTACGAGCTATTGCAGAGAATGGCAAATGAATTAACCAATCAACAAAATTGGCCAGCTGCGGTAAGTACTTGGCAAAAATTGCTCACACTTCAACCAGAAAACTCAGAAGCATGTTTTAAGTTGGGGGAGGCTTATTACCACACTCAACAATGGCCAGAAGCCCAATCTATCCTTGAACAATCACTCTCTCAAACCCCTAAAATAATTCGTTCTTACTATTATCTTGGCGCGATCGCTCTTCAACGACAACAAATCGATGTGGCGAAGGATTACTTTCAAAATCTAATTGAAGTAGATCCTAATTCTTTTGAGGGTTATTATCGCCTAGGAGAAATTGCTCTTATTCAAGGAGATACCAACTCGGCAATCCAATTACTAGAGCAAACTCAAGCTCTCAATCCAGATTATGCTTGGACATATCATCGTTTAGGAGAGATCCACCAAAAAAGTCAACAGTGGCCAGAAGCTACCTCCTTCTATCAAAAATTTATTGAGCTAAGCCCAGACTATGCGGAGGTTCACTATCATCTTGGGGAAGCTTTATTGGAGCAAAAGGATTTTTCTGGAGCAGCAGATGCTTTTCGCCGTTGTATAGAGTTAGATGACAAAAACTCTTGGGCATATCACCATCTCGGTCAGGTACTCAATGAACAAAGCTATTGGTCAGAAGCAATTAGCATGCTGCAAAAAGCGATCGAACTTAACCCAGATTTTAGCTGGAGCTACTTTCATCTAGGAGAGTCGTATTTGAATCAGGATATGTGGAAAGAAGCAGTTTCAGCATATCAAGGATTTCTGGCTCTCAAAAAAGACTTTGCCCATGCATACCAAAGGTTAGGTTGGTCATTACAAAAATTAGCTCAAAGTGACGACTCTGATACATCAGAAAGACTCAATGAAGCTCTCGAATGCTATCAGCAAGCGATCGCTTTAGAACCAGAGAACCTCACCTCCTACTATAAAGTTCTCGAATTAGACTCGGAAAATGCACAAATTTGCTACAAAATAGCTCAGCTACATCAAAAAGCCGAAAAATGGAATCATGCAATTACTTTCTATTGTATGACTCTGGATATAGATCCTAATCAGCCAATAGTTTGTTTTGAATTAGCTAAATTACTAGAACAACAGAATTACCTAGAAAAAGCGATCTCCTACTACCGTCTCGCTTGTAACCTTAGCCCCCAAGA
>CAZSEZ010000238.1:0-5861 GCA_964606015.1 uncultured bacterium
ATATACTTTTTTTTATTAGTGAGATAGATATCTTCAGTTATTAGAGAGGTAACTCTAAAAATCCTTTGCAGTTGCAATTTATAGCAATGCTAATAGATAAGCGAACCTGAAGCAGGAAGCGGCCTAATTAATTCTTCGATTTTTTCCCTAACCTAACGTTAGCCCTAAAGATCCCAGGAGGCTTCGGTGTTTTAAACAATGCATCTAGCTTCCTGTCTTTTTTATTTGTTGGAAGTAACTCTCTAATTATTATCTGTAGCAAATAACAAGGGAAAGTTTATTTAACTGGTCTAAGATTTACCAACTTAAGGTATTTTTCAAAGCTAATTCCCAGTCCATTCCCACAACTTTCAGATAAGACAAGGTCAAAATTGACTTGGAGTAATTTATGAAAGAAACACTTCTTTTTTGGGGAATTATTTTATTTCTGGTTGCTACTTTAGCCATTGGCATGTGGGCAGCCAAACAAGTTAAAGGCGATAGCGAAAACTATTTGGTTGCAGGACGAGGATTAGTTCTGCCTTTAGCAGCAGCGACATTAATGGCACAATCGGTAGACTCCAATGCAACTTTAGGTAATACCGACTTGGCAGCAGAGTTTGGCTTCTGGGCTGGAGCATCTTTACCTATTGGTTTGGCTCTCTGTTTATTTTTAACCGCACTATTTTTTGCGAAACCGATGAATCGCATGGGGTTGATTACTCTGCCAGATTTCTATCGGGTTAAATACAACCGTAAAACTGAAGTGGTTGCTTCTTTGCTTATGGTTTTGAGTTTTTCTTTCTTACTGGCAGGAAATCTAGTAGCGGGGGGTTATCTCTTTCAAACTTTCCTCGGTACTACCTACACCGCAGGGGTAATGCTGCTGGCGATTACGGTTTTTATTTATACCGCAAGCGGTGGCTTATTTGCCGTCGCCTACACTGATGCTATCCAAGTAGCGATCGCATTTGTCGGTTCAATTGGGCTACTGATTTTTATGGCTGCTAACTTTGGATTAGAAATTCCTGCTGATACTGGCCCGATGGCACTAGCTCAACTCAGCGATCCTGCTGCTGGGGCTGCTATTAACTGGGCAACTTTACTAGCATTGGGCTTGGGCGATATTGTGGCGATTGATTTTATGGCGCGTATTTTTGCGGCGAAAAGTCCTGAAACTGCCCAAAAAGCTTGCTTAATCGGTTCCGCTGGTACCATTATTATTGGTGTTCCGTTTTCTTTGATTGCTCTTTCTGCGCCTCAGATTTTGGCCGATGCGGGTATTACTCCGGAAGGCCCCATACTTTATGCCTTATTAAATGGTGTTGTTCCTCCTCTTTTGGGGTTGCTAGTAATCATTGCGATTCTTTCAGCTTCTCTCTCCACTGCTGATGGGGCAATTCTGGGGACTTCTTCTGTTATTGCTCATAATGTCATCGGTATTCGTCATGATGACCATAGTGCAGCAGGAGACAGATTATTACTGCTGACTAGAGTGATGGCTTTTGTGATTACCGCTATGGGCGTATTTTTTGCCTTAAAAGTCCCCCAAACTGGCGTCCTATTGTTACTGGCATTTGATTTAGGGTTTGCTGGTTTGCTCATTCCTCTAGCAGGAGGTCTTTATTGGAAAAAAGCAACTTGGCAAGGCGCCTTATCTTGTATTGTTTTAGGCTCTGTGACTAGACTTATCTTATTTGTCTTGATGCCCACAACTTTTGGCATTGATAACACCTTGCTATACATACCCAACAACATTTTTACCGCAGATTTTGATGGCTTTCCGACTTTGATTAGTCCTTTGATCGGGTTAGCAGCATTTATCATTATTTCCAAACTTACAGGAAGCAATAAACCTGCTGGCGGCCCAGTTCATACTGAAGAAAAAGTTCCTCAAATTTCTCGCTATTAATCACTTTGCGATCTCCGTATAAGTAGGAGTAATGATCTAGGAGCGATCGCGCTGATTAGCGATAGTAAGTAACACCTCGATACCTTAGTTTTATTTGCTGTTTGGGCTTAAACTGTTTATCACGTTCAATCTTCAAAGTTAAGTCCCAAGCTAGCTCTAACTTTTTTATCTCATCGAGATTCCAACAGTCTTGGAGAAATTTCCGTTTATGGTTATACCAAAAAGCGATCGGGTCGCCAACTAGCTTTAGTTTAGATCTGAGAAACAGTTGCTTGAAGTAGCTTAAGTAGGGAAATTTAGGATTAATTTGTCCTATGGGAGAATTACCACGATAAATTATTTCTCTCTTTCGTGCTTCCACTAATGAGGTTGCAAGATATGAATTTGCTTCGTTATATCCTACTCCTCGATAAATTAATTTCATGAGCTTCACCTCTTTATGCAGAACTTACGATGAGGTGCGTTCCTTCAGAATTTGTATGCTTTTACATATTCCTTACTTCCGTCTTCCAGTTAACAAAGCCTATCCAGAGACTTAATCAATTACAAGAAAGATGAACGATAACTCTATGATAGTTAATTCCTGATTGAAGTAGATACCATTATTTATCAATCCTGAGCTAACACACATACTTGACTTATCTCAGAAAGGTAACGAAATATATAAATGAGTTTCGGGATATGAGCCTATTGATGACTAGCCAGCAAACAATCCTTTTTAGAGATTCATAATAGTTAGCCAGCTTATTCACGCATAATAATTAAAGAAATATTTTCTGTATAGAATATAGCTAAAAACATTAAATAATAGTTATTTTTTGAGTTATTCTGGATAAAATAGTTAATTTCAGACCAAATTGATTTAGGCTGGAATTTTCTTTAGAAACAATAAGCGAACTTATTCTCAAGGAAGATTTTCTTAAGATTTAACCGGTCTGATATTTGGCTATTTTTAGGAATTATATTGAAGCTCAGGCTGAGGACAGGCTGCACCCCTACAGTAGCAAATCATTATACAGGCCAAGCTCTCCATGAGAAGCTAAGCTTATGAATCAACTTTAGATTATAGGTATCAAAATCCATGACTTACTCACAACAATACCAATCTTATTTTTAGCTAAAATCTTTATCTTGTTACTAAAAAATTAACTAAGATTGAAGTAGTATTTTCTAATTCAGAGAATCCTGACAAACATCTTTAAGTTAACAAGTAAAAGTACTATCTTTGCTTGTAAAAATAGCGTAACCGTTTCATAGTTTAGTTACTTAAGCAAAACAAGAGGAAGAATAAGATGGGATACGAACCAAGAGCTCAAGCAATTTATCAAGTTACTCATAGAGAAGCAATTCCTGTCAAACCACCAGAATCCCTAGAGGATATGTGGGCAACAGATGTATTTAGTCTGAATAAAATGCAAGCTTGTCTACCCAAGCCAGTTTATAAATCTCTAAAAAAAACCATTAAATCTGATGCCAAACTCGACCCTTCTGTAGCGGATATAGTAGCCGCGGCGATGAAAGACTGGGCGATATCCAGAGGTGCGCTTTACTATGCCCATGTTTTCTATCCCATGACCAACGCTACAGCCGAAAAACATGACGGTTTTATTTCGGTGCAAAGTGACGGTACAGTCATCTCAGAATTTTCGGGTAAGACTCTAATCAAAGGCGAACCAGATGGCTCTTCTTTTCCCAATGGTGGCATTCGCTCAACTTTTGAGGCTAGAGGCTATACAGCTTGGGATGTGACTTCACCAGCCTACGTCATGGAAACTGACAACGGCGTAACTCTTTGTATCCCTACAGTATTTGTTTCCTGGACGGGAGAAGCTTTAGATAAGAAAATCCCTCTATTACGCTCTATTGAGGCAATGGATAAAGCTGCCAAAAAAGTTTTAAAACTTATGGGCAGTAGCGAAGTCGCTCCTGTTAGCTCTAGCTGTGGCGCAGAACAAGAATATTTTTTAGTAGATGCTGTTTTTGCCAATAGTCGTCCTGACTTACTTTTAGCTGGTAGAACTTTGTTTGGAAAAGTCCCGGCCAAAGGTCAGCAATTTGACGATCATTACTTTGGGGCGATCCCAGAGCGAGTACAAGTCTTTATGCAGGAAGTAGAGCGCAAAATGTATCGTCTGGGTATTCCTGCTAAAACTAGACACAACGAAGTGGCTCCTGGTCAATTTGAATTAGCACCTTATTTCGAGTCTGCTGATGCTGCTGCAGATCACCAACAGCTAACCATGACTATTCTGCGGAATACTGCTAAAAAACATGGTTTTGTTTGCCTACTTCACGAAAAACCCTTTGCAGGGATTAATGGTTCAGGTAAACACGTCAATTGGTCTGTAGGAAACTCTACTCACGGCAATTTGCTCAACCCAGGAGACAGCCCTCATGAAAATATTCAGTTTCTAACTTTTTGTGCTGCGGTGATTCG
The DNA here is from genome assembly GCA_964606015.1 of uncultured bacterium. GTDB lineage: Bacteria > Cyanobacteriota > Cyanobacteriia > Cyanobacteriales > Xenococcaceae > Hyella. The sequence continues at coordinate 4,329 of CAZSEZ010000238.1, forward strand.
AGGTGTCTACAATTACGGGCCTTTATTAAGGGCAGTTGTCGCTACGGCTAGTAACGACCATCGCTTAGGTGCCAACGAAGCTCCTCCTGCAATTATCTCTGTTTATCTTGGTACCCAACTAGAAGATGTGTTTGCCCAAATCCAAAAAGGAGAACTTACTGGTTCAATGCCCAGTGGCATTATGGATTTTGGAGTATCAACTCTGCCCACTTTTACTAAAGATTCGGGAGACAGAAATCGGACTTCGCCTTTTGCCTTTACTGGCAACCGTTTTGAGTTTCGAGCAGTGGGTTCTGGTCAGTCTGTGGCAGGTCCTTTAATTGCGATGAATACTATTTTGGCTGATTCTTTAAACTGGATTGCCAATAAATTAGAAACAGAGCTAGATTCTGGCAGCGAACTTAACCCCGCTATTTTTGGTGTCATCAAAGAAATCATGACCGACTGCGGTGCAGTGGTATTCGGTGGCGATGGTTATTCCTCAGAGTGGCACAAAGCAGCGGTAGAAGAAAGGGGTTTGGCTAATTTGCCAACAACTGCGGATGCTCTCCCATATCTAAAAGATCCTGCCATTGAAGAGTTATTCCAAAAAACAGGAGTTCTTTCTCCCACGGAATTGGAAAGTCGCTTTGAAGTCTACGCGGAACAATACATTATGTCTGTGGAGGTAGAGGCTAATTTAGTGGTAGACATAGCAAAAACCCTAATTTACCCAGCAGCAATAGAGTATGTTTCCAAACTTGCAACAGCAAACACTAGCTTCCAAGCATTAGGTCTTAATTTTAATAATGCGATCGCGCTAAAAGCGGGGAACCTAATCAATAGCATGGTAGAAATAGTTGGCAAGTTAGAAAATGCCCTAGCCAAAGAAGATTTTGCTTCGACAGAAGAACACATGCAATATTTTGCTAAAACTATCCGTCCTTTGATGGATGAAATTAGAGAATATGCTGATGGTTTAGAAGGAGAAGTCTCCGACGAGCTTTGGCCCTTACCTAAGTATCAAGAGATGTTGTTTATCAAATAGACAATCTCAATTAATAATTGATAGTTGAAAATCAATAACTATCAAACAGGTCGAGTGGATATCACGAAAGTTCTAACTTCGTTGTGTCCACTCTTTTTACAATCAGGAAATCAGTTCTGAACTAACTTTTAGGGTTCACTAAAAACAGCAACACTGGTGTAGTTAGCAAAGCAACTAACTGTAATTGTTACTTTCTCCCTAAGGTTTAGCTGATTATAAGAGCTTTTAAAGTTTTTTCGTAGTTTGGCATGGATTTTGCCTGAAAATCTTTGAGAATGCATCTTTGTGCCATCATCAAATGTTTGACAGCGCCATTCTTTAAAATCAGTTATTATTTCGTTGAGCAAATTCATAACTTAATTAACCCTAATGGTGATGGTTATCTGAAAGCAATCATCTTCTCGTAATTTCAGTATTCCCATCTGGGCGAATAAAAATAAGACTTAAAGAAGACTAGGGTCTGTCGTCAATTAAGCCAAATGACAGAAGCAGCCAGGTAAATAGCA
>CAZSEZ010000239.1:0-5840 GCA_964606015.1 uncultured bacterium
AAGAGATTGAATTAAGTCTTTATAATCTAGTAGAAAGGAGTTAAGTAAATAAATAAATAGATGAGATAAGAAGCTAATTGTGAAAAATGGTAATCTAGATAATATATTTTTGGATTAGTCTTATCTTTTAATCTATCGTAATAATTAAGTAGATAGTGTAATATTTGCTAAGCATTAGCCAGTGTTATGTTTGGGAGATTTTTTGTTGAGCCACACAGTATATTTTCGATATTGGTCTTCTATCTCACTTCCCCCAAGTTGCCGAGCAATTGCACTGTTGATGATTTTGGAAATTTATGTTCCCTTTATCAGCTTGTGATCGCAATTGTTCTAGTTTGTGATAAGTAAACCTTCCTGATTTTTTTTGATTGATTGCTCAAATAGTTAATCCATAAGGCTCTAACCATAGGGCTAATTTATAGAAGTATTTTATTGAACTTTTTGCTCTCGGACAAAGCTCTGCTTCTCCCGATATATTTGGCCTCTATTTAACTTATTCTGATTGTTGGGATCACTTGGTTTATGATGATGGATTACTTTTGCTGTAAGTTAATTTCCCCTACATCTACGCTATTTGATAGTCCTAGAATCCATTCAATTGTTGCTGCTATGTCGGTGAGAGGAATTGCTACTTGTGGAGCAAACCTTCTTTCCTCGATATCTGCAAGTACTTCTTCTGTCGCAATGTTGCCAGGGTTAATAACGGTGATGCCGATATGGCGATCGCTCAATGCTAGTTTTAGTGCTTGTGCAGCCCCTCTCAAGCCAAATTTGGAAGCTGTATTGGCTACTTCAATAGATGCCTGATTTTCTAAACCGCTTAAGGACCCTATAAAAATCGCTCGGGGGTTTTCAGCTTGAGAGAGATTATTTGCAAGTCGTTTAGTAAGTTCAATAGGCGCAATTGTATTTACTGCTATTACATAACGAGTTTCTTGGTCTGGACTTTGGAAAAAATCATAAGCATCGGTAAACGCACCCTCTTCCCAAACTCCCCCCATATAAAGCAGAGCGTCTAGTTTCGAGTTTCCAACCGCTTTGACCACGGTTTTAATTCCCTCCGGGGTCGAGATATCTGCTTGTACCCATGTTCCAGATACTGGTTGACTCCGAGAAACTGAAATTATTTGGTATCCTTGCTGGTCAAAATATGTGGCAACTGATGCTCCAATGCCTCGGCTAGCACCAATGACAATGATTTGCTTTTTTCCTGATTGCATTTTGTCTTGGGTTAATGGCATCGCTGTAACTAATGCTATCGGATAGATTCTCTGATTCCTTAACTATCCAGGCCAGAAAAATGATAAACCTCAGTGATGGCTTGAACCCAGCCTTGAGCTAAAGATTCCAAGATGTGATCGCCCTTGTCTTTGGAGGCAGTGGTAGCATCGCCCATAGTACCAGTGGTACTGACTTCCCTGGTTAGCCAAGAAAAAGGTAGGCTGCCTTCCATGCTCAAAAGACTGTTTTGTGGCAGATTGCGGGGATATTCTTTAACCGCTAGATCCATCTTTACCTGTTCTGGAAGTAATGCCAGCATGAGGCTGGTTTCGGCATCTCCTGCATGGATGCCTAGTTCTAACTCTTTCGGGGTCAGTAATTCTGAAGCAATATTGGGAACGCGCCAAGTAAACCAGGGAAAAACCTGAAAGTCTTGATATTCCTGGTGTAAATCTCTAGCAACGATTTCCATAATTTGTGGTTGTCCACCATGCGAATTCATTAAAATCAGTTTGCGAAAACCAGCTTGATAAATGCTCAAAGCAGTTTCTTTGATTACAGCGAGCAACGTCTCTGCACTCAGGCTAATTGTCCCAGGAAAACCAGCATGTTCGTTAGATTTACCGTAATAAAGACAAGGCAAGGCATAGGCAGGAATTTCTATTGGTAATTTATCCAGGGCTTTTCCTAAAACTCCTACACTGATGGCACTATCAACCACTAAAGGTAGATGATGCCCATGTTGTTCGATCGCACCTACTGGCTGAATAATCACTACATTTTCTTTGTTTGGCATTTGGGCAATCTCTCGCCAAGTCAAATAAGGAAAATATCTATCTGAGGGAACAAAGGAATGAAGCATATTAGTTTAGTCAGAAAATAAGGAATAAATTCTATGACCTAGATGACGAAATAGCTAAATGACTGTAAAACAAGAACTGATAACGATTAGCGCTAAATAATGGATAAGTAACGATCCGCTATTAGAATAAATTTTGGCTCAAGTACTTCCCAGAGAGAAAAATGGTAGATTTAAACCCTAGTTCTAGCTTTAGCTTACAAATTATTGTAGAAATCCCCAATCGCCCCGGATCGCTAGCTTCGGTGATGAGTGCGATCGCATCAGTAGGAGGTAGTTTGGGAGATATTTCTTTATTGCAGCGTAACCTCAAATTTACGCAACGAGAGCTAATTGTAGATACTGCTAGTGTAGAACAGGCTGAAAATATCATTGATGTTCTTGAGAGTTTACCAAAGGTCAGAGTAATTAGTCATGGAGATCGTACTTTTGCGATTCATCAAGGGGGCAAAATTGAGGTAGTCAGTAAATTGCCTTTACATTCTCAGTCAGATTTGGCGATGGCATACACTCCAGGAGTGGGTAGAATTTGTCGTGCGATCTCCGAAAATCCAGAATCAGTCTATGATTTGACAGTCAAGAAAAATATGGTGGCTGTAGTCACTGATGGCAGTGCAGTTCTCGGTTTGGGAAACTTGGGTGGTGAGGCTGCTTTGCCAGTGATGGAGGGAAAAGCTTTATTGTTTAAGGAATTTGCTGGAGTAGATGCTTTCCCGATCTGTTTGGCAACTCAAGATACTGAAGAAATTATTGAAACAGTTAAAAGGATTGCTCCTGTATTTGGTGGGGTAAATCTCGAAGATATTGCTGCACCGCGGTGTTTTGAAATCGAGCAGAGACTCAGAACCGAGTTGGATATTCCTGTGTTTCATGATGATCAACACGGTACTGCCATAGTAGTTCTAGCTGCACTGTACAATGCGCTCAAACTGGTTGCAAAAGAACTAGAATCAGTTAAAATCGCCATTAATGGAGCTGGTGCTGCGGGAATTGCTATCGCCAAACTGCTTAAAACAGCAGGTGCAAGCCAGATCATACTTTGTGATTCTCAGGGAATTATCTCTAGCGATCGCGAAAACCTCAACCCAGCTAAACAGATGTTTGCTGTTAGTCAAACAGGCTCTCTCGCAGATGCCTTGAAAGAGGCCGATGTTTTTCTCGGTGTTAGCGCTCCAGGGGTTGTAACTCCAGAGATGGTATCTAAGATGGCCAAAGAACCGATTCTTTTTGCAATGGCCAATCCGATTCCTGAAATTCAGCCAGAGTTAATTTATGATGATGTCGCAGTAATGGCAACAGGTCGTAGTGATTATCCCAATCAGATAAATAATGTGTTAGCTTTTCCTGGAGTATTCCGCGGTGCTTTAGACTGTCGGGCAACCGAGATCACTATTAATATGTGTTGGTCAGCAGCCAAAGCAATTGCTGCTCTAGTCAATCCCCAAGATCTTGATCGTGAACATATTATTCCTTCTGTATTTGACTCTCGAGTATCGAAGGCTGTAGCTCAAGCCGTTACTGAAGCAGCTGATTGAGGTCAAAAACTCAGTAAGTAATGGCTAAAAGTTACCCAACTAAATTATTAGGCAACCAATCTAATCTACTAACCGATAAACTATGGCAATGATCGAAGATATTCCAGAAGCTACTAGGGAAATAACTCAACCTACGACTCGGGTATCTTCTGGGCTTCCTAAGTTGCTGTTGACTTGTGGTTTATTGTTAGGGGGGATTTTAGCTGGTAGTTTTTGGTTTTTCAGTCGTCCCAAAGTAGACACTGCGTCGGAAACTACAGCTCCAAAGCCTACAGAGGTTGTAAAACCTAAGAAAGTAGATGTTGCAGACTCCACAACTGAAAAAGAGGCTCAATCCACCGCGACTAGTATTCAAGATTTAGAGAATGTCCTCGGTCATTTACCTTATAAACAAGCAGAGGCTAGCGATTTAGTAGCTATCAGCAGAGATGGGAGAATTAGGCTGCGGCGGAGTGCAGCGGATAAGTTTCGTCAGATGGAAGCATCTGCAAGGGCGCAGGGGATCAAGTTGGCCATCATCTCAGGATTTCGGACTTTGGATACTCAAGATTCTCTATTTTTTGATATCAAAGAGCAAAGAGTTCAAGCAGCTAGTAAAAGAGCGGAAGTTAGTGCGCCTCCTGGATATAGTGAGCACCATACAGGCTATGCGATCGACCTTGGAGATGCTAATGTTCCTGCTACTCATTTGAGTGAAAAATTTGAAAATACTGCTGCCTTTGCCTGGCTGCAAAAAAATGCTCCTAAATATAGTTTTGAGCTTTCTTTCCCTCGAAACAATCCTCAAGGAATTAGTTATGAACCCTGGCATTGGCGATTTGTCGGCGATCGCGATAGCCTAGAAACTTTCTACAAAGCCCGTAGTATCAAGGGTTTGCCCTAACTGTAATCTGAGAAAAATCAATTAGGTGCAAAAAAATTCCAAAATTTGATACCCTATCCTAATAGCTTTGGGAACAGAAGGTACAGCGTGGATATATCAATTGGTCGTGGAAAACAAGCTCGTAGAGCTTATGGATTTGATGAAATTGCCCTGGTACCAGGTGCGAGAACCCTAGACCCTAGTCTGGCAGATACTACTTGGGAGATTGGGGGGATTAAAAGAAGCATTCCCATCATTGCCAGTGCGATGGACGGTGTAGTAGATGTCAAAATGGCAGGTTTACTTTCAGAGTTAGGTTCTCTTGGCGTTCTAAATTTAGAAGGAGTGCAAACTCGTTATGATGACCCCGAGCCAATCTTAAAACGTATCGAATCTGTTGGAAAAGATGAGTTTGTCGGTTTGATGCAAGAACTATATGCAGAACCGATAAAGCCAGAATTGATCACTAAAAGAATCACTGAAATTAAAGCTACTGGTGGCGTTGCTGCGGTAAGTCTCACCCCAGCTGGTGCTAGTAAGTATGGTCAAACAGTGGCAGATGCAGGAGCAGACCTAGTATTTATTCAAGCAACAGTTGTTTCGACTGCTCACCTCTCTCCAGAAAATATTGCCCCCTTGGACTTGGCAAAATTCTGTCAGGAAATGCCTATGCCCGTAATTTTGGGCAATTGTGTAACCTATGAAGTTACCATGCAACTAATGAAAGCTGGTGCTGCTGCGGTTCTCGTAGGAATTGGCCCTGGTGCTGCTTGTACTTCTCGTGGTGTACTTGGTGTAGGTGTACCCCAGGCTACTGCTACGGCTGATTGTGCTGCTGCGAGGGATGACTTCTTCAAGGAAACTGGTAAATATATTCCTGTAATTGCTGATGGGGGAATTGTTACTGGTGGAGATATTTGTAAGTGTTTGGCTTGTGGTGCAGATGCCGTTATGATTGGTTCTCCGATCGCTCGTGCTGCTGAAGCTCCTGGCGGAGACTATCACTGGGGTATGGCTACTCCTAGTCCTGTCTTGCCTCGCGGAACTCGAATCAAAGTTGGTACTACTGGTTCAATCAAACAGATTTTAGTTGGCCCTGCCAAATTAGATGACGGTACGCACAATCTTTTGGGCGCAATTCAAACTTCTATGGGGACTTTGGGGGCGAAAAATCTCAAAGAAATGCAGGAAGTTGATGTTGTCATTGCTCCTTCTTTGTTGACTGAAGGTAAGATTTACCAAAAAGCGCAACAATTGGGTATGGGTAAATAGTTCTTTATTAGTAACTGAATATTGTTGTTATCTAGGGGAGTGGAAAGCTTTAAATTAAAGTTTATCTACTCTTTTTTTTGCTATTGTAATT
>CAZSEZ010000240.1:0-5795 GCA_964606015.1 uncultured bacterium
ATTGCTTTTGGTAGTGCGGGTAACGATACTATTATTGGCGGTAATGGTAATGATACCGTCGACTATAGTAACTTCGGTCAGGCTGTTACTATCACACCTACTGGCATTATCAATAAAGCTGACGGCAGTACTGACTCTCTAAGCAGCATAGAAAGAATTATTGGTGCAGATAACCAAACTAATGAGATTGATGCTGCTCTCGTTGTTAGCGGAGTTGCTTTAGATGTAGATTTATCCCTGGAGCAGTTAACAGTAAATAATGTTCCCGTTCTAGGTAGTCTCAATTTTGAAGTAGAAAACTTCCTCAATGTTAATGGCACAGAAGAAAGAGACTCTATCATTGGCGATGATGATATCAATATCCTCTCCGGCAATAATGGAAATGATACTCTCCAAGGAAATGAAGGCAGTGATACCCTCAATGGTGGTGCTGGAAACGATACTCTTGTGGGTTCAAATCCTGCTGTTATCAATCCTGGTTCAGGAGAGTTTGACTTTCTCAGTGGTGGATTGGGAGAAGATTTATTCGTAATCGGTGATTTTATAGAGCCATACTACATTGGTTCTGGCTTCGTAACTATTACAGATTTCAATGATACTGAAGGTGATTTACTCCAGGCATTTGGAAGTGCTTCTGATTATTCCATTACGCCATCTGGTAGTGGTTCGGAAATTGCTTTCTCTGGAGATACTATTGCCGTAGTTTCGAATACAACCGTAGATTTTAGTGATTTCACATTTGTTTAATTGAGACTTATGTAACTATCCAGCAAATTCTCATATTTATGAGAATTTGCTAATCCTTGATCGTATCAGTGGATTATAAGGAGTCACCTCTACTTCTGATCGTGCCTCCAAAACCACCACATAACTCAATACGGTAAAACCCAGTTAGGAAAAGATCTGGTACAAAATTGATGTATTCACCATTACCTACAATCCAAAAGTCAACCAAGAGATTTTGACGTGGATCCCTTCCCTTGCTTTCTGGAAGAATGAGCTACCAAGTTATGTGATGTCTCGTCAACTCTCAAAAGATTTCCAGCAAAAGTTTTTATCTGTACTCAATTAGGTGAGCATTTATCAATGTTAACGTCTAAATCTCTTCTAAAATAGAAGAAATCAAAGCTTATAACAAAGATAATTTAGAGAGCAGCCTTTATATATGAGTATTACTCCCGAATCCGCCCAGCAATTACTTCAATCGGCAGACTTTGGCGATCGCATCAAAGGAATTAATCAACTCAGAGAAATTGAGGTTGCAACGGCCTTTAGACTGATTGAGCCGATGATTAACGACAATAATACCAGAGTACGCTACGCAGCAGTTAGTCAATTAGATACTTTAGGCATCAATAATAAAGTAGAGTGTTTAGCTCTGTTGCGAGATCGCCTTTTCAACGATCCCGAGCCTGATGTTCAAGCTGCTGCTGCTGATGCGATTGGTGGCTTAAAACTCACCGAAGCCTATGACGATCTCGATAAGCTTTATCACGAAACTCCTGAATGGCTAATCCAGTTTAGTATTATCGCTGCCCTAGGAGAATTGGGTGAACCTAAAGGATTTGACTTACTCAAAGAAGCTCTCGAATCAGATAACAATCTCCTACAAACTGCTGCCATTGGCGCATTAGGAGAATTGGGAGATCTACGTGCTGTCGACCTTCTAGTTCCAATGGCTAGCAACGAAGACTGGCAAGTTCGCTACCGCTTGGCACAAGCTTTAGGCAGATTAGGAGGAACGACGGCACAAGCCACTATTGAGCAGCTAACTCAAGATGAAGTAGAGCAAGTAGCACAAGAGGCCAAAAACAATCTGAATTAGAACTACTTGGGCGACAAACCTGCCAACTCAATGATGCACGCTTTATACTAGGGAAGCTCAGTCTTGAAGCAAAATTTATGTTGAGATTGCGATCATCTTCTCTCGTATTAAGCCTATGCTTGGGGTTCCTCACTGTTACTAGCGTAACTGCACAGAGTGTATCAGCACAGATAACGCCAATTTTAACTTCAGATCCAGTAATAGTGGAAGGAGAGTTAGACGAACTTTTAATCCAGGGACAAAAGCTGGTTGAAAACAAAAAATACGAACAGGCGTTGGCGATTTATCAACAAGCATCAAGTATTGCGCCTGATAACGCCAAAATTTTCTCTGGAATCGGCTATCTAGAAGCAACTTTAGAAAATTATTCCGCTGCGATAAGAGCTTATTCGCGAGCAATCAACATAGAACCAGATAATGCTGAATTTCATTATGCCTTGGGCTACAGCTTAGCCAACTTTGGTAATAACAAAGAGGCGATCGCAGCATATGAGATGGCAATCCAATTAGCCCCCGAAAAACTCGAAAATCATATAGGCCTAGGCGTTGTTTTACTCCGAGACGAACAGTATGACAGAGTTGTAGAGACTTATCTCCGCATCAATAGTATCGAACCAAATAACCCACAGGGTCAGTCTTTAGCGGCTACTGCCTTGAGTAGACAGGGCAAATATCCAGAAGCAGTTGAATTAATCAACAAAGCGATCGCTTTATCCCCTGATAATAGTCAGCTCAAACTTAAACTCGCCAATCTCTATCTACGCCAACAAAACTTACCCTTAGCTCTCGATACCCTTAGAAAAGCACAACAACTCGACCCAGAGAATGAATTGATTCCTTTTCAAATCGCCAAACTAATTCAATCTCAAGGTGACGATATAGAAGCTTTAAAACTTTATCGTAAAGCGATCGAACTAAACCCTAGCCTTGCGATCGCGCAGGTAGAAATCGCCAACTTGCTCCTCCAACAGCAAGATTACATTCAAGCAATTGTTGTTTATCGTCGTTTACTAGAACTAGAACCGAATAATCCTATAACCCATCAAAATTTGGGAGTTGCGCTGCAAGCTAGAGGGAGAAAGAAGGAAGCAATGTCTAGTTGGCAAAAAGCGATCGAGCTATATGAAAAACAAGGCGATAGCGCTGAAGTAGAAGAAATTAATCAGCTCATAGAGAGCATTGATGAGTAAACACAAATACTTTTAATCAACGATTATTCCTCGTTGCCACTTACGAACCGAATTGATCAGATAAATAGCTTCACACTGCTGTATGTCTGCTAATTTAATAACAGCTTCCTTAATTTTTTGTTGCTCTAGTAAATAAGCTCTCATAGTTCCTGGCAGCAAACCACACTCTACGGGTGGAGTTAGTAGCTCACCATCTTTTTGCACTACCAGGTTATAAATACAAGTTTCAGTCACTTCTTGACGTTCATTCCACAAAATCAGATCGTCATGGCTAGTATTAGACTGTTGAAACTGCTGATATAAGCTTCTATTTGTTGTTTTGTGATACAAAAAAGGATTACTAATGTCTACCGGTCTATCTGCGATCACAAGATTAAGAGTTTTAGGCTCTGCCATAAAAGGAGATGATTCGATCTTGATCTTACCTTGTTGACTGACTAAAAGGCGGACTTTGTGACTGTAGTCTTTTAAGCCATTAGCTACTGCAATTAATTTTTTGGTAATTAGATCTAAATCTAGAGAATAGTCAAAATATAGTGCCGAATCTTGAAGGCGCTGCAAATGATAATCCAACAAAAAGTAACCAGATTCAGGAGTCCAGAGCATTGTTTCTATTAAGTCAAATTGTTGGATTTTACTTAGCAAGACACGAGCTTTAATTTGACATTCTTCATACTCACTAGCTGAAGCCGAATCCCAAACAATCCCTCCACCAACTCCATATTCTGCCTTATTTCTAACTCGATCCAATAAGACAGTACGAATTGCCACATTAAATTGAGCTTGGTTTTTGGGACTTATATAGCCAATAGTTCCCGTGTATATTTTGCGAGGTTTAGGTTCTAGCTCCTGAATAATCCGCATCGTACTGGGTTTGGGAGCACCTGTAATTGAAGCACAGGGAAATAGCGCTTGCATAATTTCAGGGAGTGAAGCCTTAGTTTGTGCTTTAACAGTAGACGTCATTTGCCAAAGCGTGGGATATTGCTCCACTTCAAATAAACTAGACACTTCTACGGTACTCAGTCGCGCTATCCTAGCCAAATCGTTGCGAATCATATCGACAATCATCACATTTTCAGCTTGATTTTTCGCTGAATTTTGTAACCACTGAGCAACAGCGCGATCGCCAGTCAAAGTATAGCCTCTAGCAGCCGTTCCCTTCATCGGTCGGGAAACAATCTCTGAGCCATCTAGGGTAAAAAATAATTCGGGAGAAGCAGAGCAAATCGTAAAGTTGGGCAACTCTAGATAGGCTCCATAATCAGCTTGTTGTGCTGCGGCTAAACCCAGAAAATATTGCCAAGGATCTCCCATAAATTCTGCCTCTAGGCGAGTCGTATAGTTTACTTGATAGGTATCTCCACAACTAATATAGTGTTTAATTTTTGCGATCGCAGAATTGTATTGTTCTTGAGTAATAGTGGGTCGCCAGTCGAGATTAAATTCAGCAATAGACTCTGCCAGCTCTGCTATCTCGGGCTGCTGATACAAGCCAAACCACAATAGAGGAAAATCAGTTGTTTGATGTGTTTGTAGTATTCTATCGAAAGCAGCAGCAGACTCATAACTTAAGAACCCTGCAGCCCAAAGTTGTTGCTCCTGTACCAATTGATTGACTTCTTGTAATTTGACTAAAACTTCGTCAATCGAGCTTGTCGCAATAACTTTTTCTGGCTGAGTGAACCTGAGCCATTGTTTTTGAAATGCAGAATGGAGAACAACTTGATTCATTAACTAAAGTAGCAAAAAAAAGCAGTAAAAGGAGCAGTCAATAGATAACTGGACTTCTCCAATATTATGGGGAAATATCAATAATAATTGCAATGAAGCGATCTCTTAAGTGAAATAGCTAAGATCTAAAGTTGGAGGCCATATGATGACAACGAGCCATCTTAAATATTACTAACAATGGCTACATAATGACCTCAAACCGTGTAAGAACCTATTAACTAAGGCTAGGAGAATTATGTTTGACTCGAGTATTGATCAACTACGTTGGACCAAAGAAGCTCTACAAAAGCTTAAAAATATCCCTTACTTTGTCAGAACTCAGGCTAGACAAAAAATTGAAGCGATCGCAATTCGGAATAATCAAGAAAATGTCACCGTTGAAACAGTCGAGCAGGCAAGACTTCAGGACGGACAATAAGCCTAAGAGTGCAATACTTACTTCAAACCTAGCTAATCTCAAATGTTTTTAACTTAGCCTTGAGAAGCTTCTACTTTCTGCCGAAGTTTCCTGCCCGCTGCGATCGGGTCAAAGCCTTCAGGAAAAATAGTACGTTGATTGTAAAAGACTTCATAGTCATACTTACTATCTAACTGTGCACCTCGCAAATCAGCACCAGCAAAAGAAGCACGCAAGAGATAAGCTCGTCTCAAATCTGCATTATGTAATTTTGCTGAGTTAAAATTCACCCCATCCAGATGAGCCTCTTGTAAATTAGCGTAGTTTAGGAGAGACCTTGTAAGATTACTGTTTGTTAAAACTGCTTTACTCAAGTTAGCTAAGGCCAAGTTAACTTGCACCAAACTAGAATTATTAAGGTTACTACCCCTCAGATTAGCTCGCCTTAAGTTAGAGCCATCCAGCTGAATTTCTTTAAGGCTAATTCCTAATAGAGGTGCTCTTTTGAGCTCTATACCGGGGAATGATGTTTTGCCTTCATTGTACTTACGCAAGAGAGCGTAGACATCGGTAAAAGAGCAGTTTTGAGGATTATAAATCTTGAAAAGATGAGATAAGAAGAAATCAACAGTTAGCTGTTTAAGATATC
>CAZSEZ010000241.1:0-5790 GCA_964606015.1 uncultured bacterium
TACTTTGAACAGTGGAATCAAACTTTGGCTAGAACGTCTTCTAGCGGCTATCTTGCTTGGGGGTCAAGCGATCGTCCATCTTCTCAAGGCTAAAATCCATCGTCGCAACACGATGGAACAAATGGCAGCAGTTGGACCAGACTCTTTATGGATTGCTCTAGTAACAGCTGCTTTTGTTGGAATGGTTTTTACTATTCAGGTAGCTCGTGAATTTCTCTATTTTGGTGCAGGGCAAGCAGTTGGCGGTGTACTAGCTTTAGCTCTTACTAGAGAATTGGCTCCAGTCTTAACTGCAGTAGTTATTGCAGGCAGGGTAGGTTCAGCCTTTGCAGCAGAAATCGGTACGATGCGAGTTACAGAACAAATTGACGCGCTCTATATCCTCAAAACAGATCCGATTGATTATCTAGTATTACCCCGTGTAATAGCTTGCTGTGTCATGTTGCCAATCTTGACTTTACTGTCTTTGATTGTAGGTATTACGGGCGGTCTAGTTATTTCTGATTTACTCTATGGTATTTCCCAATCAGTTTTTCTAGAATCAATTCGCAATTTTATGCAGATTTGGGATGTTGTCAGTGCTTTAGTAAAATCAGTGGTTTTTGGTGGTTTAGTAGCAGTGATTGGTTGTAGTTGGGGAATGACAACTACTGGTGGGGCAAAAGGAGTAGGGCAGTCTACTACCACCGCAGTTGTAACAGCATTGCTATCTATTTTTGTGGCAAATTTTTTCTTGTCTTGGTTAATGTTTCAAGGAACGGGAAGTGCTTTAACTAGCTAGTTTATTAGTGATATCTCTACGATAACTATTGCAAAAAGATAGATACTGCAAAATTCCGCCATTTTATGAATTCAATGAATTAACTGTGCCATAAGCCAACGAGAACTTACCCATATATTTTAAGACTTTACCCTCAAGAAAAGCTTACTCAATCTTTTGTAAAAAAATCAGCTAGGATAACCACTTAACCAAAGAAAAAGATTGTTCTTCTATAGATCCATATCTCTACTATATTAAAGCTGACAAGAATGATTAGATTGGAGTGGTGAATAAGTGATCGTACCATTACCATGAGTCTTTGCCAAATCAAATAAAACAGACTAATTTTAGTAAAACCACAAGAAAAACACTCACATCTATAATATTCAGAATCACTGCTGACTTAGACAATATATGATCCTATAAAGCAATTTCATAGTCATTCATTCTTAATTTATCCAATAGTTATAAGATAAAAGACCATCAAATTTCAATCTCATAATTACTGAGTTATGCCCAATATCATTAGCTCGAACAAACGAGGGTAAAAACAATTCAAATTCTTTGAACCTACTCAACTGAGTTAATTGTAGATATTCTGAGTTATTCGCACCAGTTAGTGATGCCAAAAGATTTGCATAAATTAGTTTGTGCCTTGTAATCTTCTTAAATAATCCAATATGGACAGACCTCTAGCTAGGGACGCATAAGAGACAGTACAATTTTTGTCCGTAGACCTTACCAAACATGAGTGCGGAAAATCAGACGTTTAATACTATCACAGAAAGATAAAAGCGATCGCAACTGTAATTAAAGTCCAGTGTGCGATCGCAAATTAAATTAAATTAAACTATTAATAGAAACCAGACTAACCTTCTGTTTTAACAGTCGTTTCATCGGGTTCTTTAAATACAATTCGGAGTAGAGGAGGAGCCACAAAAGTAGTAACAATTACCATTACAATGATTGCTGCAGTTGTAGATTCAGAGAGTGCACCAGAAGCCGCACCAACTCCAGCAAAAACCAAACCAACTTCACCACGAGGAATCATTCCTACACCAATCGCAAGCTTATTAACCTCTTGATTATTAACTAAGGTGTAACCAGTGATTACCTTACCGATCATTGCTACAACGATTAAGAAAGATGCGATCGCTAGTCCTTCGCGGTTACTGGGAATAGCAGGGTTGAGAACGCTGACATCAGTTTTCGCGCCAACACAAACAAAAAAGATCGGAACCAACACATCAGCAACAGGAACAATTTGTTCTTCTAACTCCTTTCGTTTATCTGTTTCCGCCAAAATTAGACCTGCGGCAAAAGCGCCCAAAATAGCTTCAAGCTGGATCACATCGGCTATGTAAGCTAGGACAATCGCAAATACTAAACTTGTCAGCAGAACCTCGCCACGAGTTTTCATTTCATTCATTAGTCCAACAATAAAAGGACTAACTAAACGACCGATCACAATCGAGCCAATTAAAAATGCTCCCGCACTGACAACTAAAATCAATACATTACTAATAACAATCTCACCAGTTTTTACCAAGCTAGCAACAACCGCTAAAACAACGATTCCTAAGATATCATCTAGTACCGCAGCTCCAATGATGATCTGTCCTTCTTCAGTACTCAATTGTCCCAGCTCTGCCAAGACTTTTGCAGTAATCCCGATACTAGTAGCGGTCAGAGCAGCCCCAGCAAAAATTGAGGGGATGGGTGCAACCCCAAACAAATAAACCAGACCAGCTGTTCCCATAACAAAAGGAGCAACAACACCGACCACAGCAACAATGGCAGCTTGTGGGCCGACACGTATTAATTCTTTGAGGTCGGATTCTAAACCAATCTCAAATAAGAGAATAATGACCCCTAACTCAGAGAGTAGGGAAATGACTTCGCTCTGGGAAGCAAAAACATGGTTGGTAGCTTCTGGTGTCAGACCAGCAGTTTGCTGCAAAAAGTTAATAACTAAAGAGTCACTAGCTACGCTACCCGCCTCTGGAAATACCAAAAGATTAAAAGCAGATACCCCTACTAAAACCCCTCCTACTAATTCCCCCAATACCGGAGGTAAATCAATGCGGGCACAAATCTCACCTCCTAGCTTGCTAGCAAAGTAGACAATTACAAGACTAAGGAGTACTCCAGCCAAGATTAAGCTGCCACTTTCAGCTTCTATTTCGGCTTCAGTGGCAGTGGCTACCAAAGGATTGAGCCAAGATATTGAGGCTAGCCCATGCCAAAAAATGAGATCGGTCATATTTTCCGTACTTAACGATAGTTAATATCTAATTTAGCATTCATGGTCTGGAAAGCTTTTGTGCCATTGGTAACAGAATATTGTAACTTTTGCTAATTACTCAGCAATTTTGTAGCTATATCAGTAATTATCTTTTAAAGTTTATTTGTACTACTATCAGTAAGGGGAATCAATACTGTTTCCTTGTGAAATCGCTTTATAAAGTTTAGGCTCTAACTGCCAGTCTTTTCTTTCTAGTTATTCCTAGAATGATCACCAAAGTTTCAAATTGCAATAACTAGTTTTGCCAAAACACCTTCATATGAATTATTCAGTGGGACTATTGAATAGTATCAATATCAAATAAACTACAATTTTATTAAAGAAATTTGTGTAAAAACAACAGTTTGGCAATATCGAAACATATTGATGGCTATAACTTAAACCACTAAAAATAATCGGCTCCCTGTATCACATCTTCTGCCAATTCTTATCAAACCATAAAAATATTCAAGACAGCATAGGTAATTATCTTAAGTTCAATTCCCAATCAAGCAGAACCAATTAACCCTCATCAAGATTGCTATAGTAAAGACAATATATCCCTTTAAAATCTAGTACTCTAAGTGATTATTACTGAGTCCAAAAACTCTAATTAGGTTTACATTAGTTAGCTTTACAAGTTCACATACAAATAATCTTATTAACAACAAAAAGGGGGATTATGGCTGACTTATTGCAAGATATGACTTATTGGTATACCAGCTTTTTAAATGTTTATTTTAAATCTAATTTACTTAGACTTCTTAATAAGGATTAGATTGACATCAATGATATAGCCAAATTAAAGTACTCTCCTTAATCGACCACATAATCTTGGACTTTTCAGAGAAGATAAAATTCTTCAAAAAAGTAGTTAAGAGTTTTGGCGATCGCCAAAATCGCCTTTGTCTCATGAAATACTGCAACTAACGAAACAATTCATTAAGAAAACACCGCATTTTAGAAAATACCCTCGAACATATAAACAAGAACCGAATAACAAAAATCCCTTATTTTTTCTGCACTTTATTTATGGCGAATTTTCCGTGGCTAACCACCACTATTTTATTTCCCATTGTTGCGGGTTTATTAATACCTCTTATTCCCGATAAAAACGGTAAAACCGTACGCTGGTATTCCCTGACAGTGGGGCTGGTTGATTTTGCAATTATCGTTTATGCCTTTTGCAATGGCTTCGACCTAAGTAACTCAAATCTACAGCTAACAGAAAGCTATAGCTGGATACCTCAACTAGATCTCAACTGGTCAGTTGGAGTAGATGGCTTATCCATGCCTTTGGTATTGCTAACAGGCTTTATCACAACTCTGGCGATCATGGCAGCTTGGCCAGTGACTTACAAGCCAAAATTGTTTTATTTCTTGATGCTGGCAATGTACGGTGGGCAAATTGCCGTTTTTGCCGTTCAAGACATGTTGCTGTTTTTCTTAGTTTGGGAATTAGAGCTAGTACCTGTCTATTTGATCCTTTCAATATGGGGAGGGAAGAAAAGGCTTTATGCAGCGACTAAGTTTATTCTCTACACAGCTGGAGGATCGCTGTTTATCTTACTAGCAGCCTTGACGATGGCCTTTTATGGCGATGCAACCACTTTTGATATGAGTGCGATCGCAGCGAAAGACTATCCACTTAAGTTGCAATTATTGCTTTATACGGGTTTCTTAATTGCCTACGGCATCAAGTTACCGATCTTTCCTTTTCATACTTGGCTCCCTGATGCTCACGGCGAAGCCACTGCACCAGCTCACATGCTATTGGCAGGGATCTTGCTCAAGATGGGGGGTTATGCACTCTTGAGAATGAATGCAGGGATGCTACCTGATGCCCACGCTGTAATTGCCCCGGTACTAGTAATTTTGGGCGTGGTCAATATCATTTATGCAGCACTGACATCTTTTGCCCAACGTAATCTAAAACGCAAAATTGCCTACTCGTCTATCTCACATATGGGTTTTGTCATTATTGGTATGGCATCCTTTACCGATTTAGGAATGAGCGGTGCGATGTTGCAAATGATCTCTCATGGCTTAATTGGGGCAAGTCTCTTCTTTATGGTGGGAGCCACCTACGACCGCACCCATACTCTAATGTTGGATGAAATGGGCGGTGTCGGACAAAAAATGAAAAAAGTCTTTGCTATGTGGACTACTTGCTCGATGGCTTCTTTAGCCCTGCCAGGCATGAGTGGTTTTGTAGCAGAGTTGATGGTTTTTGTCGGCTTTGCCACTAGTGATGCTTACAGTCCTACTTTCCGCATTATCATTGTTTCTTTGATGGCGGTTGGGGTAATTCTCACTCCTATCTATTTGCTATCTATGCTACGTGAGATGCTATACGGCCCTGAAAACGAGGAATTGGTGGAATATACTAAACTAGTTGATGCTGAACCCAGAGAAGTATTTATCATTGCTTGTCTGCTGATTCCCATTATTGGTATTGGGCTCTACCCCAAAGTAGTTACTCAAATCTATGATTCTTCTACCCATCAGCTAACAGCCTTGCTAAGAAATTCAGTCCCTAGCTTGATCCAAGAATCACGAACTGCTGCTAATCCTTACGATCTATTTTCAGCGCAAGCCCCTGAAATTAAGTCTTTGGCTAGTCGCTAGTCGTTGTTATTTTTAATATTCATCTGTTCGGAGTAGTTATTAAGTTAGCTACTCCTTTTCTTATGTCTATTTTTTGCCAAATTAGGGTACTTGCTAAAAGCATATTGGACATCAAGTA
>CAZSEZ010000242.1:0-5773 GCA_964606015.1 uncultured bacterium
GCAATCATAGCTAATTGTGCCCTCAGAGGTAACTTGCGAAATACAGTCAAACGGTTTTCTAAAGAGGACATTTATATAAAGACCAAAAAGCCAAAGAATACTACTAATTTACAATGTAGCTTAAACGCAAGATCCTCATCATAGATTTACCAGAGATTGTAGATCTAGTAGAGGGTATTAATGAAATGTAGCGCGCCAAATCAAATCTTGAAAAGTAAGTTTCTCGCTTAAAAAATAATAGCAACAAGTTGACAGAAACAAGCCTTACTAGCTACTCGATTACAATTTCAGTATCCTAAAGCCTAAATTGGGAGAAGTAAATGAGTTCAACAGTAAAAACAAGTATCGTAAATCCAGATGGTTTATACGATCCAGAACCTAATGGTTATAGCCATGCCGTTGTTGCGAAAGGTGGCAATAGTATCGTTTATATAGCGGGACAAGGTGGCGAAGATCGCGACGGCAATTTATCGCCTGACTTTGCCAAACAAGTCGAGCAAGCATATAAAAATTTACTAATAGTTCTTGATGCTGTTAAAGCAAAACCAAATCAAGTTACCAAACTTAATACCTATGTTGTCAATTACGATCCATCAATGCTTGATGTAATGACACAGTATGTTCGCGAAACATTTGGTGAGTCACTACCCGCTCAAACCTTGGTACCTGTTCCCAGGCTAGCTTTGGCTGGCATGTTATTTGAGGTAGATGCTGTTGCTGTTATTGATTAGCAGTCAGAATAACCAGGAGCTTCTGGTGATTTTGAACTGTATCAAAAATAATTTATCTTCTTTACTCATCTTGTAGTGATTGCTTAAATCCCAAACCAATCAGCTATGATTCTATACTAAATAACATTTTCAAGAAATTAGACTTTAAATAAGGATATTTGAACACTTGAGATTGAACTTAAGTTAGCACTTTACCTAGGCAAAACCGTTGAATCGCAGATACTTCTTTCAATTATCAATTACGCAACCTCGTTTCTCAAGCTGGCAGTAGTTAAAGACATACTTACTACTGTTCAAAATAATGATCGCAAAGAATCAATGTGTCGTCGTACAAGATATTGTTGCTGATCTGCCGAGAACTGCTCTGGAGAAATGACAACCCCAATGCTAATGCCATCCACTAGCGCGATGAGTGCATTAGCTTCAAAGCTTAAATCCAGATCACCTCGAATCAGCTCAGCTCGTTGTAAATTAGCTAACTCCTGGTGGATAATCTGACGTAGAGATTCATAGCGTTTCCGATGTTCCTGAACTAAGTGTTCACGCCCTATCGAATAACCTAAAAATGCCACCCAAACCTTCCAATCATCTCTATCAATAGACTCCATCGGAAGAGCTAAAAAAATCATTTTCTCTAGTCTCTCAAGCCCTTGCCATTGTTCGATACAAGCTTTCATTTCTTCTACGGTATTTTCAAAAACTTGCTCCAAAGCAAACAAAATAAGTGCGTCTTTGTCTCGAAAGTAGTGGGTGACGACCCCAGTCGAAGAACCAAGCTCTTGAGCGATCGCACGCATACTGGCGCGATCTAATCCTTCCCGAACAATAACCTGCCATGCTGCTTGAGCGACTTCAATACGACGATCATCAAACCCCATAATTCTCCTCGGTTTACAGCACCATGAAATAATCATCTTGACACCTTATCACAACAGTTGTTATTTTTACTTCAGACATAACAACTGTTGTAATTTTACTTTCAACAGCTGAACGGTTTTACACGTATATGGAGTTCGCTATGATTCGACCGACAACACCCGATGATATCTCTGCACTGATTGCCTTAGCTGAGGCGACTGAGCTATTCGAGGCAAGCCAAGTAGACAAACTCTCACAAATGCTTGCTCTGCATTTCGATGGCAATAGTGATAATAATGACTTCTGGATCACTGATGACGATAACGGCCTAGTAGGTATGGCATACGTGGCGCCGGAACGAATGACTGAAGGCACGTGGAATCTATATCTAATTGCTATCCACCCTGAGCATCAGAGACAAGGACGCGGTAGAACACTACTCAAATACATTGAGCAGATGCTGGCCAATCGTGGTGAACGGATACTGCTAGTCGAAACTTCTGGTACTGAAGACTTTGAATACGCAAGAAAGTTTTACCTCAAGAGTGGTTACACAGAGGAAGCGAAGATTAGAGATTTCTACGCTACTGGTGCTGATAAAATCGTTTACCTAAAATCACTGTCTAAACCTGATGTATAAAAGTTTGGTTATAGTGACAAAAGCCACTTGCGGGATGACACAAGTTAGCTACCACAGCAGAGCCAAGACGTTAATACTTGCACCTATGTCTAATAATCCAGAGTCATATAAAATTATCCTTTCTAGTCAAAGTTAATCATAGTTACAAGGCTCAACCATCCCCAAAGATTCGATAGTTGCAACTGGCTCAGTGATCACTCAGCAATACATCACCAGAGGAATGATCACCACTAATAATCCAGCGACATAAATAAAACTAAAAATTATTTAATCTGATGCCAAGAAGTTACAAAAATAACTGACAATCATACCGATAATGCAATCCTCTAACTTTCTACTGTTAACTTAATCTTTGGAACTTAGGCTCTATCTCATAGCTTAACCTGGCAAACAAAACTCCAATAGATTGTAGTCAATAAATCCCAGGAATCATATTGAATAAGCACGAAGTATCAAACAGGAGATTCACAAATAACAAAAATACGTGTAGACTCCGTTAGGTGTTCCTTTTTGAATATGGATTTAGTAGAAAAAGTTAGCAATCACTAAGATGTCTCAGTTACAGAATTACCGTGATATTGCATGCAATGAGTGTCTGCATGGAGCTGGTTTGGGCTTCGACTTTACGATGGCATTTCAACCCATAGTAGACATATCATCACAAACCATCTTCGCCTACGAATCTCTGGTTCGGGGCTTAGGGGATAAACCAGCAGCTACAGTCTTTAAACACGTTAATGACAGCAATCGTTATGCTTTCGATCAAACCTGTCGAGTAAAAGCAGTAAATCTTGCTGCACGCTTAAACATGCCTTGCATACTCAGCATCAACTTCATGCCAAATGCTGTATATAAACCAGAATTATGCATTCGGACAACTCTTGCAGCAGCCGAGGAATTTGGGTTTCCCGCTGAACGGATCATGTTCGAAGTAATAGAATCCGAAAAAGTTAAAGATATTGCTCACTTAAAATCAATTTTTTTGCATTATCAAGAAATTGGATTTACGACAGCATTGGATGACTTTGGGGCGGGGTTTTCTGGACTAAACATGCTTGCAGAGCTTGATGTCAATATCCTGAAACTTGATATGTATCTCATCCGTGACATCGACAAAAATAATCGTAAATATGCCATCGTTAGAGGTGTAATTGCAACCTGCCAAGAATTAGGAATCAAGGTAATAGCTGAAGGCGTTGAAACAAAAAATGAACTTGAAGCTTTAAGAGATCTTGGGATTAATCTCTTTCAGGGTTATCTATTTGCAAAACCAGCTTATGAGAGCTTAGCTGTAATTGATTGGAATCAAATATTAGCCTGATCCGCCAAACCTAAGATTGAAGATATCGACAGGCCACAAGCCCAGAAAATCAAATCTTGAAAGTTAGATTTTTTCTTTCGGCAGATACTCAAAACTTCTCTAGCCAAACAAATGATACTCTCCAATCCTCATGGAGAGACACTTCTGCTTAAATCCTTCACAACTTAATTGGTCTGCATTTACTGACAGCTAATATTCCAACTTTACAAAAGCAAACAATTCTGCGAATGCTTCTCTTCAGGTGAATAGAATCTCATAAAAACTAGGAAATCACCTATATTGTTTAATTCTAGAGCATAGCCTGAAACATAGTACTGACAAGTGATGTATGACTAAGCGATCGCTTAGAGTCCCAAACATTCTCAGCAGAAAAAATTATCAAGAAACTTTTTGCTTTTGTGGACGTCCGTATTTTCATGGATAAATGTATGCATATAACACCACACTTGAGATCATCATGGACATCACTCGAAAAGTATCAAAATTGCTTGCGCCTATAGTTCTGGACTGTGGCTTGGTAGTTGGTATGGGCACAGTAGCTGAGGCTCACCATAAACACCACAATTATCATCATAATCACCATGGAGGACATCATCACCAACATAGAAGAGGTCAACGTTTACGTTCTTTGAAAGTAACGCCACGTCATCATATTCCCTCTCCTGCGGACTATCGTCGTAGTCATGAATATGACTACAACCATGTAAGACACGGGCGTAGACATAACTACCACCAAGGGAATAATGGTCATTACCACTATCATGGTCAAAGTGGACACCGCCATCCTCATGGCCGAGACCATCACCATCATCCTCATTCTCGCCCAAATCATCATCAATACAATAATCGTAGGGTTCGAGGACACTACGATCATTATTCTGGCAAAACCAGAAAAGTTAGAACTCCTAGAGGTAATGTCAGAGTTATCTTCAGCTACTAACACTTGGTAGTGTCAATCACCCAAGAGTTCTGAAGCGATAATCATCGAACCAATACCTTCATCGGTAAAGATTTCGAGTAACAAGGCGTGAGGTATCCTACCATCTATGATGTGGGCTGCCTTAACTCCTTGCGCTAAAGAACGAATACAACACGATACTTTGGGGATCATTCCGCCAGAGACAATACCAGTTTCGATTAGATCTCTAGCCTTCTGAATATCTAGATGATCAATAAGAGTTGAATGATCGTGATAGTCTTTGAGAATTCCTAGGGTATCAGTCAACAGAATTAATTTTTCTGCTTGCAAAGCAGCAGCCACTTCTCCCGCTACTGTATCTGCATTGATATTGTAGGCTTGGCCATTTTCGTCTGTCGCTACACTAGAGATGATCGGCACATAGCCACTGTCTACCAAAGACATAATTAAGTCTTCATTGATGCTGGTAATTTCGCCGACAAAGCCAACTCCTTTTTTGTCTATAGGACGAGCTTTGATGAGGTTGCCATCTTTACCACAAAGTCCTACGGCTAACCCTCCAGACTGATTGGCCAAAGAAACCAGTTCTTTGTTGACTCTACCTACCAAGACCATTTCCACAATATCCATCGTCTCGGCGTCAGTCACTCTGAGACCGTCTTTAAATTTTGGCTCAATACTTACCTTTTGCAACCAAGTATTAATTTCAGGCCCGCCACCGTGTACCACTACAGGGCGCATCCCGACACTAGAAAGAAAGACAATATCTCGGACTACCTCTACTTTCAGCTTGCCATCTTTCATGGCTGCACCACCGTATTTGATGACAATCGTGCGATCGGCAAATCTCTGGATGTAGGGCAAAGCCTCACTAAGGACTTGGACTCGGTTGGCTATAGCTTCTGGGATGTGTTCGCTTTCGTGACTCATCTAAACGGTTAGTGGCTAGTAGTTAGTAGTTATTTACTTTGTATTCCTTATCTTTCGTCCTGCTGAAGGAATTCTGGCTTAATGAATTCGGGAATACGGCTGATAATGCGGTTTGCTACTTGTTCGGGTGATATCAGACCCGAGGTTTGAATTTGCATATCTGCTTGAGCATAGAGAGGACGACGCTCTTGGAGTAGAGATTCTAGTTTCGCAGCTAAGGGGCGGTTTCGGTCTCTGGCTAAACGTCTTTTTAAGGTTTCAGGTTCGACATCGAGCCAAACAACTAGTCCTTGACGTAAATAGCTCCAGTTAACTGGCTTTTGGATAATGCCTCCTCCTGTAGCGATCGCACTATTAGTGTAGGAGGATACTTC
>CAZSEZ010000243.1:0-5677 GCA_964606015.1 uncultured bacterium
AGACTCTAGATCGTTTGTCTGAGTTTGCATCATGGGCTTTAAACTAGTTACGCAAAAAGAGGATCTGCACCCATTGCCACTACGAAGTTGCGTAGTAGGGTAATTTGTTGACCAAAATCTAATTGGGCAATTTGCTGGAAAACATTGGAACCAGCACTTGATAATTTGTAAAAATTAGGGACTGGAACAATCTCGCCTGTTGTCATGCCTTCGGCAAGTTGATACCAAAAAGCTAATTTGTTGTTATTGCTAAAAACACCATAAGCGCGAGTTAGAGGAGTATTAGTTTTGTTGGTTAGATCGCGCATGAACTGGAGTTGCTGTTCGTGAGATAAGGATGAAACTTGATCTAGTAAACCAGCAATAAATTCTGTTCTAGCTGCACCTGTCGCTGCTGGGGTGATTGCACCGCCCAAGTTGTTGTAGATAACCCATAATAAACCTAACTTTTCGTCAGTACTGAGATTAGCGAAGGCAGTCTGGGCATTGGTAACTGCGTCAAATACGTTTGTAGATTGTGCGATCGCGTTGGTTGTATAGGTCATTATTTTTCGTACTGGTCTTTTATGATAAATCCTAGACTTTTGTTAACTTTTGTAACTCAATCTTTAATCAAGCTAACAAAACTGAAAGTTGCTGTGCAATACGATCCTTGATGAAAATCAGTAGTAAAAACCGAACCTTTGTTTGCTGAAGTCTTATGGTGCTTGCTTTTGAAGCTTTTGCTTGAGACGGAAAATTATTGGTTTTGCCGCTTTTGTAGCTAGAACTGTAGAGAAAGATGCGTCATCTCAAAATCTTCTGCCAGGGTTGTGTCGTTGCTAGTGATTTAGGTTTTACGAGGTTGTAATAATCGCGTTGTGGCAAGTAGTCCGAGTAGTAGCAAAGTTATGACAGCAGAGGTAATCCAAATGACTGAAATGTCAGAATGACGAACGGCGATCGCAGTATACGCCCAGGCAAAAACCAGCACAAATGGAACATCTCCATTAATCAGAGCCACATAACCTGCCACTAATCCACCTACGATCATCATGATTGCTGTCCAGAGAACATCACTAAGACCCAAGCCATGCCAATCAGCTGCATAAAGCGCACTGGCGATATTAACGATAGTGGCAACAGAAATCCAAGCAGTGTAGATACTCAAGGGGATGTGTACGAACCAACGCTCTTTCCAAGAAGGTCGGGTTTTGCCAAGTCCCAGATTTATGTAAATACTCATCAGCGACAGCAAAATCACCAGCATAGGCAGAATCGAAAGTGTAAATAGTTTTAAGGTGAAACAAAAAATCCAAATTATTTGGGCGATACAAGCAACTATTAACAGTTTGTTCGAGTACCAGAATTTAGGGTTTTTCTGTTGAGTGGGTTGCAGTTGATAGATACTGTAGGCAATTAACCCTACATAAATTATGCCCCAAATAATAAAGGCATAGTTAGCAGGCGTAATCAGTACACCAGCCAGTAGTGTGTTTGCGATTTCCCCAACGTTCTGACCACCTAAAGGAAATAAGTTCGATAGAGAATTAACCACGAAAGTGCCAACAATAGCAACAACAGTTGCGATCGCAAGTTCTGGTTTAGATTTGGATTCCTGCATTTTTCTGGACTGAAACTTGGCTTTTTCCATCCTAAATTACTGCTTGGGTATATGCCGTGATCACAAGTGTGCTGGGTGATGCTAGTTCATCTGTGTGACATCAGCTAATTCTCAAAATTTTACGTGCTGAATTCTAAGGTTTACAGGCACTATCAAACCCAATCTCTTTTCTAAAATTGTTCTAATTAAGGGTATGATTATCCCTAAGTTCTTCGGTTCTAGTGGAGATCAGCCATTAGAAGTAATGGGGAAAGTTTGGTGTAAATCCAACGCTGTCCCGCAACTGTAATGAGGTAAGTAACCCCGCGTTGATACAAGACGTAAGGAAACGCGAATTATTTCTGAAACCTCTAAGTCAGGATGCCCGCCGATACTAATACGAAAAAACAAACCAATCTGCGAGGTACAGATGTTTAAATGCTTTTTGACTGCAAAAAATAGTAGTTGTTATTTCACTGCACTGAAGGTGTCTCTACGGCGAACTCCTGAGTAAGTATTCAATAAAGTTTTCGGGGATTTAACCAGCAGTTATCTCAATGTTGTTTTGAGCATATCTGATATTGTCTATGCTGTAGCCGTGTATTCTGAGTTTTGGATTTTATCGGGAAGTTGGATAGCGTTTAAGCAATATTCAAGGGCAACTTAAAATCGCTCTGTAACTGAAGCATCGCAAAGAATTAGTTATTGAATTGTGGGCAAGGCTAGGGGTTTTCAGTAACCTCTGTTTATGTAGAGAAGTTTGTAATGTTATTTCATTTGACTGTGGATGTACTGTCAGTTTGGAATAGCCTTAGAAGCCCCCGAACCCTATCAGAAATTGCTGATACCAACTATAGGTTGCAAGCTAGGAAGGAAGCTTAAGGTACTAATGAAAGTAAGCCAGTGTTTCTGAACACCTAACAAGTTTTAGAGCAATTGTGAACTGTTACTGCTAATTTGCCCCCATAGCAAGCTTGGGTTAATCCCGAATACGAACTGAAAACAAGACGTTGAAAGAAGTTAATTCCTGAGTTGAAAAATATGGTGAACGTGACGAAAAAATTGCAAGAGGGCATCAATGCTGCACAAAAATAGTATTTGGCAAAACAGTGGTAACAATTGGCAGTCCCTATTTATTCGAGAAAATTTTTTGTCCCTGGGACACATTGCATGGCAAGGGTTTATCACTCAGGGTCAAGGCATAGTGGTATGCCGTCTGGCTGTTGAGGATATTGAATCTGTTGATTGGAAGTTCGATCTAGTTGAGTACGAATCACACTTTCTGAATGAATTGGAGGTTGGACAGTATTTACGGCTACTCAATTTAAAAAATACAGCAATCGAACTGCTTATGGACAAAGTACGCGACTATGATCCAGAAAAAGAGATACTTCTACTAATCAAAGAGAATGACAGCATTTGCCTTGCTTTACTGCAAAATATGGCTGTTTATCCTCCTAACTGTTTTCAGCAGATTCAGCAGCGCGAGTCGGAGTTTCAGCTGAATATTTCACCTCCAGGAGGAATTTATCAATGAACTAAGGTTTATTTCCGATCCCCAAGGCTGGTGTGCGATCGCAAATGTGCTAACCCTAAATGACTCGTTTTACATCTCGAAGCTGTCCGTAGTAGTATCCGTGATATAGAACGCAGTTTATCTGACTGACGTTTACTGTATCAATTGTTTATCTTGCAACTATAAAACCAATCAAATTAACTATATGTATTTATTCTTCGGTTTCATCTTGGCATTTATTTTCGGCAGCTTTCTTGAGTATTGGGTCCATCGTTTCATGCACCTCTATCCGAAATTTGGCAATGGGCTAATTAAACATCCCAATCATCATCGAAGTAATACAACCAAAGGCTTTATCGGTGATTTTCTTGATTTTAGTTTGGTCTCATTGTTGGTTTTGCCAGCTTTTCTTATATCTGTATCCGTCGGAATCATTATGATTTCTGGGACTGTAGCTTTTGCTGCTTTTGCTTCCTATGCTCACCAAATTCAACATGATGCCCCTCAGAAATGTTTTTGGATGAAGATGCCCATTCACTATGTTCACCATCAAAAAAATCAATCGGCTAGTAATTTTGGGGTAGCGATTGATTGGTGGGATAGATTGTTCGGTACTTATAAGCCTGTTACAGAGTTTCAAAACTATAGTTAGCAAATATTGAAAGCAAAGTATTTAGTCACCAGCAAATTATCTACACCTAGCGAAAATTTAATTCATTTATTTTCAAGAGAAATACTATGACTAAACATACTTTGTCTGTTTGCAGTTTCTGTCGATTTTCTGAGGATAGAAATAAAAAAAATGGACTTTCAGGAGGAGAATACCTGATTCAAGAGTTAGAGAAAGAATTGGAGAAGTGTGATTGGAAAGAGCTTGTAAAAATTAAGCCTGCTTCCTGTATGGCTGCTTGTCTTCGTTCTTGTACGGCTACTCTGGCTGGTGATGATAAGCTGACCTATATTTTTAGCCAACTTGCTCCTGTTGAGTCTGCACCCGAACTCTTGGAGTTTATCGAGCAATACATTACTACACCGGAAGGAAAAGTCCCTTATCGAGAACGTTCTAGAACTATTAAACAATCTACAGCTTTTATCTTACCTTCGATGTCTGATACTCATTAATAAAGTGTTAAGTAAAAGACAGAGTGAAGTTCTTTGATTTAGTGTTCAATTAAAGGCTTAAGCGCCTTAATTGAACATTGTAGAAAGGTGTCATGAACAAAAATTTTGTTAAATTTAGTGCCTTGGCTTTTTCATCTTTACTAATAGCAAGTTTTAGTGAAAATGGAGCAGCAGAAATTGCTGGCAACACCTCTATTGTTGCTCACCATCATCATCAAGATGTTGCGCACAGTAATCAAGATAAAGGTACTTTAAGTTTAGTAGCCAATGGAGAGGACTTTGTTCGTCAGGGTTTTGTTACTAAAGACGGCTGGACAATGAGTTTTGATCGTCTGGATGTAAATCTAGCCAAAGTCACGGCCTATCAAATGAATGGTGCCTTTGACCCTACAAAGACAGAGGCAGATGCTCTGGACAATTTAAAGTATCAGTCCAAAATTTCTTTAGTAGATACTCCCCAAGTTGTAGATTTAGCTGAGGGGGAAGCAGATGCAGCACCTATTTTGGTGGCTAATGCGGAGGTAAATCCCGGTTTTTATAACGCAATGGCTTGGCAAATCGATACTGCGGGTGCAAACTCTTCCCTAGCAGGCAAAACAATGGTTATGCAGGGAACAGCTACTAAGGATAGTCAGACAGTTAGCTTCAATATTAGCCTCAATCGTCCTATCCAGTATCTCTGTGGTGAATACATAGGGGATGAACGTAAGGGATTTGTAACTGAAAACTCCCCAGGAGAATTGGAAACAACCCTTCATTTCGACCATGTATTTGGTGATGGTGAGGCTAGTCCCGATGACGCGATTAATGTAGGTGCTTTGGGCTTTGAGCCTTTGGCACAACTTGCATCTAATGGCAGCTTAATCATAGATGATGCTGCTCTATCTCAAAAACTATCCTCAGAAAACCAAAGAAAATTGACTAAAGCTTTAGTTGGTTTGGGTCATGTGGGAGAGGGACATTGTGCAGTTATGAAATAACAGAAGAAAGTGATTGCAGAGTTTCTTCTGTTTTATGTTGATTTTCAGTTAGATTAACCAAAATACTGTGGGGTGATAAAGGGAGCTAAACAGGTTGTTATACATCGCGGCTAGCTTCTTTTCTTGCAAATTGGCTGTTTTGAAATGACTAATCGAGTAAGTATTGCAATACTTAGAAATCTCATTTTTTCCTTAACCAGGTCACTAAAAATCGTTCCTATTTTCTGTAAAACATGAATGTCCGAATCCATACATAGCAATTTGTATAGATTACTTGTCATCCCCACGGTCAAAACTACCAACATAAAGTGAGTGTGAGTAAAATATTTCCAGCAAAAGTTCTCTTACTATCGCAGCATCAGTCATGGCGACTGTATTTCTTACTGTGGTTCAAGTTAACTAAACGCTGTTACAGGTCCAAAAATATAGCGCTACGGATATACGTTAGGACATTCTTTGAAGGCAGCATCAACACAT
>CAZSEZ010000244.1:0-5639 GCA_964606015.1 uncultured bacterium
TCATCGCTAGAATTTTAGAAGCAGTGACAACACCAATTGTCCTTGAAACAGAGATCATTGCAGTTTCTACTAGTATCGGGATTACTGTATATCCCAAAGACAATAGTAGTAATGAAAATTTGCTCCGTCATGCTAATCAAGCGATGTTATTGGCAAAGCAATATCGGAAGGGAAGCTATATAGCTTATAAGGAAGTTAATCAGCTAGAACTACCTTCTTCTTAATTTCTAAAAAAATTTAAATTAGTTAATTATTCAGATAATTAGCAATTATCAGCAAACCTTTCCAAGTAATCATTCAGCAATAATTTTTGTTAGCTGCCATTGGTTCATCTGAGCAATAGTTAGGCCTTCTTTAATCAAAGGTAATTCTTCATTTTGGAGAAGATAAAGCGGTTTATTTATAGTATCTAGGGAAGTAGGATTTTGAGACTCCCAAGGAATCACTAATCGACCACTATAAAAATTGAGTGAGGGTCGGTTTAGAGGATAGTTAGTATAAACAATTGCTCCTGTAGGAGTATTATTCTTGACTAATTGGGCCACTGGTTTTACAGGATAACTTTCTGCTAGCTCCCAAATAGCGTGAGGAGTAATAAATAAGCTTAATAGTGCGCTATATAAACCGACAGCCAGAACAACAATAAAATATTTTGAGCTTTGCCGAAATAAAACTCCTGCCAGTATAAAAGTAAAACTTAAAATTGACGCGATCGCAATTAGACCATAATCACGTGGTTGAATAAACAATAAATAGACAGTTGCTAAGCAAAAAACTATTCCACAAAATAGCAAACTAACCAAATAGACTCTATTAACCTTACGAGGACTTGATTCGCGAGTAGCTTGAGACTTTTGCTCCAGAATGACTCTCTCTAGCTCAACACCGACCAATAAAGAAACAGCAGGATAAATCGGCATGATATACCAAGGTAATTTGGTAGTCATGACAGATATAACTAAAAGATAGACACCAAACCAAATCAGGCTTAGTTTCGCCCAGGTTGATTTACGTTCACCAAAAGCACTGGCAATCCCGCCAGGCAAAAAAATTAGCCACGGCAAACTATATTTGAGTAGCTCTAGGAGATAATACCAAATCGGTTGTGAATTATTTTCTACTATCTCGATCGCTCGTTTGAAAGTCTGCGTACCCAGGTTATAACTAATGAAATCTTGTCCATAGCGCAAATACTGCAAACCATACCAGGCAAAACCTGGAACCAAACCCAGAAGAAAACTAACTACATTTAAGCTGCCAATACTGTTTGAGATTTGATTATTAGCGATCACAAATAAGCCCAAAATTCCATAAAGCAAGATCGCGATCGCAATCCCCTTGGTCAAACTCAGTAAGCTAAAACCCAGTCCTAACAAGAAACTCAATAACTGGAGATTTTGCTTGTGGCGCAATCGTAACCAGCACCAAACCCCAAAACAAAACTCCGTGGTGATCGCACCATCTAACATAGCTAATCGCTGATGACGAACCACAGGAATCAGAGTCAGATAGACAACTGCACTGAGTAGAGCAGGACGCTGACGAGTAAAAATCTCTTTGCCAATTAGATAAACCAGAGGTACACCAGCAGCAGCCATTAAACTAGGGACGATCCGACTACTCCACTCGCTAACTCCGAAAATACTGTAGCTAAGAGCAATCAGATCGTGAACTAGGGGCGGTTTATTCCAATATGGTGAACCATCCGGATTTATGGGAAATAACCAAACCAGGTTTTGTAAATCAGCGCGAGATATCTCTCTAGCAACAGTAGCAACAATCCCCTCATCCCAATCTCTAAGGGGCAAAGCCCCAAGGTTAAAGCTACACAAAAAAATAGCTGCCAGACCCAAGATCCACAGCCAACTTTTTTCCTTCATTAAATGATTCCAAACCGCCTAAAATTCACCACCACCACTATAGCCACTAACAGCATTAGGATCAGTATCTCGCTTAGAACCTAATAACTCCAAACGGTCAACTCTAATCACAGGTTTAGAGCGTTCTCTTCCTGTACTTTTATCAGTCCAGGTTTCAATTTTTAGCGAACCTTTGATTCCGATCAAACTACCTTTGTGAACAAAGTTTCCTGCTACTTTTGCGGTATTACCCCACATTTCTAGATTAAACCAATCTGGAGGAGCATCCTTCACAGGACGATTTACGGCCATTGGCAGCTTACAAACTACACTGCCAGAGGCAAAATGAACTATGTCTGGTTCGGCACCTGCCCGACCAACCAAGTTAATTACATTGAGATTTGCCATACTTACTTAGTACTCTAGTACTTTTATCTTTAGTTTAGTCTAGCAAATTCTGCACTATCAGAGCCTAATTTAACTAAGTGTCTTAATACTAGGTTGGAGTTAGTAATGCGGTTTTTTAGTTCTGCTGACTTCTCCACCAACCTCGAACTAGTTTTAGCTCATCGAAGGTATAGGAACGATCTAATTTATCTTTTAAAAGACTTAAGGAGCGATCGCCATATTTCGTAATTTCGGCAATGATTATTTTTTGTCGATCTGGCTCTACCAAATCATTGAGAGCTACAGGCTGGTTCATTGCCAACAGCTCACTCAAGTGGCCAACAACCGTACTATGGGCATAACCTCTTTGTTGAGCAATTTCCTTGATATCTAAACCTTTTTGATGTAGACCAAGAGTTACCATCTGGCTTTTATTGGGTAGAGAATTTGGCAAATCTAAAGACTGGGTAAAATCCCCAATCAACTCTAAAAACTGTTCTCCATATTGTTCTAGCTTGTGAGGATTGATCCCTGATATTTGACTCAGTTGGGCTGCATTCTGTGGTTGAACTTGAGCCATTACTTTGAGGGTTGTATCAGCAAAAATCACATAGGGAGGAACCGCTTGTAAATCAGCGAGTTGCTTACGCAGAACTTTGAGCTTGTCATAAAGAATTGCTGCTTCCATTTGACGAGGACTATCCACTTTTTCTGAAGAAGACTGCGATCGCTTATTGACAGTGAGAATAACAGTTCTCTTTTGGCGCAAAATCTCCCAACTCTGCTTATTAAGCTTGAGAACTCGATAACCATCGTCGCTTTCGGCGAGCAATCCTTGATGAAGCAAAGCCCTGGTTAACTTTTTCCAATCATCAAGAGTTTTATCTTTACCAATACCGTGAGTAGACAACAAATGGTGTCCATATTTAGTCACTTTTTGGCTGCGAGAACCACGTAAAACATCGATGATATGCCTCATACCAAATTTTTGTTCGCAACGAGCCACACAAGAGAGAAATTTTTGGGCTTCAATTGTCCAATCCTCAGTAGCTTGAGGATTCAGGCAATTATCACAGTTTTGACAGTTCCCGACAAATCTTTCGCCAAAATAACCCAAAATAATTGTGCGCCGACAGCTAGTTCCTTCTGCATAGTCAATCACCTGGTTTAGTTGCTGCTTGGCAATGCGCTGTTCGTTTGGATCTGGTTTTTGAGCAATCAAATAATCAATTTTCTTGAGATCCCCAAGATTAAAAAACAGCAAAGAATTAGCTGGTTCGCCGTCTCTGCCTGCTCGACCCGATTCTTGGTAAAAACTCTCTAGCGATCGGGGTAAATCATAGTGAATCACAAACCTGACATCTGGTTTATTGATACCCATACCAAAGGCAATAGTAGCAACAATCACTCTGGTATCATCTCGCAAAAAATGGGTCTGATTGGTAGCTCTTTCGCGATCGCTTAAACCAGCATGATAGGGTAATGCTTCAATGCCATCATTCTTTAGCTTAGAAGCGATTTCTTCTACTTTTCGTCTACTCAGACAGTAAATAATTACCGAACCAGATTGCTGTCTAATTGTTTTCAGCAGATTATAGTAACTCTGATTATCCTTGTCTCTTACCTCGTACTTAATATTGGGACGATTAAAGCTAGCCAGATGAATTTGCGGTTGGTGAAGCTGTAACTGCTGGATAATATCTTGTTGAACTCTTCTAGTTGCGGTAGCAGTCAACGCAATAATCGGAATTTGAGGATATTTATGACGCAATTGTTGTAATTGAGAGTACTCAGGACGAAAATCATGTCCCCATTCAGAAACACAATGAGCCTCATCAATAGCAAGCGCACTGACCCCGACAGAAGTCACAAGTTGATGTAAAAAATAACTAAAGCGTTGATTAAGTAATCTCTCAGGAGCAACGTATAAAAGTTTGATTTTTCCTTGTAAGATAGCTTGCTGGCGCGAAGCTTCTTGGTGACTCTCTAAAGTACTGTTAAGAAAAGTCGCTGCTATGCCATTATCCAGAAGCGAATCAACCTGATCTTGCATCAAGGCAATTAAAGGCGAAACAACAATCATCAAACCAGGCTTCAGCAACGCAGGTAACTGAAAACAGAGAGATTTCCCGCCTCCTGTCGGCATGATTACCAATAAATCTCGATTGTCAATTGCTTCCTGAATAATTTGTTTTTGTCCTGGGCGAAAGCAATCATAACCAAAATAGTGTTTGAGAGCTGACTCCAAACTAGAAAAGGAAGACACTATATAGTTTGAGTATAGAGCGTTTTACTTCTTCATCTTAGGGGAAAGTTCATTTGAGCTTATAATTAGCTCAACAAAAAAAAATGAATAATTTATCTAAAAATAACAATGCTGGATTTTCAAATTCAGTTAGATAGCGAAATTCCCGCTTCTAAACAACTTTTCGATCAAATCCAATTTGCGATCGCTTCTGGTCAATATCCAGCTAATCAACGTCTCCCTAGTACGAGGCAGTTAGCTATGATCACGGGACTGCACCGCAACACAATTAGCAAAGTGTACCAAAATCTAGAAGAAACAGGTTTGGTAGAATCAGTTGCTGGTTCAGGAATTTACGTCAAAGACACTTCTAAAAATATATCCCGAAACCATCAACTATTACGGATAGATCAAGAAGATAGTAATCAAATTATTAGAGAGAGTATCGATAACTTATTGCAACTCGGAGTAAACCTTAATCAAGTTCGTGAATTACTAATAGAAGAAATTGATTGGCGCATTCAGTGCAATCAACGTATTTTTGTCACCGTTCCTCAAAAAAATATTAACGAAGGAAAAGTGATGGAAATAGAACTATCAAAGTTAATCAATATTCCCATAAAATTAGTTCCCCTAGAAGAATTAGCAGAGCTATGTTCTAAGATAAATTTCGGAACAATTATCACAAATCATTACTTTATTAAAAGTGTGGTTGAAGTTATCCCCTCAGATTCTTTTCGCATCATCCCAGTAGACATCTACGACTACAGCCAGGAGCTAGAAATCATCAAAAAGCTACCACCTCAAGCCTGTGTTGGAATAGTCAGCCTAAGCGAAAGTATTCTGAAAATAGCAAGTAGTATCGTTCAAAGCCAAATGGGAGAAAATCTCTTGGTACTAACTGCAGTTTCCACAGAAAAATCAAAATTGTTAGCCTTACTACGCACAGCACATACAGTTATAGTCGGACCGTCAAGCCACAATCTGATAACACGCACCATAGATGAAATCAAGCTTGATTTGATAAGAGTCCCAAAAATTATTTGTAGCAAAAACTTTATTAATGAAAAATCAATTCAATCTCTAAAAATCCAACTAAATACTAAATAAAAAAAGGAGAGAGCCCTAGTTCATATTCGATAACTAGG
>CAZSEZ010000245.1:0-5598 GCA_964606015.1 uncultured bacterium
ATCTAAAACTAATAAAGTTCTGAAATTAGAGCTTAAATCAAATCGTTAATTTTAAGCGTCTTCTGTTGAGGCTTGATGATACAGCGATCGCATAGATCTCTCAAATCTCAGAATATTCCGCCGATCGCAATTCGAGCAAACCAAAAAGGAATCAAAGTTCCCAACGCGATCCAATCACGCCAACGTAACTTAAGTTGATGCCACTGTACTTTGTGTTCGTTAGGGCTAGTGAAGCCGCGAATATCCATTGCCGTTGCGATTTGTTCGGCTCGCGTTAAGAGATTTTCCAATAATTTTTCTGCCACAATTAACCAAACCTGGAAACTGCGACGAATCCCTAGTTTTTTCCAGTCGATCGCTCTTGTACTGATAGAACGGACTAAGTTTTGGACTTCTTCGAGAACTAAAGGAATAAAGCGTAGAGAAAGAGTCAGAGTTAAGGCAATTTCCGTGACAGGTATCTTGAGACGGCGCAGAGGACTCATTAGATCTTCCAAGCCTGCGGTGATTTCTTCAGGGGCAGTAGTTAATAAATATAGGTTGGTGCTGTAGATCAAAGTAAAAACCAAAGTTCCTACTCTGACTGCTACATCTAAAGAGCGACGAGTCACACTAAATCTACCTAAATCGATTAGGACATACTTATAATCTGTGGGTTGCGGTAGTTCTAAATCGCTTGTAGGGATTCTCGGTTGATGGGTAATTGCCAGGCCATCAGGTGCGATCGCAGTAATGATAAATACCAAAACTGAAATAGTAAGTAGCCAGCCCATTTGCTGCTTCCAAACTCTGAGGGGAATTGCAGCAGATAGAGTTAGTAAAACTAACAGAATAACTAAGCCTATCCTCCAGTAAGGATTAGCTAACAAAGGAGCCGCTAAAAAAGTCATTAACCAAACCAATTTGACTCTGGGGTCGATCTTGTGGAGCCAAGTAACTGGTTGTTCGAGATAAAGTCCAATTGGGAGCGATCGCAATAAATCCATGCTTGGTTTGATGTTTTTTGATGACTAGTTATGTAATTCTAGTCTCTGGTTCATTTTTTTGGCGTTGAGTATACTCTTGCTTGATTTTTTACGAGCTTATCTCTTCCTCTAATTGGCGCCCGCCTAACTTATCGCTTAAATCAGGCAATTTTATTTCATCAAGCATTGTCTTATGTTTATAATAGATTCTAATCAATCAACAAGCTACACATCACACTGAAAAATCAATGCCTGAAATCTTTAGTCAATCTGTTTGGCTAGTTCCTCTATATGCTCTTATTGGGGTTGCTCTAGCTATACCTTGGTCACCAGGAATCATCAAAAATACGGGACCTCGACCATCAGGCTATCTCAATACGATAATGACTTTGATGGCGTTGATTCATAGTTTGTTGGCTTTGAAAGAGGTTTGGCAACAGCCTGCTAAGTACCTATCATTTCAGTGGCTAGATGCTGCGGGCTTAAATATAACTTTTGATATCGAAGTCTCTACGGTTACTGTCTCCGCGCTGCTGTTAATTGCAGGTTTAAATTTTGTCGCCCAGATCTATGCTATTGGTTACATGGAAATGGACTGGGGTTGGGCAAGATTTTACTCTCTGATCGCCTTGTTTGAGGCAGGGATGTCTACTTTGGTGCTGTGTAACTCGCTATTTTTTAGTTACGTTGTGCTAGAAATCCTAACCTTGGGGACTTATCTGTTAATTGGTTTGTGGTTTAATCAATCTCTGGTAATTACTGGGGCAAGGGACGCCTTCCTAACCAAAAGGGTAGGAGATTTGATCTTGTTGATGGGCGTTGTGGCATTGTTACCCTTGGCGGGAACTTGGAACTATAGTGAATTGGCTCAGTGGGCAGAAACTGCAACTGTTGATCCTCGATTGGCGACGTTACTCTGTTTGGCTCTGATTTCAGGTCCTTTGGGTAAGTGCGCTCAGTTTCCTCTACATCTTTGGCTAGATGAAGCGATGGAAGGTCCGATGCCAGCGACAATTATGCGGAATACCATAGTCGTTTCGACGGGAGCTTGGGTTTTGATTAAATTGCAACCAGTATTAGCTCTTTCTCCTTTTGCTTGTAATTTTATGATTGGAGTGGGTGCTGTAACTGCAATTGGTGCTAGTTTAATTGCGATCGCCCAAATAGATATTAAGCGCTCTCTTTCTTACTCTGTCAGTGCTTATATGGGATTAGTTTTTATCGCCGTGGGTACACAGCAGGGGGATGTCGCACTCAGATTGCTCTTTACTTATGCGATCGCGATGTCTTTATTAGTGCTGAGTATTGGTAGCGTTGTTCTCAATACAATTACTCAAGACTTAACTCAATACGGTGGATTGTGGTCGCGTCGCCCTATTACAGGGATTTGCTATTTAGTTGGCGCAGCTTCCTTAGTGGCATTTCCCCCAATGGGATGTTTCTGGACGCTTACCGAGTTGGCAAATAATTTACTGAGCATTAACCCTCTACTGACAGTCGTTCTTGTCTTGGTTAATGGACTAACTTCTTTTAGTTTAATTAGAGAATTTAGTTTGATTTTTGGTGGTGAGATTAAACCGATGATGGTTAGGTCACCAGAAGGTCTATGGGCATTGGTTTTACCGATGACTTTTGTGATGGGGTTTGCACTTCATGTCCCAATCTTGCTCTACAAATGGGGCTGGCTGCCTGAGTTTCTAAATTTGGATACTACGGTAGTTGTCTCTCTTCTGGTTTCGACGCTTGTTGGTTCAGGCGCAGCAGCTTACATTTATCTCAACGAGAAAATTGCTAAACCCATTCAACTCAAGCCTAAAGCAGTTCAGGATTTCTTCGCTTACGATCTTTACACTGCAGAACTCTACCGCATTACTATCGTGTTTGTTGTTGGCTTGGTTTCGAAGGTAGTTTATTGGTTTGATCGCTACTTTGTAGATGGCTTGGTGAACTTTGTTGGTATCGCAACTATTTTTAGTGGTGAAACCCTCAAGTACAACACCTCTGGTAATGTCCAGTCTTATGTTTTATCAATTCTCTTGGGTGTAGGTCTGTTTGTCGGTCTTGCTTGCTTACCTTTCATGTCCAATATTTTTTAAATTTTGTGAGTGGTTAATGGCTCATTGAATTTTTTACTGGTTTCTTAATAGGGGCGCTTTCTGGCTCAAATATCAATAGCTTTGCCTCTATCAACAAATCAATAGTGAACAATCAACAAAAAAAGCAACCTATAAATACTCAACAGCCTAATCTAGAAAAATAAAAAATGCTCAGTCTCTTACTTTGGATCCCAATAATTGCTGCTCTGATTGTTGGTTTTGTACCAGGAAAAATTGGATCAAATAAGCTCAGGCAGCTAACTACCGTTTTTGCAGTTGTTATTTTTGCTTACTCTTTGTGGTTACTTAGTCAATTCGATCTGAGTACTTCGGGATGGCAATTTAGTGAATATTTGCCCTGGCTTGAACAAATTGGTGTCAGTTATAGCTTAGCAGTGGATGGATTATCTCTACCTCTGCTAGTGCTCAATAGTTTCCTAACGATCATTGCTATTTACAGTATTGGGGAAAATGTTCAACGCCCCCGACTTTACTATTCTTTGCTTCTGTTAATCAACGCTGGGATTACGGGTGCTTTGGTAGCCCAAAATCTTTTACTCTTTATCATTTTTTATGAGTTGGAGTTGATTCCTTTCTACTTAATGATTGCCATTTGGGGTGGTGAGAAAAGAGGTTACGCATCTACGAAGTTCTTGATTTATACTGCTGTGTCGGGATTTTTAGTTCTGGCAGCTTTCTTGGGTATTGGTTTTCTTAATGAAACAGTGGCATTTGACTATGACTCAATTAGTACTCAAAGTTTATCTCTGACGACTCAGCTAATTTTACTTACTGTTCTACTCGTAGGTTTTGGCATCAAAATTCCTTTGGTTCCTCTACATACCTGGTTGCCTGATGCTTATACAGAAGCTTCTCCTGCGGTCACGATTCTACTGGGGGGAATCTTTGCTAAATTAGGAACTTATGGTCTAATTCGTTTTGGCTTGCAGCTTTTCCCCGATGCTTGGACTGTTGTGGCTCCTGGGTTGGCGATTATTGGCACGGTGAGTGTCTTGTATGGTGCATTTAGTGCGATCGCTCAAAGAGATATTAAAAGAATGGTGGCATATAGTTCCATTGGTCACATGGGCTATATTCTAGTTGCTGCTGCTGCTGGTACAGAGTTGAGTATTTTGGGTGCTGTTGCCCAGATGATCGGTCACGGTCTGATTTTGGCATTGCTGTTCCATCTGGTCGGTATTGTCGAGCGCAAAGTGGGTACGCGCGATCTCGATGTTCTTAATGGCTTGATGAACCCAATTCGTGGTTTGCCTTTGACTAGTGCTTTACTGATTACAGCTGGGATGGCAAGTGCGGGGATTCCTGGATTGGTAGGGTTTGTTGCAGAATTTATTATTTTCCAGGGTAGTTTCAGTATGTTTCCCGTGCCTACCTTGCTTTGCATCATTGCTTCTGGTTTGACTGCGGTTTATTTTGTAATCTTGCTCAACCGTACTTGTTTCGGCAAGCTAGATAATAAACTCTCTTACTATCCCTCGGTTTTAAAGTCTGAATCTATCCCTGCATTTGTGCTCATTGCAATCATTTTATTTCTCGGAATTCAGCCTAATTGGTTATTGCGTTGGAGCGAACCCACAACAAATCAGCTAGCAATTAACCCCTATCAAACCGAGCAGATTGCAATGGAGCACGAACAATTGATAATTGAAAATTATTAACTTTAGACAAGTACTGAGGAGAAGAGAGATCTTACGGCAAAAGATTTTGTATCTCCACAATTGATTTGATTATTAGCTATCTATCAGCAATTAACACTTAACTATCAACAAATGACCCAAACACCGATTAAGCAAACCAAATTGCCTCCCTCAACCCATCCTTTTGCTGAGGTAATTCATCGTCTGGAAGCAGGTGGCTCAATGCTGCCTGATACTCCAGAAAATTTGATGCAAATCATTGGGATTTACAAGGCTTATGCCATCCCGATGGATTTTTATTGGCGGGATTTACTTTACATTGCAGAGCGAGTATTTCTAAATCCTCTGCCTTTTTTTAAGTATTTTCTCCCCAAATCCTATTTAGACTTACCAAATCACTATGCAGGAAAAGATGCAGATTTGCCTGTATGGCGTGGTCAAGGATCGGCTCATCCAGAACTAATTGAGTTTATGGAAAAGGGCAAAACGCGTAAAATGCCCAAACTATTCCATCATTTATGGCACGATCGCATCAATATGGAGTTCGCCGAGGCTTGTATGCGAGCAATGTTCTGGCACGGTAGAGATATGGGCTTGGGTAAATTTGATGCTTATTTAGATACCGAAGAATATAAGACTAACGCAGATCGGGCGATCAAAGCCTACTTTAAAGGTAACCCTGTTATGTCAGGGATGTACAAGCTTTTTCCTGAGATGTTTATCGAGCAGGTGAGACGACTTTCTTACTACTCTAATTTAGGTTTATTCTGGGAAGTTATGGCTCCTGTTTTCCTGGAGATGTCTGATATTTACGACGAGGGTGGTTTTAAGGGTGTGTCCGATGCTATGGACTTTTTAGTTAATGGTATTTTTGCCGTG
>CAZSEZ010000246.1:0-5596 GCA_964606015.1 uncultured bacterium
ATTAGTAATACTAAACAGTTGCTAATTCAGGGCGTTTACTGTTACGAATACCTTCGATTGCTTCTGCATAATCAGGTGCTTTGAATACAGCAGAACCAGCAACAATTGCATTAGCTCCAGCTTCAAGTACTTGCCAGGTGTTGTGAGCCTTTAGTCCACCGTCAACTTCGATCCAAGGATCTAGACCTCTTTCGTCACACATTTGACGTAGTTTAGCGATTTTGGGCACTACATCAGAAATAAAGCTTTGACCACCAAAACCAGGGTTGACGCTCATGATCAAGATGAGGTCACACACAGGCAAAACATATTCGATGATGTCTAGAGAAGTAGAAGGGTTAAGAACTACTCCAGACTTTTTGCCTAGCTCACGAATTTGGCATAGAGTACGGTGCAAATGAGGGGATGCATTATGCTCTGCATGAACGGAGATAATGTCGGCACCAGCTTTAGCAAAGTCCGCAACATACTTTTCTGGTTCGACGATCATCAAGTGAACGTCTAAAGGCTTCTTGGTGTGAGGACGAATTGCATCGACGATTAGGGGGCCGATGGTAATGTTAGGAACAAATCTGCCATCCATAACGTCTACATGGATCCAGTCTGCACCAGCTTTATCTACAGCTTGGATCTCTTCGCCCAAACGGCTGAAATCAGCTGACAAAATGGAAGGTGAAATTACTACTTTTTTATCGCTCATGGTGTTTCCTCTCTCAAACGCCTAATTTTTGTATCGATATTAACAAAACTTTAACCATTGTTAGTATAAGGTACCACACTCTTCTCTACTCACCAAAAGAGGAGATTTGTCAAATATGATGGTTTCATCACTAAATCATCACCAATATTCTTTTACTTACCAATACAAAAACGGCTGAAAATCCTATCTAGCACTGACTCGGTGACACCTTCTCCTGTAATTTCGCCCAAAGCTTGAATTGCTGCTCTAAGATCAATTGTCCAAAAATCTAGGGGCAAATTATCGCTAATAGTGGTGTGTACTTGCAATAAAGAATTATGCGCCCGGTTAAGAGTGGCTGCTTGACGCTGGTTTATTGCCAAGTCAGTGTTACTAAGTTGAATTGCTCCTGTTTGAACTGCCTGAAGGATAGCCGTTTCCAGATCGCCAATACCTTGCCCTGATGACGCGGCAGTACTTACATAATGCTTAATTGCTTGGGGAAGAGTAATATTATCCGCAGGTGCTAGATCAATTTTATTTATTACCAAAATTAGCGATCGCTCTTTAACTTGTTGATAAATCTGTTCGTCTTGGCTTGTCCAACCTTGACTAGCATCAATAGTCAACAGAATAAGATCAGCCGATTCAGCTGCCTTTCGAGAGCGTTCTACACCAATTTTTTCTACGGTGTCCTCGGTATCGCGAATTCCTGCGGTGTCTAGTACCTGGATAGGGACTCCACCA
This sequence comes from uncultured bacterium, assembly GCA_964606015.1. Lineage (GTDB taxonomy): Bacteria > Cyanobacteriota > Cyanobacteriia > Cyanobacteriales > Xenococcaceae > Hyella. The sequence continues at coordinate 1,427 of CAZSEZ010000246.1, forward strand.
ACAACCAAAGTGGATTCGATGACATCGCGAGTAGTCCCTGGTAATTCGGTAACGATAGCGCGATCGCTACGGCTCCAGGCGTTGAGCAAACTAGATTTCCCCACATTAGGACAACCCACAATTGCCACTTTGATCCCACTACGTAACAACTCCCCGCGATCAGCAGTCGCTAAGATTTGCTCTACAGATTTTAAGACCTGAGTAATTTGTAATTGTATTTCTACCTCATCTAACGGTGGTAGATCATCCTCAAAATCAATTCTGGCTTCTACTTCGGCCAAAATATCCAAACAGGTAGCTCGCAATTGGCGAATCGGGCTCGCCAACTTACCTTGTAAACCTGCCAGCGCTGCTTGAGAAGCTTGAACCGACTGAGCAGAAACCAACTCCGCTACGCTCTCAGCTTGAGAAAGATCAATTCTGCCATTGAGAAAAGCTCTGAGAGTAAATTCTCCTGGTTGAGCCAATTTAGCCCCTAATTTGACGCAAAGCTGCAAAACTTCTTGAACAGCGATAATACCTCCGTGACAATGCAACTCCACTACATCCTCTTTAGTGTAGGAGCGAGGCGCTAGCATAAGCAGTAAGAGAGCTTCATCAATAACCCTCAGAGTATCAGGATGACGAATGTAACCGTATAAGATACTATGACTAGACCATTCCTGCTTACCTGGAGCGTCAAAAACTTTTTGAGCAATGGTTACTGCTTGCTGACCAGATAGCCTGACAATCCCAATGCTGCCTTGTTGCGCTACTATAGCCGTAGCGATCGCGACTATGGTTACTCCTTGAGTTGACGATATCTCCATTAATTCAGTTAAGTATTATTACCTGTACGGTTTTCTTCTCTACTACTTCTTGTGTAGCATTAGAGATACTAACCGTAAGTTAAGTTGTTTAAGTTGTTCTCACAATAGCGAATTATTTCGATGAATAAATTATCACCAGAGAAGTATTTGCTATCGTCTACTACTGTGCCAAGACGCAAACGCCACCACCCTAGATCCTTAAGATACTGGTACAAACGTTATCGGAATCGAGTTTACCGCTATTTACGAACCTTGAAAGGCGACCCTCAATGTTTAGCCAGAGGCTTAGCTGTGGGAGTTTTTGCTGGAAGCTTTCCTTTCTTCGGCATCCAAAGTTTAATTGGAGTTTTATTAGCCATTATCTTTCGAGGCAGTAAAGTTGCTGCGGTTATGGGTACTTGGGTCAGTAACCCTTTAACCTACATCCCGATTTTTATCTTTAATTTTAGAGTAGGCAAACTACTTCTAGGAGTAGAAAGTATTTCTAGTCGTCAAATCAACTATGAATCTCTACAAGCTTGGCGGGAACTAGGATTCACCTTTACGATTGTCCTATTGTTAGGCTGTCTGGTAGTAGGAACTGTCTTAGGAATTATTAGCTATTTTGTCGGTTTAGCTTGTTTTAAGCGTATTCAGCAACCAAAAAGAAAGTTTAAGATCAACGCCAAGAGAACTAACTCCAAGCTGCACAAATAAAAATCTAGTTAGTTCGAGCTTAACTGAAACCTGATCCTTGTATCATTAGAAACCAGAGAGATTTCCTCGTAGGTAAGTTGCAAAGACAGAGCAGGATTGAGTCCTAGACCCATAGAAGCGATCGCGCCTCCACCCTCCGAGCCCATGCCATAGCCCAAGTTAAATTTCCAAAGATGGACATTTCTGGCAATCTTTTCTTTAGACTGGGCATCCCAACCCCAAACAGTAAGGTTACTTTCTCCGTTGCGGCGTTGACGATTCTGATTTTTGACAAAGAAAGATAGTTGGAAATTGTTATCAGCTAAATCGTTGAGATTGTATTTAACTTCACTATTGGTTTTAAGATTATCTGTGGCATAACTGAGATGAAATTGCCCCACACGAGAATTAAATTTCCATTGAATCTCGTTATTATTATCAAGCTGTGCTTGAGCTAAAAAAGACAACCATTCATTTTTGACAGCTAGTTTTGCACCAGCACGTAAACTATCATCCTCGCTGTTACCATCAGCAGTTAAAGTCAAGCCAGAAGCTATACCCCAGTTGAGATCAAACTTTTGATCTTGGTCGTCGCCATAGAAATTAAATATCATCGTCTCTGAAGGCTGCAACTTGAGATGAGAGAAAATTTCTAAGCCATCTTCTGTCTGGAGTAAAGAAACTGTAGTCCTTAAAGGAAAGTCCTCCGGTTGATAGGTAAGTTGGCTAAAGCCTAGCAAAAGATCCTCGTAGACAAGACCCAAACCAACAGTCAATTCGGGAGCTAAACTCTGATGGAATGCTACTCCGCCATTAAAGTCGCCTAAGCGATCTAGCTCAACATTTTGTCGTCGTAGACCTCTACCACTCCCCCCAGAAATGGTTAGGGACGATGCACCAGGAGATAACAAAGGAGGCGCATTCAAATAATTAAGTTGCTTGAGACTGAGCTGATCTACTGGATCGCCACCCCAGGTTTTAACAGTTGTTATCCCCCAGTATCTAGATCTTGAGCGATCCTGCCAAAAACTATTGTGAGTACCCAAGACCAGATTTTCGGTAGCAGCTTCTTGAAGCAAAGGATGCTTTCCGAGATTAGCGATTTCTTTTTCTACATACTCCAAATCCAGGCCAGGAACAATCGAACTAGTCGTCGAGGAACTCTGTTCGAGCAATCTTTTGACATACTCGCGCTCTTCAAGAGAAATAAAGTAATCAAATTTTTGTTCTTCAAACACAAAAGCCGGGTTTTGCAGAAAAGCCCCTTCGTGCTGAAAAACTTTCGCGGATAAAGTACTCAGAGTTGCTTCATCGGCCATATCCTGAACAGCACCATCTGCCCAGACAGGATAATGTAGCCAGCTAACTGAGGCAATGCTACCCAAAACCAAATTTGTTACAATAGCTCTCATCAATCTTTACTAAAAGGGTAGGGGTTTTAAAAGTTAGTTTAAATTGGTCAAATTTGAGTAGTGCAAAAGCGCAACTTTCTGTTACCAACCAACTTGAATTATAGAGTTAAAAATTAGCGATTATATCCGTAAATTCTCTGGTTTTCTGCCTAAAAATCAACTAATTACAAATATTGTTTTTGTAACAAATAGTTACTTTAAACTTATGCTTAGTGCTTCACTTCAGCATAAGACCTCAGAGGAGATTAGCACTTTTCTAAAACTATTCTAAGAGATGCCATTAGCTACCCGCCACAGAGAAATCTTACTTAAATAAGTGGGGAATAAATTAAAGATTGTGTAAAGAAAGTACAAGATAGTCCAATATTAAGAAACTCCTGTTCACGTCGTTCTCCTAAAAACCTGAAGTCTTCCGTAGTCAAACTCTAGATAAAGTAAAACATGAACCGATTTAACCCACGCTTCGCAACTCACAGTGCTTCTCAAACTAACCGAGCAAAAATCAGATTTACGGCAATTGCTCTTACAGTCTTCAGCACTATCGCCTCACCAAACTTAGTGCAAGCTCAAACCGAAGAATCGCAGGATATCCCCTCTGAGCTAATCGAAGTGGTGAGCAAAATCGAAAAAGCTGCTAATGAGCAAAATCTCAATCGCGTCATGAAATATTACGGAGATGATTTTACTAATGAGGATGGTTTAACCGCAGATAGTATTGCGATCGCTCTTGAACAAACTTGGGAAACCTATCCTCAACTAACTTACAAGACCGAGATTCTCTCATGGTCAGAGGAAGGAGGAGAGCTAACAGCAGAAACCATTACTAAAATTACAGGAATCAAACAAGAGCAAGGCAGAACGATTCGCCTTAACTCAGAACTGAAAGCCCGTCAAAACTTTCGCGATCGCAAGTTAGTGAGACAAGAAATCTTAAGTGAAAAAACAACTCTTACTTCTGGAGAACGTCCTCCTCAAGTCACAATTAATGTCCCTGAAACAGTTAGACTTGGCGAAAAATACAACTTTGACACTATTGTCGAAGAACCTTTAGAAGGCAACGTTTTACTCGGTGCAGTTATCGAAGAAAAAACGGCCAGTAATCTCTATCTAAATCCTTCCAGCCTAGAACTAGAGCCTTTAACCGCAGGAGGGATTTATAAGGTAGTTACAGCACCACGTCTTGCAGATAATCATTGGCTTTCAGCGATTATTGTTCGCGGAGATGGCATCACGATGGTTACTCAAAGAGTTCGTGTTAAGGAATAGTGAAGATT
>CAZSEZ010000247.1:0-5594 GCA_964606015.1 uncultured bacterium
CGGGTAGCTAGTTTCTTGGTAATTTTCTTTCCAAATAGGGGAAAATTGCTCACAAGTAATCTCTGTTGCAAACACTCCCCTATACTCATTCCAACTGCGAGGATACAACGCAGAATAAGTACCTTTTTCTGAAGGATATTTACTCCAGCGCGTTAAATTATCCTCTTGAGCTTCTGAGTCACAAGCCATTGCATAAGCTTGAGTTTCGCCACCTTCTACATGTTCAAAAACACTAAACTGACAAGCAGGAATGTTTTCAAAAATATGATTGCCACCATCGAGATGCCAAAGATTAAAATCTCCTTTTGGTGATCTTCCAATACAACCAGCCCCAAACCCGCCTAGAGGCGCACCATGCCAAGCTCCATCATCCAAATTACTGTCGTAGCGAACTGTGTAGGGTTTTTCCCATCCTTTGCCAATGGGGCGTTGCCAAGCACAATCAGGAATCTGAGGTAGAGGGAGTTGAAAAGCTGTCATACTTTAAGTTTATTGAGTCTTTAACACTAAGTCTTTAATACTGGGCCTTTGGCACTAGGCACCGAACCTAATCATTATCGGGAAAAAATTAATTCCCTTTGAATGGCTTAATCAATGTTTTGATGTCGGGTTCTGCGATCTAGTTTGTTTACCCCACATACTATAGATGCTGCGATGACAGTTGCCCACTTAGTTTATGGAGAAAAAAGATTTTATTTGGTTTAGCAGAAAAGAAATGGTTTATCCTGAAAGGAGAGTAGCTTTACTTAACTTTACATTTACTGGTACGCAAACTCTTTATTCATGAAGTGTATTATCAATCGCCGAGCCAAATTTTCTGCTAGTCACCGCTATTGGCTCCCAGAATTAGATGAAGCGGAAAATCAACGCCTTTTTGGGGCTTGTAGTAGATTTCCTGGACACGGACATAACTACGAACTGTTTGTTTCTCTGGAAGGAGAGCTGGATGAGTATGGCATGGTAGAAAATCTTTCTACTGTTAAAAAAGTCATCAAGGAAGAAGTCACTTCTCAACTAGACTATGGCTATCTGAATGATGCTTGGTCTGAGTTTAGCGAAACTTTGCCTACTACCGAAAACATTGCCAGGGTAATTTGGCAAAAACTAGCAAATCATTTGTCTCTAGTCGATATTCAGCTATACGAAAGTCCAGATCTTTGGGCAAACTATAAAGGAAATAATATGGAAGCAGCTTTAACCGTCAAAACTCACTTCAGCGCAGCCCACCGTCTAGCTAGACCAGATCTTAGCTTAGAAGTCAATCAAGAAATTTATGGTAAGTGTGCTCGTACCAACGGGCACGGACACAACTATCATCTCGAAGTTAGCGTAGTCGGACAGATCGACCCTCGTACTGGGATGTTGGTAGATTTGGGTAAACTTCAAGAGGCGATTGATACTCTGGTTGTTGAGCCTATGGATCATACTTTCTTGAATAAAGACATTCCTTACTTCACTAAAGTCGTCCCAACTGCAGAAAATATTGCGGTTTATATAGCTCAGACTTTAACGCCTGCGATCGCAGAATTGGGTGCAGAGCTAGACAAAATTAAACTAATTGAGAGTCCTAACAACTCGGTTGAAATTTACTGTCGCCAAGGTACATCTAGTAATAACTCTGTTGAAGATCGTCAAGCTGCGGTGATAGCTTAGGGAAAACATCTTTAAATGTTTATTAGTTATTTAGTCTCTTAATTAGAGACTAAGTAGCTATGTTGTAAAAGTTCAGATTATTTGAGTAAAGCTCTTTTGAGAGTTTTAACAGTTATCTTGTTAGGATAGTAAAGCCAGAAAAACTGTTTGATAATATGGGCAAAAGCTATTTGGAGGCGTAAATACTACGTTTATCCTCAATAGTTAATACAAAACACACCTCAATTGATACAAGGAGTTATATAGGATATGGAAACACAAGAAACTACTACTAGCAAAGTTGGTCTGAGCACTGAAACTCCAGGGGCAATCTCTCCCAACCCATCTCCTGCAGAACAGCCTATTCAACAATGGGTCTCTGTCGGTGCAGACTTTTTGGGCAGATTCTACGAGATTATCTCTGACTTTACTTCCAAATACGAAAAGCAACTTGTTAACGCTTTATTATTCCTACTAGCTGTAATTGCTGTCAAAGTTACCCTTGCAGTATTGGCTGCAATTAATGATTTTCCTCTCTTGTCTCCTCTATTCGAACTAATTGGTCTTGGCTATACTGGTTGGTTTGTCTATCGTTACCTATGGAAAGAGTCCAATCGTCAAGAGCTAAAAACCGAGTTAGATGCTCTTAAGTCTCAGATTATTGGTAAAAAGTAGCTAACTACTGATTTTTGTAAAGAATACTAATTTTTTCAGTCCTCAGAAGCCTTTTCTGGGGACATTTGTATTTTAAGGGCTATGTATCAGGACAAATATGATCAGTTAGTCCCGTCCCGTCAAGCGGAATCGAAGTGGTTAATTGTAGGACACTGACGCTTGCTGGTTGTTGAATTAGTAAAGTTCCTTGGGAGGCTTAATTGTAATTAAATTATGAATAAGAAATTGGTTGTAGCGACAGGGAATCCTGGGAAGTTGGCTGAGATGCAGGCTTATTTGACTGGGCTGGATTGGGAATTGACTCTTAAACCGAAAGAGCTTGATGTTGAGGAGACTGGCAGTACTTTTTTGGAAAATGCAGTTTTAAAAGCGACAACAGTGGCAAAAGCTTTAGGGGAATGGTCGATCGCTGATGATTCTGGATTGGCAGTGGATGCTCTAGATGGCGCACCGGGACTTTATTCTGCTCGATACGGCAATAGCGATCACGATCGCATTGAGCGTTTACTCTCTGAGTTAGGGGATAATCCTGATCGTCAGGCCAAATTCATTTGTGCGATCGCTTTGTGCCGTCCCGATGGTTCGGTGGCTCTGCGAACTGAGGGGATTTGTCCAGGAGAAATCCTCAACACGCCTCGTGGGGATGGCGGTTTTGGGTACGATCCGATTTTTTATGTGCCTGAGCAAAAACAGACTTTTGCTGAAATGTCCGCAGCAACCAAACATAAAATTAGCCATCGCGGAGTTGCTTTCGCACAGCTATTACCTGAGTTAAAGCTGCTAAATTAAGTAATCGATAAAGTGACTAACCGAGTCATGCGTAGGCCTAGAGCTAGCGCATACTTTGATAACGATAAGTATTGGATAGATCTAGGATCAGCCCCACAAAAGTACTGACTAGACCCAAGGTAACTATGCCACCAAGAGGCTTGCCATTACCGAATACAGCCAGAAATTCAAAAATCAAATCCATTGCTTGATGACCGAGAGCCACTAAGCCAGGAATGAGACTTACGACAAATGCTGTACCAAACACGAATCCTGTAACTGCTAAAGGAACAGTAAAGCTAATCGTGGCGGTCAAAACTAGGGAAAGGGCGATACTAGGTACAACTCTCATATTTTTACTTCTTCAAAGGAAGAATACTGAGACTAACTAATCTGCTTACTAAACAATAGTTTGATCTTGAGGATTCCGCTTTAAATGACAAGAATCTTAAAAATATATAAAAGTTCTTGGTTAAGTAAGATTAAGTGGTATCATTGCCAACTTTTTTACATCAATTATGAATAGCATAATTTTTGGTCTTAAGTGTAGCGATCGATACTATTAGTGATAGTCAAGCAGACTGTTGCTAATACATAAATGATTGATTTGTGTTGAGCTGCTAGCCTTAATCTAAGTAAAATCAGGAGTCAAGAAGACCAATGGAATGGGAGATTCTAACGATTACTTGACTATTTAAAGTTGACTCCCTACTTCTGTTTCTTTTGCTTTTTTTGTTGCTAATGATAAAAATAGTTGAATTTGTTTAAGATAAATTGCTTCGGCTTCTAGCATTGGGAAATGACCTGTGTTTGGGATTTCTAGATAGCTGAGATATTCGGGATTTAGCAGGCTGGCTTGTCTAGCCATTTTGGCAGGAATAATTTGATCTTTTTCCCCTGAGATTAGTAAAGTCGGCACTGTAATATCTGTAAATTCTTGGGGCATAGTCTCCACAGCTTGTTTGCTGACCGAAGTGTAGATAGTTCCCAGGGCAGCACCGTAGTCAGCAAGTAGAAAATCTTCTAAAAAAGCAATGCGATCGCTTTTACTAATTGGCTGAGTCAAAAATCTTGCCATGAACATTTGATCGGCAAAGGGAACCTTAAGAAACCAGTTGTAGCGAAACTTAACTACATAACCGCCAAAAGTGTGAAAAGCAGCAAAGGCAGCTTTGTTGTATTCAAAGATGCCATTACAAGCAATAATTGCTTTAATTACACGCTCGCGATACTGATTGAGAAATAAAGTCGCGATCGAGCTACCCATCGAATGAGCATGTAGATAAACCTGCTCTAGCTCCAACGCGTCTAATAGTAGATTCAAATCCTCGGCATAGGTATCTAGCTCGTAGCCGAGGTTATCTTGTGTCGAAGTTTGAGCTTGCGATCTGCCAAAACCTCTCAAGTCGTAAAGTAAACAATCATAATCTTCTGCTAAAGCATGAGCTGTACTCTGCCAATAGCGAGAAGAGCCTCCCCAACCATGAACAAATACCATTACTGGCTTAGTTGCCGCTTTTTGCTCGGATTTTTTGGTGCGAATCCATTCGTAATAACATTCGCTGCCACGGAGGTTGATTGTGGGCATAATTTAGGATAAAAATTTGACTCGAACTGTACTGATATAACCAATAGCAAACGAGAACTCTCCGCATCGTAGAAACCAGAAAAAATTAATATTCGCCAAATGTAATAAAATGTCAGGATTTGGCTAAACTGATTAGATACTTTGAGAAAGTATAGGCAAACACCAACTGTCGACCTAGCAATTCTGCCCAAAAACTATCAATGAAATTAGCAGCCAGAGTTAACCAAGTATCCCCTTCACTGACCCTTACCATTTCTGCCAAAGCCAAGTCAATGAAGGCTTCTGGGATTGATGTTTGTAGTTTTAGTGCTGGCGAGCCAGATTTTCCGACCCCTCAGCATATCTGTGATGCTGCAAAAAAAGCTTTAGATGACGGCAAAACTCGCTATGGGGCAGCTGCGGGGGAATTAGCTCTTAGAGAAGCGATCGCAAATAAGCTTAAAACAATTAATAATCTAGACTACTCTGCTGGCAATATTGTTGTTACCAATGGTGGGAAATTTTCGCTTTATAATTTGACTCAAGCCCTCATCGAGCCAGGAGATGAGGTGATTATTCCAGCTCCTTATTGGTTGAGCTATCCCGAAATGGTTAAGCTGGCAGGGGGGACTCCTGTAATTGTCGATACCACGGCAGAAACTAACTATCGTATTACCCCTCAACAACTCCAAGCAGCTATCACTCCTCAAACCAAGCTGTTTATTTTTAACTCGCCCTCCAACCCTACAGGTACGGTCTATTCTCCAGTAGAAATTAAGGCTTTAGCCCAAGTAGTAGTAGATAACAAGATCTTGGTTGTCTCAGATGAAATTTACGAAAATATTCTTTATGGCGATGCCGAACATCTTAGTATGGGGGCAGTTAGTCCAGAGGCATTTGCTCAGACGATTACTTGTAATGGTTTTGCGAAGAGTTATTCTATGACTGGCTG
>CAZSEZ010000248.1:0-5588 GCA_964606015.1 uncultured bacterium
TCCTTCTAGAAGAAAGATAAGCAAAAACTGATATGACTGCAACACTCCAAGCACCACCCAAAACTGGGCGCGTCGTCTTTCCTTTTACCGCAATTGTCGGTCAAGAAGAGATGAAACTGGCCTTGATCCTCAATGTTATCGATCCTAAAATTGGTGGGGTCATGATTATGGGCGATCGTGGAACTGGTAAGTCCACAACTATTCGTGCTCTAGCTGATTTGTTACCAGAAATCGATGTGGTAGCAGGTGATCCTTTCAACAGCGATCCTCAAGATCCAGACCTCATGAGTGACGAGGTAAAAGAAAAACTCCAACAAGAAGAAGCTTTAGAAGTAGTCAAGAAAAAAGTCCAAATGGTTGATTTGCCTTTGGGCGCAACTGAAGACCGCGTTTGTGGCACTATCGATATTGAGAAAGCTCTTTCCGAAGGTGTTAAGGCATTTGAGCCTGGATTGTTGGCAAAAGCGAATCGTGGCATCCTCTATGTGGATGAAGTTAATCTCCTTGATGATCATCTAGTAGATGTTCTACTCGACTCTGCTGCTGGTGGTTGGAACACAGTAGAAAGAGAAGGAATTTCAATTCGTCACCCTGCTCAGTTTGTCATGGTTGGTTCTGGTAACCCAGAGGAAGGAGAACTTCGTCCTCAGCTACTAGACCGTTTTGGGATGCATGCAGAAATTAGAACTGTCAAAGAACCAGATCTTCGTGTCAAAATCGTTGAGCAAAGAGCTGAGTTTGATGGCGCGCCTAGTGACTTTACTTCTAAGTATCAGACTGAGCAAGACGCGCTCCAAGATAAAATCGTTAAAGCTCAAGAGTTGTTACCTCAAGTAGCTATGGACTACGATCTTAGAGTAAAAATTTCTGAGATTTGCTCCGAACTAGATGTTGATGGTTTGCGTGGTGATATTGTAACAAATCGTGCCGCTAAAGCGATCGCAGCTTTTGAAGGTAGAACCGAAGTTACTATCGATGACATTCGCCGCGTAATTGTGCTTTGCTTGCGTCACCGCTTGCGTAAAGACCCTCTAGAGTCGATTGATTCTGGCTATAAAGTCGAAAAATCTGTAGCTAGAGTATTCGGTATGGAAGACGACGACGAATAAATAGTTCGTGATCTCCAGAGTTAGAGGTCAGGAAAGAGAAAAAACACTTCTGACTTCTAGCTCACTACTTTAATTTGAGTTAGGTTCTACAATAGGCAAAAGGTGGATAGAGTTTATTCGATGAGCTTACTCTTCTCCCTTCAGCCCGTATCTCTTAAATTATGATTTCTCAACAGCAAGAAGAGCCTCTTATTAGTCTAGTTGGCGTCTCCAAATCTTTCGGTCGCAACACCATCCTGGATAATGTTGATTTAGATATCTATCGAGGCGAAGCTCTACTAATCATTGGTCCTTCAGGAACTGGTAAGTCGACTATCCTAAGAATTATTGCTGGTTTACTTCCCCTGGATACAGGCAGGATTTATATCAAGGGTGAAGAACGTAAAGGCTTAATCGAGGACGGTGCAGACCCGATTGGGATTAGTATGGTTTTTCAGCAAGCGGCTTTGTTTGATTCCCTAACTGTTGCTGAAAATGTTGGTTTTAGTTTGTACCAGCATTCCAAGTTATCTCGTAGAGAAATTAAAGCATTAGTGGAAGAAAAACTCGAAATGGTTGGTTTGGGAGGAACTGGCAATCGCTACCCAGCAGAACTTTCAGGGGGAATGCGTAAGCGGGTTAGTTTTGCTCGTGCCATTATGTCCAATCCCAAAGATGACGCCAGTAAGCCCGAAGTAATTTTATACGATGAGCCAACAGCGGGACTAGATCCTATTGCATCTACAGTGATCGAAGATCTGGTTCGACAGCTACAATGTACCAACAATGGTTGTGGAACTTATGTTATGGTATCTCACCAGGATAGTACGATTCGTCGCACTGCTGATCGGGTGATTTTTCTATACGAAGGCAAAATTCAGTGGCAAGGTAGTATCCACCAACTAGATTCGAGTAACAATCCTCTGGTAGAACAGTTCCTCAGTGCTAGCACTGAAGGCCCAATCCGTGTCACCCAGTAGCAAATTTATGCCAGAGCAGACAATTTTGGACGAGCAATTGTTAATAATAGTAAGTAGCTTTATCGAGAGGAGATAGGACATGTTGCGATCGCGGGCAATTAAAGAAGGTTCGGTAGGTTTGTTAATTGCCACTACTGTTGTGTTGTTCGGTGGGATCGCTCTCTGGTTGCGGGGAATTAGTCTAGGAGAAAAAAACTACCAAATTACAGCTCAGTTTCCCAATGTTAAAGGGGTACAGGTTGGTGACCCTGTTCGCTATCGCGGGCTTAGGGTCGGCAGGATTAAAACTATTGTTCCTGGGACTAATGGGGTAGATGTGGTGATGGATATAGATTCATCTGATTTATTGATTCCCAGAGATGTTGTAATTCAAGCTAGTAGTTCGGGACTTATTGGTGAAACTTTTATCGATATTCAGCCTCCAGAGCGACCCATATCTTTTTCTAATCCCAAGATGAGTCCTTTGGGTAAAAAATGCGATCGCCAAGAAATTTTGTGTAATGGTGAAACCCTTGTGGGCGTACCTGGTATTACCACAGACGATTTATTCCCTTTGATGTATAGATTAAGTTCTCAGCTTGCTGACAATCCTGAACTGTTTGATAATGTTGGTGAAGCTGCTGTTAGTGCATCAATTGCTGCTACTGAGATAGCTAAGCTAAGTCGAGATGTCTCGATACTGGTGACAGATGTTCAGGGCGAGTTAGATAGCTTTACCGATGCAGCCAAAGCCGTTTCTAGCATTGCAGGTAGTGCTGAAGGGCAAATAAATACTACTGCTGCGAAGTATCAAGAAACTGCTGAACAGCTCAGTGAGTTGGTGAAAAATGCCAACGATTTAGTGAACCAAAATCGTGACAATATCGTGACAACCCTCGGTAGTATTAGTGATACTAGCGATAGCTTACAGGGATTAATTGCTCGTTTAGACAGTACTTTAGCGGAAACTGATACCAAGCAATTGGTGGGTAATCTCGAAACTCTTACAGCGAATGCAGCAGAAGCTTCTGCCAATCTTAGAGACATTTCTGAGACCTTCGCTGATCCTGAAAGTGTAATTACCCTTCAGCAAACTTTGGACTCGGCACGAGTTACTTTTGCTAATGCGCAAAAAATTACTGCCGATCTCGAAGAGGTTACAGGTGACCCCTCTTTTCGTAATAATATTCGTGACCTAGTAAATGGCTTGAGTAGTTTGGTTTCTACTACTCAACAGTTAGAACAGCAAATCTATACTGAGAGAGTTTTTCAAAATTTACCTGCGTTTTCTACTGCCAATTCTCGTGGTGTGAAGTAACTGATTTGTTACTATTCTTATGGTAGAAAATTGACGTATTTACTATTAGCAATTCGCTCTATTATAAGAATAGTAATTTGAAGATTTGAGTTGAATTTCTTTGTAATTTTTGTTTTTTAGAGAGAAAGGTCACAGTAAGAAAGTGAAATTTTAGATGATACTAAAGTGACTGGAGAGTTTAATGGAAAAATGGATTTTCTGTCATTATTAAAGCAAGCTAATGTTATTATCTTCGACAGGAAGCAAGATAGACTAAATCTCAAAAGATAAAGTATGGAGTAGATAGGATGAAGATCTTAGTAGTAGAAGATGACGAAAGAATTAGTGATGCTGTAGTTGAATATTTGTCGGACCTTCATTACGCAGTGGAGGCAGCCTATGATGGTCAGGCTGCATGGGAGCTACTGGAGGTATTTACCTATGATCTACTTTTATTGGATGTGATGATGCCTCGTATGGATGGGGTAACTCTTTGTTCGAAGATTCGTAAAAAAGGTATTAATGTTCCTATATTGATGCTGACGGCGAAAGATACTCTCAATGATAAGATTGAGGGATTAGATGCTGGTGCTGACGATTATTTGATTAAACCTTTTGAGTTAGAGGAGCTATCTGCCAGAATCCGAGCTTTGTTACGTAGGGGGGCAGCTACTACGGCTCCTATTTTGACCTGGGGAGACTTGAGTCTAGATCCCAGTTCTTGTGAGGTTTTTTATGGTGAGAAACCACTTGCTTTAAGTCCCAAAGAATACAAACTTTTAGAGTTTTTTCTCCGTAATGGTAGAAGAGTTTTTAGCCGAGGACAAATTCTTGAACACTTGTGGTCTTTTGAGCAAGTTCCCGAAGAAGCTACTGTCAAGGCTCACATTCGGGGACTGAGACAAAAATTGGATGGGGTAGGTGCTCCCAGCGACTTGATCGAGACTGTTTACGGATTAGGTTATCGTCTCAAAGAAAGACCAAGTAGTTAATTGTTTAGAGGCTTAGAAAATGAAAGCCCCTAAAACCTGACCGACTGACTGAGTTGGATTTATCTTGATAAGTTATCTAATAAATCTAAAACCAGAAGTGAGTGTAATAGGCTCGCTATCGTAAGGCTTTTAGTTCTGCTAATACCTTTTCTGCATGGCCTTTAGCTCTGATATTACTCCATACCTTTGCCAAGGTGCCATCAGGAGCAATCAAGAAAGTTGAGCGCACGACTCCCATAAACTCCTTGCCCATAAACTTCTTCAAGCCCCATACTTTGTAGGCTTCAATTACTTGTTTTTCAGGATCGCTCAGAAGTTTAATTTCTAGACTGTGTTTGTCGATAAATTTACAGTGAGATGCAGTAGTATCTGGGCTTACCCCAAGAATATCTGCCCCTAAAGACTGAAATTCATCAACTAAACCAGTGAAATCTATCGCTTCTACTGTGCAGCCTGGAGTATCGTCTTTGGGGTAAAAGTATAGTACTAACCAGCGATCGCTATAATCAGCCAAACTAATTTCTGTCCCATTTTGATCTAGGGCTTTGAAATCTGGTGCGGTTTGCCCTGCTTGAAGAATGTCACTCATAAAGTTGTTTCCGTTGATATCCACATTATTTGATTATATGGTTCGACTGGTACCAGGATTTGATTGGGTAATTAGTTCCCCTTTAATGATTATTTGATTAGTCCTGAGCTTGGAAATACTGCAAGTTCAGGTTATGAGTAAGTTATCTAAACTGGTTGGCGATATGTATGGAGAATCTTGAGTAGTTTAGGCATATTGAAACTTCTGGGATCTAACCTGGTACCAGATAAATCAACTGCTTTATGGGTAGTAATACGTTCATCGGGAATACTGCTTTGAGCTAATAGCCAGGCTAAAGATTTGTATTGTGCTGCTGTATAACCACTATGAGAACGCTGATTATTTCTACCATCAGGTGGTGTTTCTAGAGAGACATGATAGGCAAAGTTATTTACTGATGCGGCTAGATTAGGGTTAGTTTGAACTGCTTCGGTTCCTGTCGTACTTTGAAAAGCAGAATTTCCCGCCCCATAAGCTCGTTTTTCGGGAGGTACGATGTAGATGACTGTGCCATCAAGTGTAATCAAGGTATGGTAACTAGCTTGGTCGCTATCTTTATAATTAGCTCTACGAAAAAGATTGAGGGCGCTACTGGCTGAACCGACTGTTTCATGTAGTACCGCAATGGGCTGGTTATATAAAGGATTTCCCTGGACATCTCTC
>CAZSEZ010000249.1:0-5558 GCA_964606015.1 uncultured bacterium
AGACAAATGGCTGAATTTCATACGACTTTTCTCTGAAATACCTAAACCTAACTTTCTTCGACAGTACGTTTGGAAAATCCCCAAGTAAACAGCAAAATAATCACTGCGATTGTTACCCACTCAGGAATCAGCAAATCTGGCATAGCAACTTTAAATAAAAGACGTAAACCAACAAAACCTACAGTAATAAACCCTGCATCTTCCAAATAGGTGTATTCGGCAAGCCACTGAATAAATAACTCAGCTAAAAATCTCAGCGTTATTACACCAATGGTTCCTCCTGCAATTATTAGCCAAGTGTCTTCGGCTACAGCGATCGCCGTAGTCACACTATCCAAAGAAAAAGCTAAATCTGTCATGGCGATTGTAGGTACAATTTGCCACAAGGAAGAAAAGCCCGCAGAATCCTTGGACTCTGTAGTTGTTTCAGCCTCTTCTTTAAAGAAATAATCATAAACCAACCACAACAGGTAACAAGCACCCAAAAGCTCAAATTGCCAGTACTTAACTACCCAAGTTGCAGTCAAAATAAGAATCAGGCGTAAAATATAGGCCCCAACCAAACCAATATTGAGAGCGCGACGTTGGAGTTGGGGGTCAGATAGATTTTGCGCGATGGCAGCTAAAGCGATCGCATTATCCGCAGATAACACCGCCTCTAGGACAACCAGTATTAGCAAAATTAGAGGAGTCTGAATCCCCGAATCTGCCAAATAATCAACCGATTCTTCTAACATTAATTTTTGTGTACTATTAGTAGCTTTTGTTGTAAATCTATAGTTATTGTTAAAGATTTTAAACCTTTACGGTCAAATAAAGCTAAATTCCTCTGCATCACATCTTGATAAATTAGGAGCAAGCTCCAATCGCTAAATGTTGCATGTTGTGAAGATCCGTTAGTTTTCAGGTCGATTATGCATCATTCTTAGTGGAAGAAACTAATTTCCTTATATTTAGGAGTCTTTTTAATCATGCCTATTTCTGAGACACAGATTTTTGTTGCTTTGTTAGTTGCTCTGGTTCCTGGTGTTCTAGCTTTCCGCCTTTCTACCGAGCTTTACAAGTAGGTTGTAACTGTAAAATCTCTGACTGGTTTTTGCTCAGTCGTGAGGGGCTTTTAGATTGGCAAGCAAAAAAAAAGTTGCTAGTCTAAAGTCCCGTTAGTAACGTGTTAGCCAGTTAACGATGAGAAACAGACCACAAAAAACTAAGCTCAAGTCTCCTTCTTACAAGATCCCTTCGCATGAGGCTGGAGTGTTTACAGAAGCCTCTCTCAAGCTCTTTTTTAGTCTCTTTGTCGGCTTAGTTGCGACTATCTCTTTAGCTAGACTTCTTCCCTATCATTTTGCTCAGTCAGGGAAGCTTAAAGAGCTCAAAGCCCAGGTCAAAGAAACAGAACAGAGAGTAAGTAATAAGCGCCAGCAGCTACAGCAAAACCTCGACATTGGCAATAACGAAGCCTTGATGGAACAGCATAGCTCTAAGATTGGGAAAAACCGTGCTCGTCTATTCTGGCAGCGTAGTCAAGATGCAGATAAGAAATAACTAGAGTAATTAATGTAATATCTAGTCATTACAACAAAAGTAGTTAGGAAATGGCACGGGTCAGCTTACAGCAAATTGGGCGTCGCTATGGAAATGTAACTGCGATTGCAGATATCACATTTGAGATTCCTGATGGCGAATTCTGGGTTTTGGTAGGTCCTTCAGGGTGTGGCAAATCGACAGTTCTCCGGACTATTGCTGGTCTAGAAAGAGCAACTAGCGGTCAATTATACATCGGCGATACTCTGGTAAATGATATTCCTGCTCGCCAGCGAGATGTAGCAATGGTCTTTCAAAACTACGCTCTTTATCCACATATGAGCGTGGCAGAAAATATTGCTTTTGGCATGAAAATGCGCCAAGAATCACCCGACAAGATTGAACGCCGTCTACAAGAGGTAGCTCGCGGACTGAATATCGAACATTTACTGCGACGCAAACCCAAGCAACTATCAGGGGGACAACAGCAGAGGGTAGCACTAGGCAGAGCGATCGCTAGAAATCCTAAAGTATTTTTACTCGACGAGCCGTTGTCAAATCTTGATGCTCAGCTACGAGACGACACCAGAGCAGAACTAAAGCAACTTCACCAAAGAGTTGGGATTACTACTGTTTACGTCACTCACGACCAAGTAGAAGCTATGACTCTTGGCGATCGCATAGTAGTACTAAAAGACGGTCGAATTCAGCAAATTGATACACCTCAACAAGTCTACGCTCGCCCAGCAAATTCCATGGTAGCCAGTTTTTTGGGGAGCCCTCCTATGAATATCTTGTCTTTGTCTAACAATGGCACCGACTTTTTCCTCCATAATCAGTTAATTGATCTACCCACAAAAATCAAACAACAGCTGATAGCCAGAGACATTAAAGATTTCGACTTAGGGATTCGCCCCGAAGCAATCCAACTCACAAGTGATCTAGAAACCGATCTAAATCATTGCCTAAAAACCAAGTTAGTTGCGATCGAACCTTTAGGTAAAGAAATTCTTCTGAGAACTCAGTTAGTTGAATCAACCGCTAGCTTAGATTTATTTGCTCCACCCAATTGGCGAGGAAATATAACCGATATTCTTTCAGTAAAACTAAATCCAGAACACATATTCATTTTCGCTTCTACTACTGGAGAAACAATTTATCATGCCAAATTCCAATAGTAGCTAATGGACTTGCGCCCGATAAAACTATAAATTATAGTTATTTTGGATCAATTTTAAGCTAGTAAAACTACGGAATAACCACGAGAATTTGCTTACGCATTTTTACAGTAACTAGAGAAGCGAAAAATAGTTTAGGCTTATTTTCCAACTCATTACATCCTGAAAAATAAGTATAAACTACAAATCACGCTACAAATACCAGTAAAAACCATTAGAAATTCTTGATGATTATTCTGCGGATTTTGCGGTTTAAGTTCCCATATTACATAGGCTAGTGTTTTATTGAGTCCTTAAACATTCAAGAAATAATTATGTGGTATTTGTCCGTATCAGCTACTGTATTTTGCTACTGGTTAGGTCTATTCTTTGCAGACAAGTCCACTCCCAAAACTCACATTCAATCTTGGTTAATCCTTTTGATTGCACCTTTATTCTGGCCGATTGTTGTTCCAGCATCTATCCTAGAGCTTCTTAGCAAATCTGCTTCTGGAGAAGAGCAGCAATTAGAAATCTGTGAAAATCAAGCTGGCTAATTTATTCGAAGGCTCGTAGAACCCCAGAGAGTAATGCTTGGCTAGGTTCATTCTCACCTAAAATGGCTTTTGGCACTAACTCTTTAAGACTTGATGAACGTTGACAGCATACCCGCACTAAATGATAACTATGTGTTCTTGTTATGGGATAAGACCCAGCGTATAGCAGCAGTAGTCGATCCTGCTGAGGCAGAACCCGTAGTCAGAAAACTTCAAGAACTCAATGTCGAGTTAGTTGCTATTTTCAACACCCATCACCACGGAGATCATGTCGGTGGCAATAAGGCTCTCCTTAGAGAGTTTCCACAACTTTGTATCTACGGTAGTAAACAGGATCAGGGGCGAATCCCTGGTCAACAAGTATTTTTACAAGAAGGGGATCAAGTCTCATTTGCAGACAGAGAAGCTAAAGTTTACTTCATCCCTGGTCATACTTATGGACATATTGCCTACTACTTCCCCCCAGCATCTCCAGAAGAAGCAGGAGAACTATTTTGTGGAGATACTATCTTTGCAGGAGGCTGTGGACGTTTATTTGAAGGAACTCCTGCCCAGATGGTAGAGTCGATTGGCAAATTGCGCCAGCTACCCGATAACACTCGTGTTTGGTGTGCTCACGAATATACTCTTAGTAATTTAAAGTTTGCGATCACTGTTGAGCCGGAAAATCTCCAGCTTCAAACTAGATTCGAGCAAGTAAAACGCGATCGCGCTCAAAACATTCCCACTGTACCTTCTTTACTAGGACTAGAAAAGCAGACTAATCCTTTTTTGCGTTGGGATAGTCCTCAGATACAAGCATCTGCGGGAACAAGCGAACCTGCCCGAGTTTTTGGCAAAATTAGAGGGATGAAAGACTTGTTCTAAAGTTTATGACCATTCCCGCTTGGTTAGTAATTGCTATTGTTACTCTCGCGATCCCTTTTGTCTGTAATCGTTTTATTTCTCGGGAAGATTTCCGTTGGTTTATGCGATTGCGTCGTCCCTATTGGCTGACCTTTGAGCAAGCCATTCCCCTAATTTGGATTACCATCTTTATCTGTGGTGGTTGGTCTGCCTATAATGTTTGGTAAGCCAACCCTGGAACTTTGGGTACTTGGTTGTTGATGGGCGGTTACATAGTTGTTGAAACAGCAATTTCTCTCTACACAGTCACTATGTGTAAAACCCGCAGCCTCAAGGTGGGAACCATTATTGGCGGTACGGGTTTCTTTTTAGGTTTGGCTTTAGCCGTTTTGATTATTCCAACTTCCTTGACTGCTTTTTGGCTCTTTTTACCTTACCTACTATGGAGTCCCGTTGGAACTTTTGTTACTTGGCGAATGATGAAACTCAATCCTCGGGAAGCTTGATGATAATCAAACTCAAGATACAAATACACACATGGCTATGCCTCAGTTGCTAGCTCAGTATTTTCAGAGGAATCAGTCGCTTTATTTTTCTGCCACTGACGCCACTTTTTAGTGATTGCAGGAGCATAAAAGATAGTTGCAATACCGACTACTACCAGCAAAGAACCGAGCCAAGTAGTTGCGGTTACCCAAGCAGGTTCACGTTTTACCTGAAGAGTAGACTGTTGCAGATCACCGGGATTCCAAGAGGCTTGAGCGATTTTCCAACCCTTGTACCAAGTGGGGTGGTTCATCCAGACTTTACGCTGTTGTGACTCTTGGGTAACACTATCATCAATGCGGATTTTACTCGTCCACATAGCAACAGATTCCGAACCTTCATTACGATCAACAATAAAGTCCTCTAACTTGACTCCAAAGGGAATTTGCAAAAGTTTTGGACTAAAGGCTGCATAGATATCACCATTTGCTTCCTCAATAGTCGTAGGCTCTGCCCAAGGTAACCAGGTTTCTTGGCCCGAAGCAGTTTTCACTAGTAAAGCAGGAATTGTCTCCGCATTTGCTTCTTCAGCAATGGTAATGGTGCGATCAATTTGAGCATCAGGAATAAACTGTTCTAAAGTAATTTTGAAATCTGCCCAACCAGGAGTTACCGCTTCTCCAACTTGATACTTCCCAGATTTGAATCCTTTAGAAGACTTGGCCGCATAGTAAAGTTGGTCATCTTCTGCGACTACTACTTTAAAGAAATCTGCTGCTTGAGGAGCCTGTAACTGATAAGTAAGGTCTAAATCTGCAATGGGAGTACCTTCGACAGTGGCATGAATTGGTGAGACTTCTGGGCTACCAAAAACAAACCATCTTTCATTAGCTGCTGAAGTTTTTAACTCGAGAAGTACAGCAGGATTATTTAATTCCTGAGATACGCTAACAGGACGCTTGTTATCATCTAAACGAAAATCAGGGAA
>CAZSEZ010000250.1:0-5537 GCA_964606015.1 uncultured bacterium
TTGTTTCCGCCGACTGAAACAATCAAAAGCGAGAAGCTACATAGCGGTTCTTGGGTAGATGGCAGCTTCACTACCTGGATCGGTGATCCTGTCAAAAACCGTGCCTGGGACTTGTTGACTGCTGCGCGATCAGTTTTAGCTCAACATCCAGAGGCAACTCCTGAAACTAACCCTGAAGTTTGGGAAGCTCTCTATGCAGCAGAGGGTTCAGATTGGTTTTGGTGGTTTGGGGAAGGACACTCTTCTAATCACGATGCCATGTTTGATAGCTTGTTTCGTGAACACTTGCGAGCTATTTATTTAGCTTTGGATGAACCAATTCCCGAAGTTCTCAATCAGCCTGTCGAAGAACATGAAGATAAAGGCGATCGCACACCTCAAGGTTTTATTCACCCGATTATAAATGGCATCGGCGATGAACAAGACTGGGATCGTGCTGGCAGAATGGAGATTGGTGGCGCGATGGGGACAATGCACCGCAGTAGCACTGTCCAGCGAGTTTTTTATGGTTTAGATCACCTGAATTTTTATTTGCGCTTTGATTTTCTAGCGACTGCTGAACTCGGTAAAGATATCCCAGGGGAGCTTCATCTACTCTGGTACTATCCAGGAATGACCATGTACAACAGTCCTTTACCTCTTGATGCTTTACCCAACGAATCACCCTTAAATTACTATTTTCATCACCATCTCACTATTAATCTTCGTACTGAGTCAGTCAAACTTACTGAAGCTGAAGAGAATCATCAATGGCATATTCGGGCAACCAGATCTGAGGCCAGATACGATCAATGTATTGAAGTTTCTGTACCTTGGGCAGACCTCCAGATTGATCCTGATTCACCACTAGAGATTTTAGCTGTCTTTGGCGATCGTGGAGAATATCGGAGCTTTGTTCCTGAGGATAAATTTATTCGCTTGCAGGCACCTTAGTTTGATATTCATTTTCTTGGTTTTGAAGTAGTAGCAATAGCAAACATAAAGACAATAATCGCAAAAATAATTTGATCTAATTATGGAAGAGAGAATTGTAGTTATGGATAGCGTTTCCTATTGCTCTTGTTAAAGCAATACAACCATTACAATTAAATTCTGGGATTCATGCTAGAGATCATGGCATTACCTAAAAACCAAGATTAATGCCTGCAGCACAACTAATAAATAATTGAGTCTAGGCATCTACTTAAAAAGGTTTGTGATGTCTTGATACCGTTTTCCTGTGACATCTCTACACAACGAACTAAGTCTGTATGGACTGGAAAGTCTGGTGATTATTAGCTTGTAAGTTTGGATACCATAACATTTGCCATTTGTAAATATCAGTGTTGTAATGTAGGCAAATTTTCGTAAGGGAAACTAACTATGCAAATAGCTGATTTAGCCGAGAAATATCAAATTAGTGAAGTTCAGTTAAAGACTAGGGTTAATTTCTTGGGATTAAAACCCATTAAAACACTCACAAAATCTCCATTTTTCTCTCCCAGAGATGTAACTCTATTAGATGATTTGCATCAGCATTTAGTAAACAATGGAAAATTTAACAGTTATTTACCGCCTTCATTCAATGAACTAACAGCTAAGACCAAACAAACTGAATTAACAACTAAATCAATAGAATCTATAATTGCTGAGCGAACAGGAGATAATAGCCAAACTAAGATCAATAGTATGGGCAGCCACAACAACACAAAAGTACTAGAAATGTATCCTAGACATACTGAAGAACAGGTTACTACTGGTCTGGAGATTGAAGATGTTCTCGAAATAATGGAAAAAGAAGAAGATCAGGCCTATGACTCTTTAGTTAGTAATGATAATGAAAATCTAGCTACTAATCTTGCAGAAGTTACTAGCTATGCTTTATATCCTGATGCTATCAATAAAGAAATTGAAGATTACTTTGCCCTTAACCAAAGACTTAAGTATAACGGTATTTTAGAAGAGCTAGCTAGTAGAGGGTGGGGACTCACAGCTAGAGAAATTCAGGAGCTTACTGGTAGCAAACCAAGCAGAAATTATTACCAATACGATTGTTTTATTTTTATCAAACAAGGAAAAATTGGTAACAAAATTACCTGGCGTGTAGTCAAACAATCAGTTCAACCAATTAACGATACTTTACGTGATCGCGAACCCAGAAAAGTTAATCAACAGCATCGATATCGCAATATCGAACAAGAAATTAAACAAGCAGAACAAGATTTCGTTCAAGATATTCAGTTAGTTCTTTAAAAATCTACTGTGAGAACAAGCTCAATCTAGTAAATGAGGCAGAAAAATTTGAGCCTACTCAATGTGCTATAAGTTGGTTTGGTGCACAAATCCTCAGAGTGAAAGTCTTATGTCTGATTCAGACTACCGTATCGAAAAAGATTCTATGGGAGAAAAACGGATTCCTAGTAGTGCTTACTATGGTATCCAGACTTTACGAGCGACAGAAAACTTTCCTATTAGTGGAATTAAGCCTCTACCAACTTATATTGATGCTTGCATTACGATTAAAAAAGCAACAGCGATCGCAAATGGTAGATTGGGTTGCATTACAGTAGAGATCTCTGAAGCAATTGTTAAAGCCTGTGACGAGGTTTTAGGTGGCCAGTTTCGCGAACAATTCGTGGTGGATGTTTATCAGGCTGGGGCGGGAACATCCCACCATATGAATGTTAACGAGGTTTTAGCAAACAGAGCACTAGAAATATTAGGTGGCGACAAGGGTGATTATCAAAAAGTTAGCCCCAACGATCACGTTAACTATGGACAATCAACTAATGATGTTATTCCAACAGCGATCAGATTAGGAGCGTTACTTGCACTAGACAAAAGCTTGTACCCTGCTTTAGACAGTGCAATTGCAGAAGTTCAGAAAAAAGTCCAAGAATTTCAAAATATAGTTAAGTCGGGCAGAACTCACATGCAAGATGCAGTTCCCGTCAGACTGGGCGAGAGCTTCCGTGCTTGGGAGGTAATTTTAAGTGCTCACAAAACTAGGCTAACTCATGCAGAATCAGAATTATATAGTCTTGGGTTAGGGGGAAGTGCCGTTGGTACAGGTCTAAATACTCATCCTGAATATCGTCAATCAGTAGCCAATTTATTAGGTGAATTTATTGGGAAACCGCTGGCTCCAGCAGATCATTTGATGGCAGCGATGCAGAGTATGTCTCCTTTTGTTGCTGTTTCTGGTTGTTTACGTAATTTGGCTCAAGACTTGGTCAAGATTTCCCACGATTTGCGTCTTATGGACTCAGGGCCAAAAACAGGCCTCAAAGAAATTCAATTGCCAGCAGTGCAACCTGGGTCGTCGATCATGCCAGGAAAGTATAATCCTGTAATGGCGGAGATGACTTCTCAAGTATGTTTCCAGGTTATTGGTTATGATACAGCGATCGCTTTTGCTGCTCAGGCAGGACAGTTAGAGCTAAATGTAATGATGCCTTTGATTGCCTACGATTTGATTCACAGTATCGAGATTTTAGGCAATACTATCTCGGCTCTGAGTTCCAAATGTTTGGCAGGAATCACCGCGCGTCAAGATAAATGCCAGCACTATGCCGAAGGTAGCCTAGCATTAGTTACGGCTCTCAATACTCATATTGGCTATCTCAATGCAGCTAATGTGGCCAAAGAATCTTTGACAACAGGGAAACCAATCCGCGAAATAGTCTTGGCACAGGGCTTGATGAGTGAAGAAGACCTAGCAAAAGTATTAGATTTAGAACAGATGAGTAAAATTATTGGAAGTTAGTCCCGTCAGATGGGATCGAGATAGTTTATGGTTTGGCAAGCGATATCTGGGGGATGGGTCTATCTTCCAACACGAAAAATTCTCGGCATTGTTCACTTTTTAGGTGGTGCTTTTGTGGCAACTGCACCACAAGTCTCTTATCGAAGTTTGCTAGAACAAGTTGCAGAATCAGGATATGCGATCATAGCAACCCCTTT
Organism: uncultured bacterium; assembly: GCA_964606015.1. Lineage (GTDB taxonomy): Bacteria > Cyanobacteriota > Cyanobacteriia > Cyanobacteriales > Xenococcaceae > Hyella. The sequence goes on from CAZSEZ010000250.1 coordinate 3,943, forward strand.
TCTTAACACTTTCGACCATTTTGCGATCGCTCGTGAAGTTCTTAATCGTTTTGAGACAATTTTAGATCGCTTGCACTTAGATAATAGTCTAGGTAGAAGCTACTTACCAATCTATGGAATTGGTCACAGTATGGGTTGTAAGCTACATCTGATGATTGGCAGCTTATTTGGAGTCAAAAGAGCAGGTAATATTTTGATTTCTTTTAATAACTACCCAGCCAAGAAAGCAATTCCTTTTGGAGATAAGATTCAAATCGATCCAGCCTTTGAAGTAGAGTTTAGCCCTTCTCCTGAAGAAACAAACTGCTTGATTGCAGAAAACTACCTGATTTCTCATAATCTTCTAATTCGCTTTCAAAACGATACAATTGATCAGACAATTGGCTTAAATCCTATTCTTCAACAACGTTTTAGATCAACAACAGCCTTAAAAACTCTTCCCGGTAATCATCTCACTCCTTTGGGCCAAGAACTTAACTGGCAACCTGGAAAGGTTTTCACTCCTTTTGATGCAATCGGACAATTTTTTAAACAAGGATTAGCAAATGATCTAGATCCATTGAAAAAAGAGATACTATTTTGGTTAAATTCTGGAGAATTTAATATTTCTAGAAAAAAAAGTTAATTGCTTCACTAAAAGCTTGGTTTCTTTTCAACCTCTTAACTAAAACTTTAATTTATCTTACGGGGAAAATACTTACAATAATTTCTATGGCAGTTGCCCTGCCAAGTGGTAAAGCGCGCTTAGCTACTCGGTGCTCCGCTCGAATTTACATTGAGTGAATTTTAGAGTGAATCCTATGGGTATTCATGGTTGCTGTCTACATCAGATTAAAAAGTAAGCATAATAAGCAGGAAAAAGATAATGAAAGTTGGTATTCTTGCTGGTGGATTGGGAACTCGTATTTCCGAAGAAACCGAAAATAAACCTAAGCCAATGGTAGAAATTGGTGGCCAGCCAATTATGTGGCACATCATGAAGCACTACCATAGCTATGGCTTCAGAGACTTTGCAATTGCTCTTGGCTACAAGGGTCATGTAATCAAAAAGTACATGGTTGATTATTGCAATCTCAACAGTAACCTGACTGTCCAAATAGGCGATGGTATCGTTCAAGCTCATTCTGGTTCTCGCTTAGATTGGACTGTTGACCTGATCGACACTGGTCTCAGTACCAATACAGGTGGACGTATCAAACGTTTGATTCCTTATATGGGTAATGAAACCTTCATGATGACCTGGGGCGATGGCGTTTCTGACATCGACCTCAATGAATTATTGGCTTTTCACAAAAAGCACGGCAAGCTAGCCACCTTGACAGCTGTTAGACCACCTGCTCGTTTCGGTCACTTAGAGTTTGATGGCGATCGCATAGATAGGTTCTCAGAAAAACCTCAGACAGCAGAAGGTTGGATTAACGGGGCGTTCTTTGTTTTGGAACCAGAAGTGTATGACTACATCGATGGCGATGATACTCAGTTTGAGAAAGAACCACTGGAGAGATTAGCAGCTGACGGTCAGTTAATGGCATATAAGCACGACTCTTTTTGGCAGTGCATGGATACTCTCAGAGATAAAAAACGTTTAGAAAATA
>CAZSEZ010000251.1:0-5481 GCA_964606015.1 uncultured bacterium
AGAGTGTCTTCTGCAATCACTTCTGGATGAGTAACCAGTGGGCCTAGTAAAGCAACCATAGCTGTTAAGGTGATTCTAGTTAAATACATCTTTTACACTTAAGAGAATAGAAATTAGGATATCCTTGCACCTTCTTAAGGTACCCAAAATGGATTGTAAAAGACCCATTTAATTATTTACCTAGAAAAAATACTTATACTTAGCTGATTGAGAAAGATGTATAGGCTTTAGCTAGTGAAAGACTTATTATCTAATAAGTTACTAAGGATTCTGCCAGCAATTGAATAGTTGATTTTGCCTATAGCAGTAATTCTATTAAAGCTTTTTTATCCAAAAAAATACAGAGGTTGACTTCGTATCTGATCGGCTACACTGTGACTACTAAAAGGAATATATCAAATTAATTAGCTACGATAGAAATTAGTATGGATAGCTACCCTACTCTCAGTGCTCTTTTGTGTTTAGAATATCAGTTTTCTATTGGTGAAGCAGATAGAGCGGTCGATGAATGGATCAAGAATAACTTTAAAAAATCTAATTCAGAAATCCAAAGATACATCCAACTAGGATTGATTACCGTTGAGGACAAGAAGTTGATTAGTTCAGTTATCCTCACTCGTGAGGAAGCTGTAGCTTTGGCAGAAGAGTTGAAATCTTCCCAGGGAATAGAGGTAAAAGATCGTCGATATCGTCTTAAGGTTTATAAGAATTGCTTTATCGGCTCTGAACTGGTCAGTTGGCTAGTGGCTAATAAGGATGTTACTGAGAAAGAAGCCGTTGTCTTAGGACAAAATTTATTTGAACACAACTTAATTGCGCATGCTTGTCGAGATCATGATTTTAAAAATGATTTCCTCTTTTATGAATTTGTAGATTAGGTTGGTTTCGTCTCACACACTATGTAGTGCTTTGAAGCTGCTCCATGCAGAATGAGGCAACCAAAATCGTTGCCTCTAAATCTATTTTTCAAGATTTTAAAGATCTATGTTACTCCTCTTCGTTTGTAGATTCGGGTTCCGCGCTGCTACCCAATGCTTCGGCCTTTGCTGCTGCTAGTTTCTCTAAAACCAAACGCTCTATTTCCTCTGCAAAACTAGGGTTCTCTTGGAGGTGTTTGATAGTGTTATCTCTGCCTTGTCCGATGTTATCCCCTTGATAGCTATACCAAGCACCTTTACGAAGGATGATATCGTTTTCTTCTGCCATATCTAACATGCAACCCATTCGAGAAATTCCTTGGCCAAAGATGATGTCAAATTCAGCAATTCTAAATGGCGGAGCTACTTTGTTTTTGGCTACCTTTACTTTTGCTCTAATGCCATACTCTCCTTCGCTACCTTTTTTGAGAGTTTGAATTCTGCGGATATCGAGTCGAACCGAGGCATAGAATTTGAGAGCCGTTCCCCCAGTTGTAACCTCGGGGCTGCCATAGGTAACACCAATTTTTTGTCGTAACTGGTTAAGGAAGATCACTGTTGATGCAGATTTACCAATATTTCCTGCAATCTTTCTCAGGGCTTTACTCATGAGGCGGGCTTGTAATCCCATTTGATTGTCACCCATTTCTCCCTCAATTTCGGCACGAGGTACTAGGGCAGCTACAGAATCTACTACTACTAAGTCAACAGCAGCAGATCTCACTAGTTGATCGACAATTTCTAAGGCAGATTCCCCGTGGTCTGGTTGGGCCACTAAGAGGTTCTCTATATCTACCCCAAGGGCTGCAGAATAGACTGGATCGAGAGCATGCTCAGCATCGACAAAGGCTGCGACACCGCCAGCTTTTTGGATTTCTGCGATCGCATGAAGTGCCAGAGTGGTTTTACCTGAACTTTCTGGTCCATAAATTTCGATGATTCTTCCTTTGGGTAAACCTCCACCTAGAGCAACATCAAGTGTTAACGCTCCTGTTGATAAGGTTTCGACTCTCATTTGTGAAGCGTCGCCGAGGCGCATGATTGCACCTTTTCCAAAGTTGCGCTCGATTTGTTTGAGTACTAAATTTAAGGCTTTTTCCTTGTCCGGATTGCTGGGGATATTCACGCTGGTTGCCATAATTTTCTCTATGTATCTATAAAATCTATGAATTACGCTTTAAGGTGACTGCAATACCTAATCTTCAATTTTGATCTTAGCGCCACGTATTTGCTGAAGAGGGTTAATTCAAACTTGTACGCAACATTTTGATACAAAAGTATTGTTTCTCTTGGTATTTCTTACTCGAATCTGGCGTTGAAAAAAATTATGGCATTTGTTGGCTAAAAAATCAATAAAGTACTGATACTTTTAAACTTTCTTTTAGGATGAGTACTTTTTGACCATGCTTTCTCAAGCTAGAAACAATGATGAGTCTTTAGTGGCTCACAATCCCTGACCATTGAACTTTTTTGAGTTTAGTTCGCCGATAGGAGAAAAAATAATCTTGATCTTGGTAGGTGCAGTAAGGGGCTACAGAGATTTGCGATTCGCTAAAGCCTAGATGTAAAAGCTGGATTTGGTTGACTTTTCTAACATCTAGTCTGACTCTGCCCGATTGCTTGTCTGGAAGTATGGGGGAATCTGGTAGCGCAAACAAGGCTTGGAGAATTTCTGCTTTGTTTGTCTGAGAAACTATACTTTTTCCTACTTCTGCTGCTACGGTTTCTGAAACTTGATAAACTCTACCTGCGATCGCGGGGCCAATGGCTACTACTAAATCGACAAGCTTGCTACCTTCTGTTTGAAAGCGTTTAATTGCTTCGGGAACAATCTGTTGTGCTGTCCCACGCCATCCTGCATGAACTGCTGCCGCTCTACCTGTAGTACGATCGCCGATTAAAACAGGGTTACAGTCAGCGCTAGCTACCCAGATACTTTGGGCTGAATTCTCAGTGATCACGCCGTCAGCATCGGGAAAAGTCGCTGTTTCTGCTTTGGGTGCATTGGCAATTTCCTGAGGTGTCAGCACCACATTGCCATGTACTTGTTTGACTCGATAAACCTTTGCTGAACTAGCTAAAGCCATAGTTAACTCTTCTGGCAGGCGAGGGGCACATTGCTGAGTAAAAAAACCGTGTTTCCAGCCTTGGAGCAAGTCACAAGTTAGATAGGGTAAACCTTGCCATTCTTGCCATTGCCAGCTTTGTTGCTCGTTCATACAGTTAATCGCAGTCAAAAGTCTTATCTCGTCTATGATAATCAAAGTGTCAATTAGCTAGTTTTTTAATTCAAATTGCGATCGCAGTCTTTTACCCAGTCTTCTAATTACAACTGTTTTTCTGATGTATCTGCTTTGCCGTTAATTTTGGCAGGGCCTATTTTGCGGCATACCAATGAACATGAGGTGACAGTTTGGCTAGCCACAAAGGAAGCGCGATCTCTAAGATTAGAAATTTATGAAACTAGTAATGGGGGTTCAAAAATTGGGGAATTATTGTTTAGTGGTATAGCTGAGACAATTAGTTTAGGCCAACATCTGCATCTAGCGACAATCACAGCTTTTGCCAAACTTCCTCTGCTACCCGCCAAGATCTATGCCTACAACATTTGTTGTCTAGATAGTGATGATGACTTAATTAAAGATCAACAAGAACAAAATAGCTTTAGTTATTTTCCCCATCAGTTACCCACTTTTACTTTGCCCTCAGCAGGTATAAATTCTCTGAGGATTGTTCATGGTTCTTGTCGTAAACCTCATGGTGGCGGTGTAGATGCCTTGGCTTTTCTCGATAGTTTAATCGGCGAACAAGTAGATTCAGTAGTAGAGCGTCCTCAGCAACTATTTCTTACAGGAGACCAAATTTATGGCGATGATGTAGCTGATCCCTTGCTTTGGTTGATTCAGCAGTTGACTCAATTATTATTTGGATGGCAAGAAGAATTACCCCTCATAGAGGGCCACACTTTAGCTACTGATTTACCACCAGGTAAGCGAACTAAGATCGCTAGAATCGAAGGTGGTTTTACGGCCATGCTCCACGGTAAACCTGAGAAAGCTAAGAGTCACCTTTTTAGTTTTGCGGAGTATGCGGTTGCTTATTTACTGAGTTGGTCGCCAGTTTTGGCTCTGACTAATTTAACTACAATGGCTAACCTTCCTTTTGATACAGACCAACAATGGCAGACAGAAGCTCAAGATATCCAAGATTTTTTTGGTAGTCTGTTTCAAGTCAGACGTGCCATAGCTAATGTTGTGGTGTATACGATTTGTGATGACCATGATGTTAGTGATGATTGGTATCTCAACCGTAACTGGTGCGATCGCGTTTTGGGTAAACCGTTAGGTAAAAGAGTTGTTCAGAATGGTTTGTTAGCATACGCTTTATTTCAGGCTTGGGGCAATACTCCCCAGTATTTTCGGACTGGTACAGCAGGAGCAGAATTAATTGGGTTGGCAACTAAATGGTTGCAATCACAAGGTAAAGATGATCAGACCAAACAAATGTGCGATCGCTTTTTGGGAATTCCTGATAATGATCCGCAAACAGGTTTACCGGAATTTGTCACCGATGGGGAAAATCTAGTCTTGGCTAGAGATCAAGCAGCGATTCCTTGGCACTATGCTGTTAACAGTAGCCAACATGAAGTGATCGTCTTAGATACGCGTACTTGGCGTGGTTATCCTCCTGGCAGAGATCAGGAATTACAACCACCAATGTTATTGTGTCCCCAGGCTTTTACCGAGCAGTTATTAAAACCGCTCCAGCAAAGCCCCCCAGAAATTGCGGCAACCTTTGTTGTCCTACCCACCAATTTAGTGGCTTTGGGGATCATTGATCGTATTCAGCAATCTGCCCTTAGTCGCGATCGAGTATTTAGCACTGATGTAGGAGACTCTTGGAACTTTCATGAAGAGGCTTTTGCCAGATTGCTCCTGACTCTTTGTCAGCAACGCGAACGAGTGATTATTCTCTCTGGAGATATTCACTATAGCTGTGCAGTAAGTCTGACTCACTGGGATGTTCAAAGTAAACAAACGTCGTTGGTGGTGCAGCTTACTTCGAGTGCCATCAAAAACTCCGAACTAGCGACTCGTTTGGCACATACGCGGATTAAAGATTTATTCAAAGAAAAAACCAAACATTATCTGGGCTGGCACAATCCTCTGAAAATAGAACCTAAAGGAATAGGCCGTAAGGGCGCCTGGGAATATTCGGTGAAATGGTGCAAACGACAACCCGCGAAGTCTCTTAGTTGGGGTCTGACTGGTAGTCGAGATTTATCCAAGCCATCTTGGTGGCAAAAAATGATCCGCGGATTAACTAATCTTTTCTGGCGTAATCGTTGGTTACAGGAAGGCTCAGAAGTAGTAGGGAGAAACAATCTTAGTTTAGTCAGGTTTCGTTGGCAAAAAAATCGTAAAAGCGTGATTCAAGAAACATTTTGGCGGACTCCTTGGAATCATGCGGATGTGGTTAAGAGCTGTTATGAAATACCGCTGGATTTTTCTAGGCAACCCAAATAGGTAAATCAGAAAGATGCTAATGCAATTTATCTATGGTT
>CAZSEZ010000252.1:0-5385 GCA_964606015.1 uncultured bacterium
AAACCATGAATATTTGATTCTCTACTCTAAAAAAATTACTCTATACCCATTAAGTGCAGCAATAAGAACCTAATAGACTTTCCTCTATCAGAATTTTTCTATGCTTTTCGGTCTACTGAGTAAAATCGCAGCAACATACTACTTCTAGATACTAGTCAGATAGAGAACTCTTTCAATAGGTGACTTGTACTAATTATCTACTCAAGCAAACTCATAGAGTTAGGCATAATTAGTCACGCTGTAATGACTTTCTATTAGAAAGAATATTTAAGGCTTTAATCAAGTGAACTTAGGCAACTTTATAAAGAATCATCTATTTTGAGCTGTCGATATTTTAAAAAATATTTTTTAGTCAAAAATAATATACGTTGTCTAAGTAAAATCTATTAAAAAATAAGGGCATATTATCAAGCTCAGTTAAAGTTAAGCTCTTTTAAATCAAGAGACAATAAACTTGCCAAAAACAACATGAAGCAATAATTAATTGACATAAATTTTATACTTTTAATACGTATTTAAACTGATGTTTTAAGTTTTTATATTGAATAGTATTCACTTATATACAAATCAAAGATGGGTCGTCACACGATGTATTCACTTAGAACAAACACTTTTAAATTATTAGGCATAATCGCCTCCTCTTTAATTACAGTCCCTGCTGCACTAGCGATTCCTGGTAGTGACTTCGACTTTTACCGAGCCGAAAATACGCCTACTAGTTTCCATACAACCACGTACGAAAATAATCTCACAGGAGATAATGGAGAAGCGTTCCAAGAATTTGTCAACATTGATGCGGCAACACTAGATTTAGACACAATCAATTCTCGAAAATTAGATAGTTCTAAACTGGAGATTACTTTTGATAAGGATGTTATCGTCTACTTTATTAATGAAGGTGCCCACTATCGTAATAATCTCAGCATCAGGTCATCAGGAACAACCAATATTGAGGGGTCTGTATTCGATGATGTCTCTTGTTTAGAGTCAGGATGTGTCTACCCAGAGAGTCATGGATACTATACTCTCCATCCAGAAGATGTTCTAGAATTAGGAGATTACGTCAACGTTGGAACTGTTCAATCTGGCTCTCGCTTAGAGTTTCAATTGAATACCAGAAGATTTGATAATTACTCAACATTTCTGCAAACTATCTACACCGATAATGACTTGAATTCTTCTAATCAAGGAGTGATCGCTTACGAGTATGAAGGGTATCTAATTTTAGCTTGGGAAGATGCTCACGATGGCGATTATAACGATCTCGTTTTTGCGATCGATATTGGCCAAGAAAATCTTAACTGTATACCATCCGAAGGTGAGCCAACCAACCCAAGTTGTAATCCTACTTCTATTCTTTACGCTGATTAGAAACCACAAAAATCCCAAGGGTAAGAGAACTAACTAAGTAGCTCTTCCTACATGAATATCTCTTACTCTGACTGGGACACAGGCATGAGTCATCTGGGCAATTTGCATTGGTTCGCCCTTACCACACATATTAGTGCCACATTGCTCTAGTTCAGAAGCTGGTGCGATCGCATCAACACTATTCCAAAAATCAGTAGTCATACTGTGATAAGTAACATCTTTGAGCATGCCGACCACTTTGCCATTTTCCACTTTCCAGAAAGCATCTCCGCCAAACTGAAAGTTACGTCTTTGCTGGTCAATAGAGTAGCTACCCATGCCATCGATTAAAATACCATCTTTGGTATCAGCAATCATTTCATCAAGAGTTGCTGTATTGCTACCGCCTTCTTTACCTGGCTCTAGACCGAGGTTAGGAATCCTGACCATAGGGACGCTAGACCAACTATCAGCATAAGCACTACCATTACTGCTAGCTCTCCCCAAACGATGGGCGGTTTCGCGGTCTGTAAGGTAGTCATTGAGAATGCCATCTTTGACAACATACCATTCTTGAGCAGGCACACCTTCGTCGTCATAAGCCATAGTCCCTCTGCCCTTGGGTTGAGTACGATCAGCAACAAAATTTACCCAAGGTGCGCCATACTGAAGTTTTTGCCATTTATCCGTAGTCGCAAAGCTAGTCCCTGCAAAGTTCGCTTCGTAACCATACACTCGGTCTAGCTCAGTAGGATGTCCTACAGATTCGTGAATAGTTAAAAATAAATTACTAGGTTTGAGAATCAAAGTTGTCTCAGTATCCAGTTCCCAACGAGGAGCTTTGACTTTTGCGATCGCCTCTGTAGCGACTCGATCTACATTCCCGAGTAAATCCTCAGGATTAACGTGTTCGTAGCCGATATTTAACGGTGGTCGTTCATAATAGCGACTCTGAGCATCACCATCCAAAATGGCAGTGCAGCTAAACCCTGGATAGGTACGGTAAATAGTCTGCTCAATGAGAGATCCTTCGGTAGAGGCAAATACTTTATCTTCTTTAGTAAAGCGGAGAAAAGAACTGGCTTTTTTGATTCCTTGTTCTCCATAGCCTAACAAGCGATCATTAATCTTCAGCAGTAAATCAGCTTTGTCCCCAATGGAAACACTAAAAGGATCGACTTCAATAGGCGTGACATATTTATCTTGATAAGCTGCCACAGGAGCAAGTTCGACTTTTTTCTGTTGGCTCAAGCGACTACCTTGGGCAATTTCAACTGCTAAAGCCACAATTCGGGCAATTTCTTCTGGTGTTTTTTGATGGGAAGCAGCAAAACCCCACGCACCATCAAGCAAAACTCTTACACCAAACCCAGAACTTACATTATCGGATAAACCTTTTAAAGAGCGATCGCGCGCACTGAGATTTTGCGTCCGATAGTTACAAAGCCGAATATCACCATATTCACAACCAGCTTGTTTGATTAGTTTGACAGCTAGGTTAGCTAGCTCTGGGGCAGTTGTCTTCTGGGGTGCTTGAACCATAATGTGTGGAGTATTTTAATCTTGATCCTTATTAAGGTTTATTTTATCGAAAACAGATCGGACTAAGTTTTAACGATTAATCAATTTTCGACTCAACCCACAAACCAAAATCAGGATGAAGATCTGTTGCTCTGTTTTTCAGTTCTTCAAAAGTTAGTCCTGCTGTAGATTGTATGTTTGACTAACGCTCAACCATCAATAAAAAACTAAGCAAAATGGAAAAAAAGCATTTTTATTTGAAAAAACAAGATCATTATGAATCCTCTAACAATTTAACTACACAGGAATCAGCACAGCTAAGACGACGGCAAATGTTAGAAGTAGCAAAAGTTTTGGACAAGCTAAATCTGGGGTGGGATGAGGAAGCAGAAAATTGCGTGATTCTCGATGGAGAAGTATCTGGTTAGTAAGATCTCCAGGAACTATTGTCATGTTGGGTATCAGCGATCGCACTAATATCTATTATCTATTCATTGATTGCGATCGCCATAATCATCTAAAAAACTCAACTAATCAATCGAGGTAAACCGCCAAGGTACGGGATCGACTGCCACACCATGTAAATATAATCCCCAATGTAAGTGAGGGCCTGTGGATGCACCTGTAGAACCAACTGTACCGACTCTTTGTCCTGCTTGGATAGTATCCCCTTCTTTAACATCAATATCTTGCAGATGCAGGAATAAACTAATCAACCCCTGTCCATGATCTAGACCCACGATGTTTCCGTGAACGTGAAAACCCTCTGCTTCTTTGCCAATTAGAACAACCTTGCCTGCTGCGGGAGCCACGATAGAAGAACCAAAACCACCTGCGTAGTCAACTCCTTTGTGATAATAGTTATTCGCAAATACTCCGTTGTAGTAACGACGCACGCCGTAGACAGTCGAAACACGGCTACCATTAGGACGAACAAAAGAGCCATCCCAGTATTTGGTAGGAGTAACCAGTTTTTTGACTTCAGCTACACGGTCTAGTTCCAACTTGGTTGCTGGTCGACTTGCTTTTCCTGACAGAGTAATTCTCTGGGTAGGAAAGGAGCGGTTTTTGAGCCAAACACCTAAGTTTCTAGTCTTGCCTTCTCCTCTGACTTGTAGAGTCATCTGCCCCGAACCATCCAGAGGAGAAGTGGGAACTAATGCGCGATAGCCTTCGGAGGTAGGAAAAGCAGGATAATTTTTGCCATCTAGTGCGACAGTAGGAGCTTCATCTGTGGTTGTCCCAGTTATAACGACTGAGATTGTATCTCCTTGCTGAGGGCTGGCAGGAGAAACTTCTACATCTAAAGCTTTGGCAACACTGGGAAATGCCAGCAAAATAGCAGTTAATAATAGTCTCATTTGCGATCGCATTTTTAACATAGGTATCAATGAGGTGGCTTAAATAACTGATAGTCTACTCGCAAAAAAATTTTCTTGGTGGTTTACGGCTTAATTCACTTTTAGTTAACTACTTATTCATCCTTAAGCAACCAAAATCCTGTATGAGTCATACCCGAATCATCTGGTTGTATTAAAAGAAAATGTAATCCTTGGCTAGATTGTTTGGCTTGCTCGTAGTTTTTGGCGGCGCCTGCCACATCAGCAGATTCAAAAGTGGCAATTATCCAACGCTCCACTAAACCCGCTTCGAGAACCAATCCTCCTGATTGTCCGATCTCTGTAGGGATGTAGTTAAGAGAAACTGGCTGAGCTTCTGCTAACCACTGAGCGAGGATCATTGATTTACGGGCTGCATCGATCACAATTCCAGGAATTTTGACCTTAGGATCTAGTTGAGCAATCAGCGATGTCAAAGATTCAGGTAAATCACAAACTGGTAAAGGGCGATCGCGAGCAAAATCAAGCAAATCTCCAGCAGGAATACTGACAAAATTCCAGTTTTTCCCCCAAATTTGTTCGGGTAAATTTTGTGGTGGAGGTCTGTCTAAAGCCAGATAGTTGGTTCCAGGCAAAATAGTTTTATTTTTCTGAAGCTCTTGCAGAATTAAAGACTTAATTTGAGGAGTTCGACGAGTGATTTCTAGAGAGATTTTAAGTTCTTTGGTTGCTTGGCTAAAAAGCCCTTCAATTTGAGGACGAAATATCTGAATCTTTTCAGGAGTGGAATGCTGACTCGCCTGCTCTAACTGAGATTGTAGCCATTGACTGTTGACTTCTCTTTGAGGACATTGTGCCTGATAGATTAGGTTACTTTGGCGATCGCAAATCAGTAACGACCATTGAGGATTAGTTGCAGTCGCATCCGAATAGTGCCAGAGATCGCTTTGCCAAATAACCATAGTTTTTTAGTTGAGTAAACTTAGAGCTAATTTCTCTAGCTCAGTGTAATTGGTTTTGCCTTTGTTGTCTTTGGGCAACTTTGAGGTAGCTAGCCAATATTTAGGTTGTTTGTAATGGGCTAATTGCGATCGCAGTTGGCGCTTAAGCTCGATAATTCTGTCATTTTCCAGCGGCATATAAACAGCAGTCACGACCTGCCCCCATTTATCAT
>CAZSEZ010000253.1:0-4719 GCA_964606015.1 uncultured bacterium
TGGTGCTATTTACCTGGCTGCTTCTGTCATTTGGCTTAATTGACGACAGACCCTACTAAGCTGAAGGAGTTTATGTAATGTTTAGTTAGGTTTTTCTGGTTTGCACTGCTGAGTAAATTACGAGCAGTGCTTTTTATGCCTAGATACTTTTGAGCATCACGGGAGATTTTAATTGTTGTCTCACTGTGAAAAATCCCTATTTCTCTAGGGGTAATCTTTCCTCTAGAATATATTCCACGATCAGTATGGAGCTGGGTTTTAGATTAAGGTTTATCTGGCTCTTTTTCTGGAATCGTTTGAGTGTGTACTTTCGATTCCTTATCTCCCTCTCCTAGATAAGATTGATCACCTAATCAAGTTGAGGGAGATTTATTTTGTTTAGGTTTAATTTCTCTAGCACTCTCTCGCCATCTTTATTCGGCATTTGATTAATACAAGAGTTTATTAGAACCGTCTCAAACCTTATAGCCATCAATAACTATCTGCCAAACATCATGCTCAAGATGCTGTTTGGGCAAAGAGTTTTCTCAATTTTTAATTGAAGCCTGATAGCAACATCCTTTAGGGAGTCCTTTGCTGACAGAAAAATAATAAAATATAGATGATACAAAGATATACCGCACTTATACTAAGTGCAGTGAAAGCTGAATTTTGAAACATTTCCTTGGGTAATTGCGTTTTTCTGGAGGATTTCTAAACATGCTCTTTTCATCATCCAGAACAGAATCAGCGAACAATCACACTCAAGAATATCTTGTCGATTCTACAGTTGACGCTCTTAAAAAAATCTCGATTTGTCCTGGGTGATTGATCCTCACAACCCATACTTAAAATTAGATTTCGCTCTTGTTACTATTGTAAGTCAAATTCAGAAGGTTGCAATCGAATTATCTGTTTATTCTTAATAATATTTAGCTCATCATGCCCTTTTATCAGTTTCTGAGTTCTCAAACTCTCGAATGAAAAAGAACCCTAAAAAACTTTATTGCGCTGAGATAAAGTGTACAAGAGCAAATTCGTCTGCGTACGCTCCAAGAAACACTTTTATTAGCGACCTGGAACATCTGAGATTTTAACAAGTCAGCTTGTGGATTAGATTTTTAGTATAAATGTCTTGTTTTATCTTCGGAGTTAGCTTAATTATGGAAAGAATGAAATTATCTCAGGATAAATCAAAATCCTTATAATTATTGTCTTTCCAATAGAAACAATCAGTCCTTATATGAGTTGTGTACAATGACTTTCCTTGAGTCCGCGATACCACTGCACAAGCTTGGGATACTCTACTCTGACAAAAAATTTGCATCAATTCTGTCATTTTTTTTCTGGAATAAAAGTTTTAACGAGCTAGGAAAATTACTCTACATCCACCAGGAGATTTAGTTCATTGGCTATTGATAAAAGACTTTCCCTAATTGTGAAGTGACCCAAATCTAACTCATTAACTTCAGCCGAAGATAGTTGAGAATTAGACCTCTCATACAATGAGATCGCCTCGTCATTGTTGTGAGCATTATTGAAAATCACTCCATCAATCTCTCCATAAAGCTCAGGACATTCATAGAAATATCTACTCCAGGCTTGAGTTAACTTTCTTCTTCCATCGGATACCATTGCTGCGGTTGACCCAGCATCCCAAGCACCAGAATCTCTAAGATCAAGTAGATTCAAACTATTTTTGAGAGTAATTGACGCAATGCGTTGTTTAGCAATTTTGATTATGCCCGTATCGCCAAAGACTTCTACTATGCAGCACTTTAAAGTGAATCCAGCATAGATAATTCCTCTATCAGCATCTACACCTGGCTTACCAGAATCGGATCGCTGATGATCAAATCGGCTGATTGGATCATAATTACGAAATCCTATAGCTGTTGCTCCAAAGCTAGTGGGATCAAAAATTCTAAGTAGCTTAGTACCTGGCTTTAACTCAAGCCACTTAGGAGAAATATTGCGAGTTGGAGGTGGGTAAAGAATAGCAACCATTATTGGGCTACACCTACTCCTCTAGCTTCAATTACTAGGTCTTCGATATTACCTGCTTGAGAACTCTTCATAACTTGTATTGGAGTTTGATTAGCAAAAGACCTCAATGGGAGATTAAACCAATTAAGTTTGGCAAAGTCAGATATCTGCAAAGCCTTGAGAACATAAGATAAGCCATCAATAACTCCATCGTCGCCTTCTGGATCAAATTGCCATAGAGGAAACTTGTAAACACCATTATCCTTCAGACCTAGTAATCTAGAAGCCTTACGGCGATCATGGACAGTGGTAACTGCTTGACAGCCGATTAACTCGACTACTTGAGGGGTAGTAATACTATTTGCTAGTAACTCTCGACGGCGTTGATAGTATCTCTTTAAGTTAGCAAGTTCGAGTAAAGCTAAATTTCCTTCGCTATAATCATCTCCTGCGATTTCTTTAGCTAAAGCTAAATCCTGAGCATTAACTACTTTAGGTTGCAAAGCCTCAAATATAGCTTCAAGCTGTTGACTGCTGGCTTCAAGAATAGAAGCTTTCACGCTATGCAAAATAGACTCTGTGATTTCACTTTTGTCTTTGGGAACCTCAATTTGATGAGTAACGAGATTTTCCACTGCTAACTACCAAATTCTATACTTCTATTCTAATAGAGTAAGAGATATAGGGTAACTACTAAACTAGGGTAAGAGATATAGGGTTAGTGAGATAACTGCCGTTATCCTACTTAAATCGCTACTTTTTCAAGGTTGAAAATTATACACAGTAAGGCTTTGAGGGTTGAAATACATCAACCTTTGTTAAAAACACTGCAAAACCAGTAACAAAATTAAAAAAAGGGGTAGATTGAATGGATAAGCCCTTACTAGGCTGATGTTTTAGTAAAACTTGAATATTTTTGTATGACCTAATAGCTTCTCTACTCTGCACAACGTCATAGTAAAGTGGGTTCCGACCTGTGTATTAGGCTATTTAAGTACAAACCTTAGTAATTGCAGAAGGTAAAGCCAAGGAAGCTGCGGAAGCGACTGTTCTTTATTTCATAAGGGTATCAAAGCCTTTTAGTCCTTAATGTAGAACTGGTTAATGTAACGATCATATTTGTGCGCTTTATTCACAAATCACCTTAGGCAGACAAATATTCACCCGACAGATTCCATATATTGTATTCAGTAATTAAAAGACAAATATATTTGACACTTAATTCTTTAAAGTCAAACATATCTTTGAAAATAATTGACATTTAATTCTTTAACTCAAATCTTGACTCATCTTAGCCAATAAAAGGTTGTAAGTCTTGTATGACAAGTTTTATAGCTCTTTTCTCTTTTTGACACTAATCCTTTAAAATTGACAAATAATCATTTAATGCACAAATATCCAGGAAGTTTTCACTTAATAACGTAGTTAGCAACCAAATGTCATATCCATCCAAACCATCTGCCGATCCCTGCGTAAAGACCTTCGATGAGTTTGTTCAATTGGCGGATTATTCTCTGATGGATACCTTAAATGCCGATCCTGATGCCACTAAAGAGGGTGATGATCACCGTGCCCGCCAAGTATTTTCTGGCCATTTTGTGCCAGTTACACCCACACCGCTTGCAGAACCAGAATATGTAACCCATAGCAGCACTTTTTTTAAGGAATTAGGATTAAGCGATGAACTGGCACTGGATGAAAAATTTCGCCAGATATTTTCTGGTGATGTCTCTGCTGCACCTGAGCCGATGCGTCAGGTTGGCTGGGCAACTGGTTATGCACTGTCGATTTATGGCACCGAATATATCCAAAATTGTCCCTTCGGTACTGGTAATGGTTATGGTGATGGACGAGCGATATCGGTGTTTGAGGGAATCATCAATGATCAACGTTGGGAAATGCAACTAAAAGGTGGTGGCCCAACACCTTATTGTCGTGGTGGCGACGGTCGTGCAGTATTACGTTCGAGCGTGCGTGAATTTCTGGCACAAGAATATATGCATGCTTTAGGAGTCCCAACATCGCGCTCTTTAACCCTCTACGTTTCTAAATCTGAAACTGTTACTCGGCCTTGGTATTCTCAAGAATCCCAGTCGATAAACCCTGATGTTTTGATGGATGATCCTGTGGCTATTTCAACTCGCGTTGCTCCATCCTTTTTGCGCGTTGGTCAGCTAGAGTTATTTGCTCGCCGCGATCGCAGCAATGCCCATCCAAAAGCATTGGAAGAGTTGCGCATGATCGTGTCGCATTTAATAGAACGAGAATACAGAAACGACATCGATCAAAACCTTGGTTTTACCGATCAACTAGTTGAGTTGGCTAAGCTATTCCGCCAGCGTCTGACTTCACTAGTAACTAATTGGCTACGTGTTGGTTATTGTCAAGGTAACTTCAATAGTGACAACTGCGCTGCTGGTGGTTTTACCCTCGATTATGGACCATTTGGATTTTGTGAAATTTTTGATCCTGAGTTTCAACCTTGGACTGGCGGTGGCGAACACTTTTCATTCTTTAACCAGCCAGGCGCAGCAGAAGCAAATTATCATATGTTTTGGAAAGCTGTCAGACCACTACTCACAGAAGATACTGAAGCATTAGAGCGTTTCGATCATATACGCCGTGGCTTTGCAGAAGCTATGCAAGAACAAATCCAAGAAATGTGGGCAGCCAAACTTGGCTTAAGCGAATTTAACCCGGAACTATTTAAGACATTAATGCGGTTGATGATCCGCTCAGCAGTGGATTACACCA
>CAZSEZ010000253.1:4732-5329 GCA_964606015.1 uncultured bacterium
CTGCCGCGAGTTATACACCATCCCAGCAGATATCTCAGCCTTGAAAAAGAGCTTCTATGTAAAGACCCCACAAAACCTCGATGAACAGTGGCAATCTTGGCTAGAAAGCTGGCGTGACTTCGTTACTAACGATAGTAATCTTGCAGAGATCTCAAACAAGATGAAACAAACTAACCCAAAATATACATGGCGAGAATGGTTGATTGTCCCTGCCTATCAACAAGCCATGCAGGGTGACTACACCTTAATAAGAGAGTTGCAAGAAGTGCTTAGCTGTCCGTATGATGAGCAATCACTAGAAATAGAAGATAAATACTATCGTCTAAGACCTGAAGCATTTTTTCACGCTGGTGGGGTATCGCACTATAGCTGTTCATCTTAATTTTGCATAAAAACTAGAAAAATCGGAATCAGTTTTTGCGGGCTGGTTACGGTCAGTAAGTCAATTTCGTCAGGTTCCCTAGCGCGCTGCAAATTGAAACATTCGCAGTTTTTAAGAATCACTACACGAGCGAATAAGACTGATTGTGTTCTTCGCTAAAGTTATAGCAATACGATGAGGTGTTAGGACTAAAAATGAGAAGCTAGAATAGAGAA
>CAZSEZ010000254.1:0-5324 GCA_964606015.1 uncultured bacterium
CTAATTAAAATTAGTGATTTAGATTTAATTCTAATTAATAAGTGTAATTTAAACGGCACAAAACAGTAATTTCCCCTGAACTTCTAGCAAAATAATTTCTTTAGGAGCAAGAATCATGACATCTAGCCCCAAGTTTGACGTGGCTATAATCGGTTCTGGTATTACGGGTTCTTCGTTAGGGGCAATCTTAGCCCGTAATGGTTTGAAAGTAGCAATATTTGAGGCTAAATCTCATCCACGATTTGCGATCGGTGAGTCCATGATTTTAGAAACCTCCGAAGTGATGCGATCAACGGCAGAAATCTATTCAGTACCCGAACTGGCTTACTTTAGTTCGGAAAATTATCTCTCTCATATTGGTACTTCACACGGAGTCAAAAGGCACTTTAGCTATCTTCATCACGAAGTAAATAAGTTTCAAGATCCAGATCGTCTTTTACAAGCAGTAATTCCAAAACAGCCTTACGGACACGAATTACACTTATATCGTCAGGATAGCGATTATTTTTTGATGACCACAGCTATTAGTTATGGTGCAGAGGTTTATCAAAATACAAAAATTAAAGATGTTGAAATTGATAGCTCAGAAGTCAAAATTATTACCGAATCTGATGATTTATATCTGGCAGATTATATCGTCGATGCAGGAGGGTTTCGCTCTTTGCTGGCAAATAAATTTGAGTTAAGAGATTCCAACCTAAAAACTCAATCACGCACTATATTTACCCATATGGTGAATGTTCCTTGCTATCAACAGATAGAAACCACAACAAATATTAATGCTCCTTTTTGTCTTTCCGAAGGAACTTTACATCATGTATTCGAGGGTGGTTGGCTATGGTTAATTCCCTTTAACAATCATGATCGCTCTACTAATCCTTTATGTAGTGTCGGCTTAATGCTCGATCCTCGTCTTCATCCTGTTCGAGAAGATATGAGTCCAGAAAAGGAATTTTATTCTTTTATTACTCGGTATCCCAGCCTAAAATCTCAGCTAGCATCGGCTAGGGCAGTTAGGAGTTGGACACGTACAGATCGCCTTCAATACAGCTCGACTAAAATAGTTGGCGATCGCTTCTGTCTTTTAGGTCATGCTGCGGGTTTTATCGATCCTCTCTTCTCTAAAGGTTTGTATACTTCTTTGACTAGTGTTTCGCTTCTTGCTCATTTGTTGCTAGAAGCCTACAAAACAAAGGACTATTCGACTGCGAAATTTCAACCTCTAGAAGATACTACACTTGCTTTTATCAAAAACAATGATCGCCTAATTGCCAACGCTTATAAAACATTTAGTTATTATCCTCTATGGTCTTTGTACTCAATCCTATGGCTATTAGGTGCATATTGTGAGTTACTCAAGCTGACAACAATGCGTGCGGATATAAGTGATCGAGCTAGTTATTATCAGCAACTAGCAAACCTTAAGCTTGTAGGAGGTAGTTTTGACGAATTTGATACTCTACAAGCTGAGATTTATCACATCTTAGATAATACCAATTTTGACAATCAAGCAGAGTGTCAATGCGCTTGCCAAAAGCTCGAGTCTTTGTACTCTCAACTGAACTGGATGCCTTATGCTTTCCAGCAAATCCTCAAGGGAAAAAACCATTTGCCAGCCAACAAAATACGTCCTAGTATTTTTAAATGCAACGGCGGATTTTTAGGACAAGGGTCATATCGCAATCATTTCTTCACAAACTATAGTCTAGGCTCCTTAATCAAGTTATTTATCCAAGAAAAAGCCAAATACTCGACAATTAGGCTAAATCTACAGCGAAAAGGATTATTTCCTTCTTGATGTCACTTTGTTAGTAAATACAAGTGCGTCATCAAATCTAGGAGCTAAGAGAATAAAACTAATTTTTTGTTTACCATGCTATTAACTATGCTAGTTAATAGAAATCGCTTTGCTTAGGATGGAAATTTGAATCCACTCATCTTTAGTCCCTCTAATTCTCGCCTATCAATTAGATGGCTTCGCCTGTTTTTTGAAACTTTATACTGCCTGTGCTTGATTCCTAAAACAATTTCTCTGAATTCGACACCATAACTTTTCAACTTGTTGGTAATGTTGAATACTGCCTAAATCTCTTTCCATTCATAGCATTTAGGTTAACCAAATTCCCAAGGTTCTTCGTCAAGATCACAAGTAAGAAACAAAAATGATAATGAATTCCAAACAGTCGCCACAAGCTAGAGAATAATCAATCCCCATATAATGTAACCCAGTAGATTAGCTTCAATGTATAGCAGGCAATAGCTAATGAGTTCTTCTTTTTACGAAGAGTTGAAAATATTGTTATGAGTGCAATCGCAAAAATCGCAAAATTTCTCTGTTAATCCAAGGTGATCGGACATTTTTCTGAGAGAATGCAAACTGGCTAAATCGGAGGAAGGATCAGCATGAAAATATTAGTTGTCGGTAGTGGTGGGAGAGAACACGCGATCGCTCATACCCTGTTACAATCACCCAATGTAGAGCAAGTTTGGTGTACTCCTGGGAATGGAGGAACTGCGACTCTAGAAAACTGTAGCAATTTAGCACTCGCAGTAGATGACTTTTCAGGCATCGCCCAAGCAGTAACCGATAATCAAATCGATTTAGTAGTTGTCGGGCCAGAAGTTCCTCTATCTATGGGAATTGCTGACTATCTCCAAGCCAAAGATATTGCCGTATTTGGCCCAGTCAAAGCAGGTGCGGAAGTAGAAGCCAGTAAGTCGTGGGCAAAAGATTTGATGGTAGAGGGAGGGATTCCTACCGCAAAATCGGCAACTTTTACTGACTCAGCAGCAGCTACAGCTTACGTCCAGCAAGAAGGTGCGCCCATAGTAATTAAGGCAGACAGCCTTGCAGCAGGCAAAGGTGTAATTGTAGCCATGACCGATGCCGAAGCAGAATCAGCAGTGACCGAATTATTTGGCCAGGGTTTTGAGACTCTGGTGATCGAAGAATTTTTGGTAGGGGAAGAAGCTTCAGTTTTAGCTTTTACCGACGGTACAACAATCATTCCCATGGTGGCAGCCCAAGACCACAAACGCATCGGTGAAGGAGATACAGGCAAAAATACTGGTGGGATGGGAACCTATGCCCCTGCCCCCTTAGTAACTCCGGAAATTATGCAGCGCGTCGAACAAGAAGTCCTGCAACCAACTATGGCAGCTTTTAGAGCAAGGGGCATTGACTATCGGGGTATTCTTTATGCGGGGTTAATGATTGCTCCTGATGGTAAACCAAATGTTGTGGAGTTTAACTGTCGCTTTGGCGATCCAGAAACGCAAGTAGTACTCCCTCTTCTGGACACACCTCTAGATGAACTGATGCTGGCTTGTGTCAAAGGTGAACTGGATCAAGTAAACATCAAATGGAAATCTGGTAGCGCAGTGTGTGTAGTTGCTGCTGCTGGTGGCTACCCAGATGCTTATCACAAGGGTGATCGCATTACAGGACTAGATCAAGTAGACGAGGCCATAGTTTTCCACGCAGGAACTAAAATCAGCGAAGGACAAGTTGTCACCAATGGAGGTAGGGTACTAGGGATTACCGCCCTAGGCACAAATTTAGAGTCTGCGATCGCCAAAACTTATGAAGCTATCGAAAAAATCAGCTTCGATAAAATGTACTATCGTCGAGACATTGCCCATCGAGCAAGATAGTTAGCTCACTAATTTTCTCCTTGATACACTCTAATTTCTGATCTCCGAATCTTCTTAGTTCCTTCTTCCCTAGATGAAGGTTCGGTTTTACTACTTCTAATAGATGACGAAGCTCGATAGGATAGTAATCAAGCAAGATTAAGCAATTCCACCGAGATAAATAAGCTGCGAAATAGGGAGGTCGAGGAGAGAGTGCAAAACTGGTTGCTACAAACATTAAGTGATGTTTTGAGTCGGGAAGCAAATCTGCCTCAGACTGATAACCAAGTCCTGCCAGCTAATCGTACCTTTGCCGAACTTAAAGCCCAGAGGGAATGGTTTGGAGCGATCGCAGCTGTGGAAAATCTCTTGACAGCCAACCTCAGCCCTTCAGCTAGCGATTCTCAAGCTAGTCAAATCAACGATTTGCAAGGTCTAGTTTTTTCTTCCCCTGTACCTGTTTTTAGCAACCCCAATCTAGTTGATCGATTACAGACAGGGATATTTACTCCAGAGGCATTTCAATTCAAAGCTTTGATGCCAGCTCAGCTAGAACCACAACTTTGTGCTCAATCTTCTACTTTGTGGAAGCTACCTCTAATTCCTAACGATCCGATTATCCAAGAGCAGTTTTGCCTAATATTTACAGAAGCTTTTGCCTTAGTACTATTATTAGGACACGACTACGATGGTGTTAGCAAGTTTTATTTCTCTTTCAGTCCAGAAACAGTCAGTCAAGCCTGGCAAACTTTGCGATCGCGCCTCAAAATTGTCAATTATCCAGGCTTAACCCAGCTAGATGACTTAGTAGCTAGCTTTGCACCACCAATCCCAGATTACCAATTAGTCAGTAGCTTTAGTCGTCAGTTATTGGTTAATTTACCCAATCTTACTGCTTTAGCCATTGAGAAAACACGCCAGATAGAAACAGTTGGCTTGAGCGAGCCACAACCAAGTCCCGCAGAATATACGCCTTCTCTGCCCCATCCCAACAGTCAGCTAGAAATGGAGCTACTACAAGCTCTTACTCATGAGATCCGTACACCTCTGACGACAATTCGTACCCTGACCAAATTATTACTCAAGAAAAAACGAGACTTTTCGGCCAAGGTAATTGATCGCTTACAAACTATTGAACGGGAATGTACCGAACAAATTGAGCGAATGGACTTGATTTTTCGAGCAGTAGAGCTTGAATCCACCCCAGTGGCAAAAGAGGCTATGCACCTGACTCCTTGTTGCTTGGAAACTTTGCTTAAGCAAACAATTCCTCGTTGGGAAGAACAAGCCCAAAGACGTAATGTCCGCTTAGATGTCACTTTACCAGCCCATTTACCCCAAATTGTCAGCGATCCCGCAATGTTGGATAAGGCGTTGACTGGTTTGATGGAGAGTTGCACTCGCAGCATTGCTACGGGAGGAGACATTATGGTGAATGTTTCTACCGCTGGCGATCGCCTAAAATTACAAGTTATTTCCCAATGCAACCATCAGCGCAATCCCTTCAAATCTCTAGGTCAACTTCTGATGTTCCAGCCAGATACGGGCTGTTTAAGTCTTAACTGGGACGTTACCAAAAACATGTTTCAGGCTTTGGGAGGCAAACTTACAGTCCGTCAACGTAGTAAACGAGACAAAGAGTTAACAATTTTTCTCCCTTTGGGTAAAAGGATTAACAATCTCGGATAATC
>CAZSEZ010000255.1:0-5290 GCA_964606015.1 uncultured bacterium
CACGTTCATTTCGTCGTCCAGTGACTTCTCTAGCTGAGATGAAAGAAGCTGTGGCAACTCACACTACCAGAGCGGCAGCGAAACTAAGAGAACAAAAACAATGTGCAGCAGCAGTCACAGTCTTTATCTTGACTAGTAGGTTTAAAGACAGTTCTCTTGGCGCGCGTTCCCTTGCGCCTTGCGTCGGCGCGGGTTCGCACCGCTATTATTCCAACTCGATAACTCTACCTCTACCCATAGCTTCTAATCTCACTCCAGAGTTAATTGATGTTGCTCTCAGAGGTTTAGAGCTAATTTTTTATGAAGGCTATCAATATAAAAAAGCTGGCATCATCATGCAGGGACTTCAGCCAGCCAGCATTCGTCAGGGCAATCTATTTCTACCTGAATATGACCCAACCAAGCAAGAAAAGTTGATGAAGACAATTGATCAATTGAATAATCAGTTTGGTAAAGACACGCTCTTTTGGGCAGCAAGCGGTATCAAACAATCCTGGCAAATGAAACGAGAAAGAGTTAGTCCTCGTTTTACAACCTGCTGGAGTGAACTTCCCATCGTGAAAGCTTCCTTTCCTAATTATGTTGATGAGATGAGCAGTAGGATTCTTTGATTATGAAAATAATACTTTGGTGAAAAATAAAAAACCTTGGCACACATACCAAGGTCGAGGAGGAGAAATTCTATGAATGACGAGCGAACCAACGGATTATCAATCCGTCAAGGAACGCGCGATTAGAGAGATAAATAAAACTTGTTAAGCCAGAAAACCTAATCTTTTGCCATTGTCACGGGCAGTTCTGATAAGGTTTTGTCTCGTGGTTCTTTCGATACCGACAGCTTCGCAATAAACCCTGATGACTTGAGAATGTTTAGCGATCGCTTTACCACGAAGTTTATTAAATTTAGCTTTACCTAGATAGTTACGAACCAGAATAACGATGGGTGCAAACATTGCTTCTTCTAGACCTCGATTAAAAGTTGTTGTTAAAAAAGTTGTTGTTGAAATCTGACAGTCTCTGACAATTAGCTAACTGCGTAAGAAACGAAAAGTAAGAAAGTTACTAGTAGTGCAGCAACAGCACCTTGCTTGAGATAGCGTTTTTGTTCCCAAACAGCAGGATATTCTGCATAGCTCATTTTGGGTTCTAGAGCGTAGTTGTTAAGAGTTCCATTGTCTAATTGAGTGGTGTACATGGAAGTTCCTCCGTGTTTAGTATCTTTTGTTACTACCTATATTAACTAATGTAACGAATATAGTCAAGTTTTGTAAATATACTTGACAGAGTAATATTTATACTATCTATCTACAAAGACTATCTAATATCTGCTGTAAACTGTTTACTGAATAAGTAGAACTCTTTTCCCCCGGCATCTGTAGGAGCATCAAAGCCCGTTGAGTCAATCCATAAGATGACTACTCCTGTTGCGGGAAAATGTTGCTTGCTAGGATCAAAAATCGGGAATTGGAAAAATGCGATCAGGATTCTTATCTCCAATTAAAAAGTAGGGACAAGATTTGAAACGTTTTAATAGGCTCAACTCTTGAACTGGTGAAACTGCTAGATAATATCTATTTGGAACCTATGGAAGGTACCAGAAACAGATCATATCTAACCAATCCAGCACTAATTAACTAATTATTAGAGTTTTGGCAGTACATCAAATCTTTTAAGGAAGATTGTGGCGATGGCTAAAAAAAATACTCCAACCCAATTGATTGAGGTTCCCCTTGAGTTCGCTAATGAGGTCAAGTTATTTACTAATCTATTGAAAACTGGAGAAATTGATGATTTCGCTGAATTACTTCACCTAGCAGGACTAGGACAGCCAGATTTATCTGACAAAGACATACTGCTCAATTCCAATGCAAATCAGAATTCTTTAGAAAGCCCTTCGTCGGACTTAGATAATCTTTGGAGCGAAGTACTAGATCGAGTTCAATCTCCCCTAACCAAAGCTTTACTGCGACAAAAAGCTCAGTTACTGGATCTTGATGAGTCATCAGCAATTGTAGGATTTCAGTCCAAATCACTATTGAAAATCAACCAAAATAAGATTTCCTTAATTGAGCAAGCTTTTAATTGCGTTTTGGGTCACAAAGTTAAAGTTGAATTGGTTGAATCAGCAGCTACTGTAAATCGTTCCACCATAAGTAACTTGAACCAAATAACGAAACCTCAGAATAGGAAGAACCGCAGAATAAACCTGACAGAAGATCAACAAAAGGCTCTAGTCTCCCTGAAATCCTTTACTGAAAGTCAAGACAAGTTTTTTAGGCTAACGGGCTATGCCGGTACAGGTAAATCATTTCTGATCTGTCGATATCTTGAATGGCTAAAATCTACGGATTATTCTTTTGTCGCTGCTTGTCCTACCAATAAGGCGGCTAAGAGTCTAGAAAACTTAGCTGCAACAGAGAATCTTGGTTTAGAAGTCAAAACTATTGCTCAGTTATTAGGTCAGCAGCCAGAATTTAATGAAAAGACAGGTAAAGAAGAATTTATTTGTAATGGAAAGGCTGATTTATCTGGATACAGTGTGGTTATAATTGATGAGTTTTCTATGGTTAATCAGGAAAACTTTAAAGAATTAGTCAAAGCTGCTCGGTCTTCTCTTTTAACTAAAGTAATTTTTGTTGGTGATGCAGCACAGTTACCTCCAGTCAAAGAAAAAGAACCAATTGTTGCTACATCACCTTTGATAGAAAGAGACGCAACTTTAAGCTCAGTAGTGCGCTACGACGGTCAAATTGCTCATATCGCTGAAGTAATCAGAAGTGACCCTAAATATAATCGTGTCATATATCCATTTCGTTCTACTGACGATGCAACTATTCTCGTAGTGCCAGAAACAGAATGGTTAGCTAGGGCCATTGAACTGTTTGAATCGGAAGCATATAAACTTAATCCAGATCTTGTAAGGTTTCTCGGCTGGAGAAATAAAACTGTTAAATCACTCAATCAATTTGTTCGTAAAAAACTTTGGGGCGATGAGGCATTGCCTTACGTATCAGGAGATCGCCTGATTGCGCGTAAACCTTTATTTAGAACTAAGCCAGGAGGTAAAGGAAAAAATAAGTGGCGTATTTTAATCAATAATTCAGAAGAGGCTACTGTAATTAGACCTGGTGAGCTTAAAGAACTAGTTTTTCAAAAAGAAATTTATCAATACTGGCATGTTGAAGTAAAGCCTGAAGTCAGGGAAAAACCTTATATACTATCGATTCTTCACGAGGATTATGTAGAAAAACATACTGCTGCTGTTAAACATTTTGCTAGCAAGAAACAGTGGAGCTACTATTTCGATCTATCGAGAATGTTTGATGATGTGGGCTATGGCTATGCTTTGACTACTCATAAGGCACAGGGCAGTACTATCGATTATGTCTTTTTAGATGTGAAAGATATGAAAGGATGTCGCGATCGCCAAAAATTACTTTATACCGCTCTGACTCGTGCTAAGAGACAGGCAATAATTTCCGAGTAAATAGACTAGAGAGTCTTTCGCCTAGTGCAACTAGATGCCCTTGGCATATTCATAAGATTTCTGAACAATCGTTCTCACAGTTTTCAATTCTGCATCGTCACGAGGAGAGAACACCATCACAAGACCGAGCAGTAATTTACCTTGCGCCACAAAGAAGTGGTTTTCGTCGTCTACTATTCTGTTTAAAAGACTCTTTCATTCATGAAAGTAATTTCAGCCGAATATCTTACGATAGCCTACATACGCTACCCCTAACAAAATAGCTAAGAGCAATAAAAAACTACTAAATGGAAGATAAGAGAAAAATACAATACGGATCTTCTCTGCTAACCAAGATAGAACGAGAAAGACCCCTCCTAACAATGTCAAACCTTGCAATGTGCGAAAGGCAGGAATAGTTTCTAAAGGAATACGATAACTCGAAAGCCATAATGACGTAATGAGATGATAGGGAGGTAAAAACAGCAATAGAATATTGGCTTGTTGAATGACCTTCCTCCAACCACCTGTATTTGTTGCATAGGATAAATAACCAGATAGCAACAGCATACTAACCATTGAGATTCCTAAGTTGAAGCTCAGCAAGTATGGTTCTTCTTTTTTCCCAGGAATTACGAAACAAACTAAATAGATAATCCAGGGACTTGAGAAGAGAATCAGAATGATAGGAATTTCGTAAGCAGCAATATTGCTAAATAAAGCTTCTAAAGTCATTACTTATTGTAGTTGTAGATAAGTCATTCAATTATGGCTCAAGAGACAGAGGTAGAAGTTATAGCTTTGGTAATGATTTTTAAACTATTTATTTTCTTTATTTTGAGCTGCCACAAATATTAGTTTCAAAAGTACATTGCCCACTTAACATGCTTTAAAACACAAAACTGGCTCCCTCAAGTTAAAAATAGAGCAGATGATAGAACTTAAGTGAACCTAAAGCTGTTACAGGGCATGAAAAGCTACCCCCTGATTTTTTTCCACCGTATTCTCCAGACTTTAATCCTATTGAACAGGATTTAGCTACTATCAAAAGGAAGAGAATTGAGGTTCCTTGGAGAACAATGCTTGACTCAATTATTAAATCCTATGGAAATTAATTGGAATAGCTATCTCTTGTAGTTTTCCCAGATTTCTCTTAGGTTAAGTTCCTTCTGTTTATCCGCTAGCTGAAGTGCATAGAAATCAGAGTAAGAGGCGAGGGTAGGTATCAAAACAACCCATTTCAATATCGCGGTTAATTTTCTGAGCGATATTTTGCGCTTTTAAGAAACCTTCAGGAGTCTTTGTTGCTACTCGAAAATCATTCCTTATTCTTTTTGGGTAGGTAAAGCTAATCCGTAGTTATCTTATATCTTTGATCTGTTCTAATCACAATCTTACCAATTTTAGTTGTGTAGTTAGTAGCGTCAACAGTATACATGGGCTTCAGTAGATACTCTTGTTCTTTGAATATGCTCTATGAGCCTTGCTGTAAAAGGGTTATAGGCGGATTGTATATGCTAAAGGCGACCCCAATTTAACGTTTTAAGCGATCGCTGCTTAACTTTTTTTGTTAAATTTTAGTGATCTTGTACCTTGTTGACTTCGTATTTATAGTACCTAAGAACTTATTTGATATAAATAAATATTAAAGTTGGAAAAGTCAGAACTTAGTATTTCTATCGATTAAGGAAGAGCAAAAGCTATGTTGGACAAGGCTTTTGCTAAATACTTGTGACTATGCTGAAAGGTGCTAATATGAGAGAAATCAAGGAAGGGGCATTAGCTCAGTTGGTAGAGTACTTGCATGGCATGCAAGGTGTCACC
>CAZSEZ010000256.1:0-5280 GCA_964606015.1 uncultured bacterium
AGGGACTTCCCAAATCAAAGTCAACCCCTTTTTCTGAAATTTTCCACTTTTTTTCGATCTTTTTTCTATCGATATCCTCAAACCCTTCTTTACTCACTTGTCGGGAAAGGGGGTTTAGCGATTTTTCTCGCTTTAGAAACCCCTTGATCTTAAATAAAATGACTCAAACTTCATCTTCTTCAGAAAAATTAGGAGGATTTGTACTTTTTGACGGTTGCCATCATCTGTCCCAAGAAAGGTAACCCAACGATAGCAGGCAGAAAATAACGTGAAGTACAGAGCAAACCCAAAGCCGCACCAACAGTTTCACTCATATACGGTTGGTAGAACCAGATCAAGGCAGCATCACGAGTGCCAACACCAGCAAACGTCAGTGGAAGTAAACCAGCAAGAATTGATAGAGGAGAAAGAGCCAGACTAATAACGAAAGGAGCCCAAGCTCTCAAGGCCAAAATAAAAAGCCAAATTTGGAGTAAATGCAGGAACCAAATAAAAATCGAAGTCAGAGTTATTGTGGCTAGCCGCCTACGATCGCTCCAAAAGTAATCGTGCATCTCCCCCCAAGACTGTTGCATTTGCTGTAACTTGACGCCGAACTTACCAGGAGCAATATTCCTAAAAAAAACAAAAAACCAATCGGCAAAAGCCCGCCACGCAAGCAAAGCAACTCCAAGGATAAAGCCTCCTGCGATCACAGCAGTAAACCCCCAGAATATAAGAGTTTTTTCAGGGTAAAAAAATAAGCCGAAAATACACCAGAGTAAAAGGGACAATAAATCGCAAGCTTTCTCAAAAATTACAATTACTAAAGCTAAAGTACCGCTTAAATTATCCTTCTCTTGCATAAAGTAGGCCTTGGCAAGATCTCCCATTTTGGAGGGCAGAACCATATTTAGAACGCTAGAACCAAGAATCAAACGGTTAGCTTCAATAAAGCTAAGACTGGTTCCCTTAGGCATCAGTTGCTGTAGTCGCCAAGAGGTGAATAAAACTAAAGGAATCAGCATACCCATGCTGATAATCATCCATAAAGGATTGCAATCTTGAAACACCAGCAGTAGTTTTTCGATCTCAATACGCGAGTAAAGATAGAATAGCAACGCCACACTCACGACTATCGAAATAAATCTTTTTAGGCTCATTACTCATCACTGATAAACCAATGGCAAATCTAACATCTAGAGGGCATTTACTTACAGAACAGATCAATCCAGAGAGCCAAAATTTGGATACGATGACAGTTTTAGAAATTGTCGAACTGTTTAACCGAGAAGACGCCAAAACTATAACAGCGATCGCAGATGCTAAAGAATCACTGGCAAAGACTATCGAAGCGGGGAGCAAAGCTCTGAGTCAGGGGGGTAGGCTTTTTTACATTGGAGCAGGAACTAGCGGAAGACTAGGTGTACTGGATGCAGCAGAATGTCCACCTACTTTTTGTACTCCACCTGAGATGGTACAGGGGATTTTGGCTGGTGGAGCAGCAGCATTGGTAAAGAGTTCAGAAAGTTTAGAAGACCGTCCAGAGGATGGAGCATCGGCAATTATCGAACGTCAGATAAACAACACAGATATAGTTGTAGGAATTACCGCAGGAGGAACTACACCCTATGTCCACGGAGCACTAAAAGCGGCCAAAGACAAAGGTGCAATCACAGTTGCGATCGCTTGTGTTCCTTCTGAACAAGTCCCCATAGATGCAGACATTGACATTCGTTTGTTGAGTGGAGCAGAAGTGCTGGCAGGTTCGACTAGGCTCAAGGCCGGTACAGTAACCAAAATGGCTTTGAACATCATCTCCACAGGAATCATGGTCAAGCTAGGCAAAGTTTATGGCAATCGAATGATTGATGTCTCAGTAACCAACAGTAAACTTCAAGACCGAGCCTTAAGAATTATTTGTGACTTGACAGATTGCGATCGCGATCGGGCACAAGAATTATTAATCAAGAGCAAACAAAAAGTAAAATTGGCTCTACTGATGGAGTGGACTGGTTTAGATGCTGAAGCAGGAGAAAAGCTACTAGCTCAGAAAGATGGCAATCTGAGACAAGCAGTCAGTGCAAAAGATAGCTGAATTCCAAATTACAGGTTTAAACTACAGCAGCAAAGGCAAGACCTTCCTCAATAAACGAATTACTGAAATCATCTAATATGTCTTGACGCTCGGTTTCATCAACATAGATATAGCCACCAGCTAAAGTTGTACTACGGAAGCGATAAATGTTAGCCCCCGTATCAGAGTCTGCTTCAGGAACATAGAATGCTATGCCCTCTTCTATGTAAGCTGCGGAAAAGTCAGAATCACTTAAAATAGCGGCTCTTTCAGCTTCCCCTACTAGTAGATATGCCCCAGGATTAACTTCCGATTGAAAACGATACATGGCAATTAACCCGGCGTCTTCTGAAGTAGCAACATTAAATGCCACTCCCTCTAAAACTAATTCATCCGAACGGTCACTAAGGATCGCACCTCTTTCAGCATCCCCAACAAAAATATAACCGCCCTCTTGAATTTGGTTACGAAAACGATAAATCGGTTGATCCAACTCGAATTGAGCTGTAACCTCACCATTGATGTAGCTTTGTGCCTCAGCAAAAACAGCACTACCTATTTCTCTACCTAAAGTACGACCATTAGTATCACCATCGTCAAAGTGAATCCCACCATAAATCCTTGATAAACCAGCCTCATCGGAAGCTTCCGAGAAGGTTTCCCACTCTAAGGTAGTAGTTTCTTGAGGTGTAATATCTGGTTCAAATAAAGATTGTCCTGCTTCAAACGTTACTGAACCACCAAAGTCATCACTTCCAGAAAATAAGCGAAGAATTTCTGCCCCTGCTGCACTAAAAGCACTATGCCCTGAAGTATATTCTGCAAAGGGAGGTGAAACATTACCACCTGGAATTTGATAGGTGAGAAAATCAGTTGCCAGAATAGTTTGTGTTCCTGCTCCTGGTTGCCAGGCTTCTATAGCAAACCCGTCTAAATCTTCGTTGAATTGACCAATTAGGCCTAATCTACCAAGTTCTCTGATAGCTCTGACAGGACGAGCGTAGTCATAGAAAGTTTTCGCTTCCCAAGTGGCAACTCCAGCATCAAATACTGCATTTCCCAAAGCGAAGAATAATTTTGCATCATCATCAGTACTGTGGCCATCACGATCTGAGACAAATTGACCAAAAGTCATCCAAGTTCCTGGAGGAAAAGATGTTCCGCCTCCGTCTTCCCAAAACTCAGCAATTAGCTTTTGTTCATCAGTCAGGTTAGCGCTTATTTGGACAATTTCTTCCGCTTGAGTAACAAATTCAGGATTGATAACTGTTCCAATAAGATCGCGACTGATGGCAACTTCCAAACCATCTTCTAAGATAATAGTTTGCTCCGCAAAATCTACTTCCCCAGCAACCAGCAAAAAAGGCTCTGGCTCAATAGGACGCAACTCTGCACCCGAATCAAGGGCAAAAGGAACTACATCTCCCCACTGAGGAGTCAGAAATTGCTGTAAAGTACCATCTGGATTATCGACAGGCACATACTCTGGTGTCCAAAGACTGATATCGTTAATATTCTCAGGATTAGGATTAATTGGCTGATAGCCAGTAGTATCGGAGTAAGCAACACCCAGTATTCCAGCAGGATCATCTCCTAATTGATTAGAGTTATCTTGATGGCGAAATTCTAATAAACTAGCTGCTGCCAAGTTACCAATTCCCGCAGCAACGGTGGGGTCGATAGTATCGTTATTGATGTCGTGACCCAAATCAGCCATTAATTGCTCGAAAATTGCTGACTGTTCGGGAAATAGATCTACGAGCACTCTGTAGGCTGCAAAGCTCATCGCTTCTGCCTTATTAGCTTCGGTAATTTCTGCTTCAGGGCGTTGCAAGCTATCTTCAAGCTGAGTAGGAACGGCTACTGGATCGTAGCTAGCCCAGGCATCGTAGATTGCTGTATGCACCATACTATAAGCCCGAGAAGCAATTGTTGGACCCACTGCAGTTTCGATAACAGCTTGCTGAACTGCACGATCCCATAAAACTGAAACTGTGGGATCAGAATCTCCTGTTACAGTAACTAACTGAGTATCAGTGTTGAGAATTAGTTCGGTCATTTCTGAAATATAGAGATTAGAGATTAGGAACTAAAGTCTACTGCGACTAAAGGCTTTTGTCTCCAATATCCTAGAGCCAGTTGAAGTTATATCGAAACTCAAGAAAAAATGATTAAGGAGGTGTCTAGAAAATAAACAATCGGATACTACAAGCTCAAAAATCCTGATTATGCATTCATAGATTTATCAAGACAACATCTAGCTATAGATATATTGATGTAAATTACTTCTAAGCTTGTTCCTCAATTTCAATCCAAATGTATGAATAAAACTACTTTTTTCGCTTTTGAAACTGATTTTGTCGAGTCTTTACGTTGTATTCCTATGATTGTCCGCATGAATTTGGATACTTGTGGGGTAAAACTCAAGCTAGAACATTGGCATCAGCTCAGTCAAAAAGAAAAACAATCTTTAGTCGAAATGCCTTGCACGACTAAATTAGAAGCAGATAACTATCGACAATGGCTACAAGACTTAATTATGCAAAAAACAGGTAGCCTAGCAAAAGAGCTTGCGATCGCAGATAGTCCTGATTGGCTCAATAGCAAAAAAATTCCTGAATCTCTCATTACCAAGGCAGCAGAATTCGATCTAGTTATTTCCTCTCAGCAGTGGTCAAATCTTAGTCCAGTTCAACGTTTTGCCTTGATCAAACTGAGTCGCCCCAGTCATGAGAATCGTAACTTTATCCCTGCCCTAAAAGAATTTGGCATTATCGCCGAACAAGCCTAATTCGCTATAAGTGTTTCATTAACTCAACACCCCGAGAAGTCCCAAGACGTGTTGCCCCTGCTTCAATTAAGGAAAAAGCCTGTTCTAGAGTACGAATTCCTCCTGAAGCTTTTATGCCTACCCTGCCACGGGACAATTCCTTGAGCAACATAACATCTTCTACTGTAGCGCCACCAAACCAGCCAGTACTAGTTTTGAGATAGCTTACTCCCGCATCAAGACAAATTTCTGCGGCCAAAGCTTTTTCTTCTCTAGTTAAAACCGTGGTTTCCAAAATAGCCTTAACTACTTTTCCCGTGACTTCGCAAATTGGAGCAATTTCCTGATAAATTCTTTCGGCCTGTCCAGACTTGAGCCAACCAAGATTAATTACAACATCTAATTCTGTTGCACCATTTTCTACTGCTTCCTGAGCTTCGTAAAGCTTAACTTT
>CAZSEZ010000257.1:0-5276 GCA_964606015.1 uncultured bacterium
TACCGGTTAGAGCACTAGTAAAGATAACTTCGGCCCACTCCATGAAATAAAGACGATTCATAATCGTTTTCTTGTAGTCATAGATAGTGTGAGAGTCTTTATCAACTGCATCCCACTTGTTAAGGACTAAAACGACTGCTTTGCCTTCCTCGATAATACGCCCTGCCAATTTCAAGTCCTGTTCTGTGACACCATCAAGTACATCTAGAACGAATATAACAATATCTGCTCTCCTCATCGCTTTGAAAGAACGATTAATGCTAAAAAATTCTGCCCCATAATCAACATTCTTTTTACGCCTAATACCCGCGGTATCAATTAGACGATAGGTTTTGTCTCCTCTGGTAACAATCATGTCGATCGCATCTCTAGTAGTTCCAGAAATTGGGCTGACAATAGCCCTCTGCTCTCCAGTAAGAGTATTAAGCAGACTCGATTTCCCTACGTTAGGGCGACCAACAATCGCTACCTTAATTTCATCAATTTCTGGCAGTTCACTAGTATCTGGCAAGTGAGTAATTAACTTGTCTAACATTTCGCCAGTACCGCTGCCATGAATTCCTGATACTGGGAAAGGCTCATCAAGACCTAATTCCCAAAATTCTGCCGCCTGGATTAGACCATTATCAATTGACTCACATTTATTGACAGCTAAAACAACGGGGACAGATTGTTGGCGTAACCAATGAGCAATTTCGCGATCACCACCAGTAATCCCAGTTTGACCATCAACAACAAAAATCGCAGCAGAAGCCTCGGCTAAAGCAGCCATAGCCTGCTGTCGGATCAAAGGTAAAAATTCTGTGTCATCATCAAAAACCAAACCACCTGTATCAACAACTTGAAATTCACGATCCAGCCAAAAAGCAGGACGATACGTACGGTCTCTAGTGATTCCTGGCTGATCAAAAACGATCGCCTGTTGGTCTCCTGCAAGGCGATTGACTAGGGTAGATTTGCCCACATTGGGTCTACCAATAACGGCTACTATAGGTAAGGACATTTTTATTCGGTAAATTAGGGTAGTCTAAGCAGCAGTATCAGGCAATCTAGCTAAAATAATCGCAACTCACATTGGGCTAGGCTGAGAACCGCTGGTTTGAAGATTGTATTTCAGGCACTCATCTCACTATCTTATCAAAAACTGTAATTTTCCATACATTTATTGCTAAACCATGTCAAAATTCACAAAATCTGCATTGTCTTGCTTCTTTGTCGCAATTCTCAGTTGGGCTAGTTTGATTACTCCTGCATGGTCTGAGATAGCTCCATCTCACGCACCAAAAGATGCAGAAGCTTTCATAATTTCTCCAGAAAATGGCGCGATCGTATCCAAAACGTTCGAAGTTAAGTTCGGCTTGTCTGGAATGGAGGTTGCCCCAGCAGGTGAAGACAAAGATGGAACAGGGCACCACCATCTTTTAATTGATTTAGATCAAACTCCAGATCTAACAAAAGCTTTACCTGCTAACGATAACGTTAGACATTTTGGTGCAGCTCAAACAGAAACAGAGTTAACCTTGACTCCCGGAAAGCATACTTTGCAGTTAGTCCTAGGCAACTATGCTCACATCCCTCACGATAACCCAGTGATCTCAGAACCGGTCCAAATTACTGTGCAATAAGCTAGAGCATGCAGCCAAGTGGGTAGTCGATATAACTTAGTCTACCCACACTGCCTTACACTTTGTAGTTCATTACAATCGCTATCAGCAATCCAAGGCATTCAATTTAGCTAAGCTGGTGACAGGACTTGAACCTGCGACCGGCTGATTACAAATCAGCAGCTCTACCAACTGAGCTACACCAGCACAGTAAATAACTATATCAGAGAAAAATAAATTTGGCTAGCATTTTTCCAAAGAAAAATAGTCAATCGGGACCAAATTGCTACAGTGTAAGGGTTTGACCCATTCTTAATTATCAGTAAAAACAAATACGATGAACTTATCTAGAAGAAATTTTCTCTATCTGGTAGGAACGGGTGCATCCGCTAGTATCCTTACACATTCCCTCAAACAAGCTTATAGCGCTAACAATGCTACACAACTCTCAGACAGTAGCAAATTTGGCAACTTAATTCCCGACCCCAAAGGGATTATAGACCTACCCTCAGGCTGGAATTACAAAGTCCTTTCGCCGGTAGGAGAAGCAATGAACGATGGATTTGAAGTCCCAAATAATCACGATGGAATGGGAGCATTTGCCGGAGCCAATGGCAGCACAATTTTAGTGAGAAATCACGAACTATATCCTTTGCAGACAAAGAATCAGCTACCCAATTCTGTTCCTCAGTACGATTCCAGTTGTCCTGGATGTACGACAACTCTTGTAGTCGACCAAAACCGTAATCTAAAAAATCATTATCTTTCTCTTGCAGGAACTAATCGTAACTGCTCAGGAGGTGTAACGCCTTGGGGAAGTTGGCTAAGTTGTGAAGAAGATATTGCAACTCCCTATGCACCTCCAGGTTATGGGCTAGAAGAAGCGCTGGCTGCCTGGGGTAGGGTAGAACGCAAGCATGGCTACAACTTTGAAGTGCCGATTACAGGAAAGGTGGTAGAACCAATCCCACTCAAGGCAATGGGTAGATTTCGTCATGAAGCGATCGAGATCGACCCTAGCACAGGTTACGTATATCAAACTGAAGACCGTTCTGATGGTTGCTTCTATCGTTTTCGTCCTCAAGAAAATGGAAATCTAGCGGCTGGAGGAACCTTGGAAGCCTTGAAAATTAAAAAT
Source organism: uncultured bacterium (assembly GCA_964606015.1). Lineage (GTDB taxonomy): Bacteria > Cyanobacteriota > Cyanobacteriia > Cyanobacteriales > Xenococcaceae > Hyella. The sequence continues at coordinate 2,743 of CAZSEZ010000257.1, forward strand.
CAAGCTTCTATCGACACAGGAATCAATTTTCCTCTGACTAAACCCGTAGAGATAGAGTGGGTAAGCTTAACAGACGTAGATCCAAAACACGATACTCTGCGCTACGAGGCCCAAAGTAAGGGAGCAGCAGTTTTCCGTCGAGGCGAAGGCATGTGCCAAGCAGAAGATGGCCAAATATACTTTACTTGCACTAGCGGAGGCAAAGCTGAAGTAGGTCAGATATTTCGCTACGATCCTGTAAAAGAAAATATTGAACTATTTTTAGAATCTTCAGGAACAGAAGAATTAGACTATCCAGATAATTTGACCTTAGCGCCCTTTGGCGACTTGGTCATTTGCGAAGATGGTCGTGGAGAGCAACGTTTACAGGGTATTACCCCAGAGGGAGAAGTGTACACGCTGGCGCGTAATGCCCTGAACAATAGTGAATTTGCAGGAGTTTGTTTTGCTCCAGATAATCAAACCATGTTTGTGAATATTTATCGCCCAGGAATAACTCTCGCGATTTGGGGCTTTTAACTGATTTAGCTGCTTAGGAAAAACTGTGTTACTAAATAGTAGGTAATTCTTCTCCCATAAAAACTCACTCAAAAAAATTGAAAGTTATGTACGATTGCATAGTTATTGGTGCCGGACCAGCAGGCGCTACTGCTGCTTACAATTTAGCGAAACTAGGAAAATCAGTCGTCGTAATTGATAAAGATACTTTTCCTCGTCATAAGTCATGCGGTGGAGGTGTTTCTCCAGCGATCGCTAAGTGGTTTGATTGTGATTTTTCTCCTGTTGTATCAAACACAGTTTCCCAAGTTAAGTACACCTGGAAATTTGATGATCCTGTTGAGATAAAACTCGAGGATGTCACTCCCATGTGGATGGTCAATCGTGCTCAATTTGATAATTTTTTAATTGAGCAAGCAGTTACTCAGGGTGCAGAGTTTAATCCAGACACTACCGTTACAGGAATTAAGTTAGAAGGAGAAACTTGGAAAGTTAGCACTAGTGACAGTGAGTTTGAGGGATCTTTCTTAATCGCAGCAGATGGAGCAAACGGTCCAACAGCAGGCTGGTTAGGCTTTAGCCAAGCGCAGAAAGTACTAGCTGCAAATTTGGAAATTAAAGCAGAAATTGCCGAACATAGAAAAAATATGGCTTACTTCGATTTCGGTTCTCTGAAAAATGGTTTTATGTGGATGTTCCCCAAAGCAGATGGTTATTCTTTTAGCGCAGCCTTCGTTCGTGATAGCAAGGGAAAACCCAAAGAACTTAAGAAACAACTCACCAATTTCGCTGAAAAATTTGGTCTAAGTTTCAGTGATGGAGAGTACACTGAGTACGTGATGAATCTTTGGCAAGAAGACAGGCCACTTCACAGTGAAAGAGCGCTGATCGTAGGGGAAGCTGCTGGCATTGTTGACCCACTAATTGGTGAAGGAATTCGTCCCGCTATTTATACTGGTCTAAAAGCGGCAGAAGCCATTTCGCAAGCTACAGCAGGGCAAAACGAAGCCTTGATAAACTATACCAACATAATTAACCAAGAATGGGGAGCAGATCTAGCTAAAGCAAGTAGTGTTGCAGGCATGTTCTATAAATTCCCCAAAATTGCTTACAAAGTCGGCGTCAAAAGACCTACTGCAGGACAGACCATCGGAAAAATTCTCTGTGGAGAACTTCGTTATACAGATATAGCCGAAAAGATTAGCCAAAAACTTAAAGGTGGCTTTATTCCTGGTTTTGGTAAATAAAAAATTGACAGTATGACTTTTCTGTGCATTGAAAACTAGCAATCGATTTGGCTGTCTAGTGAGGTTTAGGAAAATTTAAGAATATAGGGCGTTCCCATGATAAGATTGCTGATGGTTTGACTTTATATCGCAAAGTTTCCAAATATTTGGTGATTTTTACGAAAAGTTCATAACCTTTGAAATACATCAAATGATGAGTCAGTCACCGAGTGCTTTGTCTAATCAATCCGAGCAAACTACGCCCAAGCAGGTAGAAGCGGAAAAACTGACTCAGGAGAGCGAGTCTAAGCTCTCAGAAGGTCAGCAAGACCCAATGACCGAGTATTACGAGTTACAGCGTACGCTGTATATATATACTTTTGGCCTCATTGGAATTATTTTCCCTTCCGTATGGTATTTCTACTCTCTGGATACTGCTCTTAATTACTTATTGGGAGCAGGAGTTAGTGTAGCTTACTTGAGGTTTTTAGCTAAAGATGTTGAGCGCCTAGGTCAACAACAACAACGTCTCGGGGGCAAGGGGCTAGGAATTTTTGTAATTCTGATGCTGGTTGCCAGTAAATGGCATAGACTCAGCATTTTACCCGTATTTCTGGGATTTCTCACCTATAAAGGTGCGATCGCTGTTTTTACTCTTCAAACTGTATTTTCGCTACCTCAGCAAGATTCAGAGTCAGAAGACGAGAAGCAGTCTACCCAAAACTAATTAAAATTAAACTTTTCTCAGTCTAGGTGCATGGAAATTCTAGATGGTCTAACTATTTTGAATACTTTTACCCTAGCAGAACT
>CAZSEZ010000258.1:0-5276 GCA_964606015.1 uncultured bacterium
TTTTGTCAGAAACATGAAATTACTGTTATCGTCGATGCTTCCCATCCCTTTGCTGTAGATATTTCTAGGAGTGCGATCAGAGTATCTCAGGAGTTAGGGATTCCCTATTTACGCTACGAGAGAGAGTCTGTAGAAACTCAGACTAACAGGCCTTGTCTGCAACTTGCTAGCTTTGATGAGTTGCTGCAAGGGGATTATCTCTCTAACCAAAGAGTTTTATTAACGATAGGCTGTAAAGCCTTACCTCGATTTAAGGATTGGCAAACTCGTGTAGTTCTCTACGCCAGAATTTTACCCAAACTGGATTCTCTGCAAATAGCTTTACAATCTGGATTCAGTAGCGATCATCTAATTGCCTTACGTCCTCCTATATCTCCCGAACTAGAAACAGCTTTACTTAGGCAGTGGCAAATATCTTTGATAGTTACTAAAGCTTCAGGGCGAGCAGGAGGCGAAGATACCAAACAAAAATTAGCTCAAGAATTAGGCATCAAATTGATTAAGATCGCTCGTCCCAGAATGAATTATCCCCAACAAACTAGCGATCTAGAGCGAGTTCGTGATTTTTTAAATTTGACGGCTTATAGTTGAATCATGAGTTGGAACCACTCAATTCTAAATTTGATTCTCTACAATGAGATCAAATTAGTGGTGTGTTGCCGAATTTCAAAATGAGTCAGCCGAAATCTCAAGTTAGCCGAATTCTTACTCAAGCTTTTTCTACTGTTAAAAATAAAGTTAACTTCAGGCCTAATCAAAGAGTAGGGGCGACTGTGGCTGAGATTCGGATTCAAGATGGTGATAACCCTGAAATCGTGTATCCCTTACATGGCGATCGCTACGTTATTGGGAGAAGTTCTCGTTGTGATATTACGATTCGCAATACAGTTATTAGCCAAGAACATTGTTCTTTGACTCGTAATCCTAGAAAACCGCGTGCTTTTGTCGTTAAAGATGAAAACTCAACCAACGGAATTTATCGTGGTCAGAAACGCTTTCAGGCTTTTTCTCTGTTCAATGGTGAGAGTTTTACTCTGTCACCTCCAGATCTTGCTGATCGCGTCAAGATAACTTACTGCAACCCTGCTCCTTTATGGATGAAACTATTACGCTATTCTCTGTATGGCAGTACGGGATTATTCGGTTTGATTGTATTGTGGCTAGGGCTGGAATGGCGCAAAGTGACGGTATACCCTTTGCCTAGAGAATCTTCCCGTCCTGTAGTTGTCTACGCTGATGATGGAGAAACTACGATTAATCCGATCGCTACAGATACGCATCGCGAACTAGCTCGTCTGAGTAATTTTTCGAGCTATCTTCCTCAAGCAGTAGTAGCATCAGAAGATAGTCGTTATTACTGGCATTTTGGGGTTGATCCCTATGGAATTGCTAGAGCAGTGGTGACTAATTTGCGTTCTTCTAAGCTCCGCGAAGGAGCCAGCACCGTTACTCAACAATTAGCTCGTAGTCTGTTTAGCGAGGTCGGTAGACAAAATACCGCAGGACGCAAACTCAGGGAAATGTTAGTTGCTCTCAAGCTAGAGGCTTTCTATAGTAAAGATGCCATTTTGAAAGCATACTTAAATCGGGTCTATCTGGGTGTTGGTCTGTATGGTTTTGAAGATGCAGCTCAGTTTTATTTTGAGAAGTCGGCTGCGGATCTAGATCTATCCGAAGCAGCTACCTTAGTGGCAATCTTACCTGCCCCCAATGCTTACAACCCAGTTAAGGATTATGAGACTGCGGTGGGTCTGCGTAATCGGATAATTGAGCGGATGCTCAAGCTAGGTATGGTGAGTGAAGAGGAAGCAGATCGGGCTAGGAGATCGCGCATTGAAGTTAGTCCCAAAGCTAAACGTACTTTTAGTAATGCGATTGCACCATATTTTTATGCTCATGTACTTGATGAGTTAGATAGTTTACTAGGTCAAGAAGTGGCACAGGAGGGAAATTTTATTGTTGAAACTGCTCTTAATACCAAGATGCAAAAGTCAGCCGAGTTGGCTCTCAAAAATTCGGTTACGGAAGATGGCAGTAGGTTAGGTTTTTCTCAGGGGGCTTTAGTTTCTCTGGATACGGAAACTGGAGAAATTTTGGCTCTGGTGGGAGGTAAAGACTATAACCAAAGTCAGTTTAACCGCGCCACCTTAGCTCAAAGACAACCAGGTTCTACTTTTAAACTGTTTGCTTATGCTGCTGCTGTGGAACGCAACATTAGTCCTAACAAAGAATATTCTTGTAATCCTGTGAGTTGGCAAGGACAAAAATATAAAGCTTGCGAGCGTTCTGATGGTGAAATTGACATGTATGAGGGGTTGGCTAAGTCAGAAAATGCGGTAGCACTTAGAGTCGCTCAAGATGCTGGACTGAACCGTGTGGTCGACATAGCAAAACGTTTGGGAATTAGTTCTCCTCTAACTTTGGCTCCTGGTCTGGTACTAGGACAAAGCGAAGTAAATGTTTTAGAAATTACGGGCGCTTATGGGGCGATCGCAAATAAAGGTCTCTGGCATCGTCCCCACGCAATCAAGCGCATTCTTGATGGGGGAGATTGTAGTGATCCTAGCGATCGTAATACTTGTCGAGAGGTCTATAGTTTTAATTCCCAATCCGAAAATCGTCGTCAAGTAGTAGAACCAAAAGTTACTCGAATCATGACTCGAATGATGCGAAAAGCTGTTAAAGAAGGGACGGGTAGAGCAGCCAAACTAGGAGAAGGAGAAGCTGGTAAAACAGGCACGACTGATAATAATGTAGATCTTTGGTTTATTGGTTATGTCCCTGAAATTAAGTTGGTGACTGGTATCTGGCTAGGAAATGATGATAACTCTCCCACCCGTGGTAGTAGCTGGCAAGCTGCTACCCTCTGGGGAAAGTACATGTCAGAGTTTGTCGATTAAAGCTCAATGATAGGTTTTGCTCTCTTGATGTTAGTTGGTACTTTTTAATCTAGAGTTTTGCAAGTTTGCAGGGCATGTTGTTCGATTTGCTCGAACTTATCCACAAGAGGGACTACTTTGGCTTCTTCTTCGGCAACGTAATTATAAATATTGGCAAAGTTGCGCTCGATTTCCTCATAGATGATATCTAGCTTAGAACTGAGTTTATCTGAGAGTTCGCGTTTGAAGCGGGCTTTTTCTGTATCGAGCTTGGTTTCAAATTGATTGATGATCTTACGCTTCTTGAGAATAAGGGTGCCCCCTGCAAAGAGAATTCCTACTCCTGCAAAAGCAGTACCAATAATGTCGAGTAAGACAATCTCTGTAAGAGCAGCGATCGCACCACCAGCAACTGTAGCTGCGCTACCCCCTAAAAATCTTGGTGCGACACTAGCTTCGATAGATTCGATGGAGTGCATAAAGCTTTTGTCATCTAGTAAGCTTGATACCTTTTGCTGGACATCTTCAACAATTTCTTGTCGGCTTTCTAAAGTATTAACAGTGATGATTTTACTGCTGACTTGATTGATTTTGATATCCTGCAAATCTTCTACTAAGCTTTGAATCAGCGCTCGAATACCACCCACAAAGTGCTTAATTCCGTCTTGAGAAATTTCCCCTAAAGATGATTTTAATTCTATTTCGCAATTTTTCTTGAGTTCGTCCATCCAGGTAGGGTTCGACTTGCCTCCACGGAATAAAGCTCCAAAAGAACCTTTGATCAAAGTAGGAACGGTTAAGCGATCGCGAAAGTCTTGTTTAACCTGATCGGTAATACTGTCATATCTTTTGAGTAAACGGTTGATCAGAGATTCTAGCTCAAAGCCTGATTGTCGTTTATTCTGGGCTAGTTTTGTTTTAATTTTGTTGACAATTGCTTGGTCAGTTTCTAATTGCTGAGCGATCGCATCAAGATCTTTGCGAAGTAGCAAGAGAATTTGTTGGGTGGTTTTGGTCACTCCCCGGAGTTTCAATCGTTTAGTTCCACCATCCTTTAGGGTTTGTTGAATATAGTTGAGAACTTCATTCAAACCACTTTTGGTTGGTTCCCCATTAACTTCGTATTCTACTGAGGTGGCAAAAACAACAGGTGATTCGATGCCTTTTTCTTTAGCTAGTTCGGCTAGCTTTTCTTTATTTTTTGCCAATTCTTCTGGCTTGGCAAGATCTGCTTGTTGCAGCACGAATACAACTTTTTTGCGCCATTCCGTATTTACGTAATCTAAGAGTTCCCAAGCACTGCGAGTGTAGGGGTTTTTAGCGAAGAAGACCAAAAAGATCAAATCACTGTTAGGAATAAACTCTTGGGTAATTTCTTGATGGTTATCGACTACTGTATTGGTCCCTGGAGTATCCACTACAGAGAGGGTTTTGAGGATTTCTCTGGGTAGGCCAATTTTACGCAAGTATGGGTTAATTTCTTGACTGTATTCGCGATCGCAATAAACAATCTGCTGAATCACATCAGTACAAGGATCGGCGGCTGTTTTACAGATATCCGCCTGGAGTAAGGCATTAACAAAGCTACTTTTTCCCGCCTTGACTTCCCCTACTACAACAAACAAAAACGGCTCATTAATATTCTGCCTTAGGTTGCGAATGGTAACTAGTAATTTCTGGTTGTTAATCTCAGTAGCAAAATTTTGGAGCGTCTTTAGTAAGCTATCTAAACCATACTGATATTGCATCAGTTCTTTGTCGACAACCAATCCGTCCATACTTATACCCAGTTAAAATCAAACGGTCTTTTTGATTTTAACTGGGATTTTTAAGATATTTCTTTCTTAGTTTACTATTATTCTTTGAGAGCTTTGCTTCGCTTAATCGCTTCACAGCAATACAAGTAATGTCTTTGTTTGCTCCGTAAAATACTTTCGAAAGTCCTTAATGGTGGTTCTCCTAATTCCTCGGGAAATAAGTATCTCAAGAAAAAATCTACAGTGGAAGGCTTGAGATAGCCCTTTAAAACAGCAATTCTTCCAAAACGATACGGTAAGGTTTGCTGTTCTAGTAATATGTGATCGACCTCGGACTTTTCCAGTAAACCAGATTTTAAAAGATAATAACCCAATGGCTTTCGATATTTTGATTTGATGAGTTTCTCCCATTTATTGATGAAAAAATCACAGGTATGAGGCTGAACCCATCCGTACATAGCTAAAATTTCTTCGAAACAAAAGGAAGGGAATCTTGCTTGGTATTTTAGAGCAACCTGTATCTGAAAATCTGAAAGAAGATCAGCTTCTCTTAAAATACCACCTAACTTTAGTTGGTTTTCTTCTATTGATTTCACTGCCTTTGCTAGATAATAATTGGTTTTTTATATAGATTGGATTG
>CAZSEZ010000259.1:0-5162 GCA_964606015.1 uncultured bacterium
GAAAGAGTTTGTGTCTAATTTTACAGTCATCAAATAATTAAGTATATTTTTGGAAAGCTAAAGTAACGTTGTGACCACCAAAACCGAAAGAATTGGACAGTGCAACTTTTACTTCTAGCTCACGACTAGAGTTCGGGACATAATCGAGATCGCATGCTGGATCAGGATTTTGGAGATTGATTGTCGGTGGTACGCGATCATCAGCGATCGCCATCATGGTAGCTACTGCTTCAATACCGCCAGATCCACCTAATAGATGACCAGTCATGGACTTGGTAGAACTAATTGCAACTTCAAAGGCTCTGTCTCCCAAAGCCTTCTTGATAGCTTTGGTTTCGGTAGAGTCATTGGCTGAAGTGCTAGTACCATGAGCGTTGATATAACTGACGCTTTCAGGAGTTAGGTTTCCATCCTGGAGTGCCAACTCTATAGCTCTGGTTGCTCCCAGACCTTCTGGAACAGGGGATGTCATATGATAGGCATCGCAGGTCATCCCATAGCCGACAATTTCGCCGTAAATTTTGGCACCTCTGGCTAGAGCGTGCTCTAACTCTTCGAGAATCAATATTCCTGAGCCTTCTCCCATGACAAAGCCATCACGGTCTACATCAAAGGGTCGGCTGGCATGCTGTGGGTCATCGTTACGAGTTGAAAGGGCCTTGGCCGAACAAAAACCAGCAAAAGACAGGGGAGTAATCGCTGCTTCGGCACCACCACAAATCATGGCATCTGCGTAACCTCTCTGCACCAGGCGGAAAGCATCACCAATGGCATGAGAACCAGCAGCACAAGCAGTTACAGTACAAGAGTTAGGGCCTTTGGCTCCAGTATGGATGGCCGTCAAACCCGCAGCCATATTAGCGATCATTGAAGGAATCGTAAAAGGACTGACTCTTCTAGGACCTTTGGTTAAGAGGTTCTCTTTCTGGGTTTCCATCACTTGGATACCACCTACTCCCGTACCGATCAGTACGCCAATGTGGTCTGCATTAAGGTCATCAATCTTGAGTTGAGAATCTGCTAGAGCTTGCTTAGAAGTCGCGATCGCAAATTGGGAAAAGCGATCTATTCTCTTAGCTTCTTTTTTCTCAATGTAGTCGTGAGGATCGAACCCCTTGACCTCTGCTCCAATCTGACAAGCGTAATTAGAAGCATCAAACAAGGTTACTTTTCCTACGCCGTTACGCCCTGCTGTCAGACCTTGCCAATAGTCTTGGAGATTATTACCAATGGGAGTGATCGAGCCTAAACCCGTTACAACTACCCGTTTGATTTCGCAGTTTGTCATGTTGCCCTCTAACTTTCTCGTCCCAGAATGCTGCAATTTACTATGTGTAACCGAACTATATTGACCCGAATATTGTGTTTAAACCTAAATTTATTTCCTCTAAGCTGCGTTAGAAGAAATGTGTTCCACTGCCTTGCCTACGGTGTCAATTTGCTCTGCCACATCATCGGGAATTTCCAGATCAAACTTTTCTTCGAGAGCCATGACTAGCTCTACCGTATCGAGAGAATCGGCACCAAGATCGTTAGCAAAGCTTGCTTCTGCTGTTACTTTCTCAGGCTCAATGTCTAATTGTTCGATAACAATTTCTTTAACTGCTTCAAATATTTCAGAGTTCATATTTTGGTTCCGCTAAATACCCCATAAATACTATGGAGAGGAAACGGGGCGGGTTAATTTGATCGCTTCCTAAAGGACATGATATTTTGCCACGAAATATCGGCAATCTTAATCTTATCTGAAAGAGTGACACTTCAGAAAATGAGATGTGAACTCTTGATCAACTGGTCATCAGATGAGTTAACCTCACAGATAAAATAGACTATGATGCGTTGAGTACTAAATGTACCTTATGTATTGTTTTGACTTGGAGAGCTAATGTCAAGTTAATCAGTTAGATTCAACGACAAAGCTTATACTTAATAACCTTTTATATATGACTTATTGTTTGGGGATTATCAATCAGTTTGGAATTGTGATGGCCGCTGATTCTCGCACTAATGCGGGAGTAGACTATATTTCTCGCTACAAAAAATTATTTGATTTGACCCTACCTGATGAGAGAGTCTTAATTATTTGTACTTCTGGAAATTTATCGGTTTCCCAGGCTGTTTTAACTATTATTAATCGAGAAATTCAAACTGCTACTGAACCTAATCTACATACTCTAGATAATATGTACGATGTAGCGAAGTATATAGGTGATAAGAGTAGAGATATCCAAGAACAAAACCGTCCTTGGCTAGAAAAAGATGGTATTGATAGTGGTTGCCATTTTCTTTTGGGTGGTCAAATTCAGGGAGAGCCTCCCCAACTTTACTTAATATATCCTCAGGGAAATTTCATTAGAGCTACCTCCGAAACGCCTTATTTACAGATTGGTGAGACTAAGTATGGTAAACCGATTCTTGATCGGACGATTACTGATAAAACATCTCTAGAAGATATGGCAAAATGTGCGCTGCTATCGCTAGATTCCACCATGAAATCAAACATTTCTGTGGGGCCTCCCATCGTTCTCAAGATGTATGAGACGGATAGTCTAGAGATTCGTCATACCTTAGAGCTTAAGATTGGGGCTCCCTACATTGCCAAGATTCGTAAACTCTGGGAAAAATCAGTGCGCCAAGCTTTTGAATCGATGCCTGATATTGAATGGGAACAGCCAGAGGTTGAGGAAAGCGAAGAAGATGTCTTATTAGAGTGATTTTCTTCTTCATCTATTAAGTTGAGTTTATTACCGAAAATAATTGTCTTCGTTGTCGAACTATATAAGGATAAGGATTGAAATATAAAGGGGATCGAGACTGAGCTATAGTATTCTCAAGAAAACAGATAAAGCACCTTGTAGGCTTGTTTCTGCTCTCAAGAATTTTGCATTTTTAGGACGATCTTTTTCCTATGGGTATAATCACCTTTGCTGTATTACTAGGCGGATTGGTGCTGTTGGTAATCGGTGCTGAGCTATTAGTCAGTGGGGCATCAAAGGTGGCTGCAATTTTAGGGATTTCTCCTTTAATTATTGGTTTGACCGTGGTGGCTTATGGTACTAGTGCCCCAGAAATGTCGGTTAGTATCATGTCTGGCTTTGCTGGTAGAGCTGATATTGCTGTAGGTAATGTAGTTGGAAGTAATATCCTCAATACCCTATTAATCTTGGGACTATCTTCTTTAGTTGCGCCTTTGATGGTTGCGAAGCAGATTGTTCGCTCTGATGTCCCTATTGTGATTGGCGTTTCACTTTTGCTTTATGTATTCGGGTTAGATGGCACTATTAGCAGGATCGATGGGATTATCCTATTTACAGGTGCGATCGCATATACATTATCTCTGCTCTATCAAAGTCGTCGGCAAATCTGTAGTGAAGACGATGAGTTTGAGCAAGAGTATGGTTTTGATGGGAATAAATCTCTTAGTACTTGGCTGAAAAATATTGCTTTTATCTTGGCTGGTTCGGTAATGCTGGTCAAAGGTTCTGATTGGCTAGTAGACTCAGCAACTACAATTGCCAAGAGTTTCGGTGTGAGCGATCTCTTGATTGGCCTTACCATCGTGTCGTTTGGGACTTCTCTGCCAGAATTAGCAACTTCGATTATGGCAAGTATCCGCGGTGAAAGAGATATTGCAGTGGGTAATGTTCTTGGTAGTAATATTTTTAATATCCTCGCGGTTTTAGGTGTCGCAGGAATTCTTGCTCCTCAAGGAGTAGCCGTTTCAGAGGCTGCTATCGAATTTAACATTCCTGTTGCGATCGCGGTCGCTTTTGCTTGTTTGCCAATTTTTGCTTCAGGAAATCGGATTGACCGCTGGGAAGGCCTTTTATTTACCTTTTACTATTTGGCCTATACAACTTACTTGATTCTTGATGCTCTTAACCATGAAACTCTACCCATCTACAGCAAAGTAATGTTGATGTTTGTTTTACCTCTGACGATTATTACTATAGTTACCGTTGCTGTGCAGGAGCGAAGATCTCGTAGAGGGAGAAACTGAATATTTCTATCGTTTTTTTATATTCCAATCTCTATGCCAGAACATAAAAAATACGCCCACAATGTAGGCGTATAGTAAGTTTTGAACCTTTAATAATTTAGTTGGCTCCTACGCGAGACTATCTGGGTCTAGTAAGTTTCAACGTGCCAACGGTGATCTTTCTTCATTTGCTTGCGGTAAGCAGTCCAATCAACATCGTGCTTGGCAGCAGCAGCACCCAAGGCTTCATCAATTCCGCCTTCCATACCTTTCAAGCCACAGATATAGGTATGAGTTTTAGGATTTTGCATTAGTTCCCAAAGTTCGTCTGCATGTTCAGCAATACGGTGCTGAATATACATTCTTCCGCCTTCTGAATTTTGCTGTTCGCGACTAATCGCATAGTCCATGCGGAAGTTGTCATTTTTGTTAGCCATCTCTTCTAACTGCTCTTTGTAGAGAATGTTAGCTGTTTTGGGGATACCAAAGAATAACCAAGCTTTTCCTTTGTAGTTGTAGTCAGGATTTTTATCTCCTTCTAGGAACATGCGCCATAGATAAGCTCGGAAAGGAGCAATACCAGTTCCTGTTGCAATCATGATAATGTTGGCATCTTCATCATCAGGAAGTAACATTTCTTTCCCTACTGGGCCAGTAATAGAAACATCATCTCCTGGTTTTAGATTACACAAGAAACTAGAACAAACACCTTCTACATGTTCCCCAGTTTCGGGGTCGTCATATTCTAATTTGCGGACACATAGGGATACGGTGTTATCTTCTAAGTTGTCTCCATGACGAGTAGAAGCGATGGAGTAAAGTCTGAGCTTGTGAGGTTTACCAGCTTTGTCTTCTCCAGGAGGAACGATTCCAATACTTTGTCCTTCAACATACTTTAGTTGAGGATCACCACCAGATAAGTCAAAAGTCATGTGACGACAAGTACCAACACCGCCTTCATCAACTAGGTCATAGATTTCAGTGCATTTACCAACAAAAGGGTTTTTAGGACGGTATGTATTGACTGGGACTTTTTTCTTTTTGGGTTTTGCTGTAGTCATTGGTTTCTTCGTAGTTGCTTCACTAACTGTGGTTGTTTCTACTGAAGAGCCATCGTTATTAAGAGCTTTAATGCTGACAATTTGACCGCCCAAGCGAGTGATGCGTCTCATCTCTTGCTGCA
>CAZSEZ010000260.1:0-5148 GCA_964606015.1 uncultured bacterium
TGCCTTCTCTTTGGAATCCTTGTCTAATGTTGGGGCTGATTTGTTTTAAGCGATCACTGATGCCTTGAGGAATAACCCGCCCTCCTGGGGTTCCACCTTCTTTAAAATTGCCTACTTTTTCATCAGGAACCGTGGCCCCATATTTGGCGGTAAATGCACCAAGTCCACCACCAAAATTTAGTCCAGTAGTTGCGGGGCCTGTGACAGCTTGACCAATTCCTCCAAATCCACCAAATATCGAACCTAAAAGTGAGGTTGCTAATCGTTGGGTAGCAACGCGGGCTATCCCTTCTAAGATGGTGCGGACAAAACCTAAAAATGCCTCGCGACCATTACCAAGGTCACGGAACCAATTAGAGAAAAAGTCAGATAATGCACCTTGGGCATTTTCGCGAATCACACCGCCTAGAGTTTTGAATTGTTGCTGTATCCCCTCTAAATTGACCTGGTTTAGTTCTTCGGCCCGTTGCTTGAGTAAAGCTAGCTTTTCTGGTTCAGTACCGAATTGAGCCTCTAAATCTCCTATCTGATTACGGAAGCGAAAATCTTCTTGTGTGATCGCATTTTCTCTTTGAATGCGATTACTCTCGATATTCAGTCCTAAATTACTTAGGAGTCCACCACGGCCTGAAGCAATACCAGAATTGAGATCGAGTAATTGTCTTTCAAATTCGCTATCGCGTCCCAGAGCTTCTTTGTTGATATTTTCTTCGTTGATGCGAGATTGTTGGCGTTCAAGCTGGATCAGTTCCTCTGCGAATTCTGGATCGGCGTTATTGCTGCGAATTTCGTTAATTCTTTGCTCTAGCCTGGTTCGCTCTGCAATGATTTCATTTTGTCTACGAAGTTCACTAGTTCCCCGTTGTGTTGCTATATTGAGCTTTAATTGTTCTTTCTGCGATCGCTTATCTAATTCCTCTTTCTCGATTCGTAAACTTCCTTGCTTGTCGGTGAAAGCGATCGCATTTTTCTCTTCTTCAACAATTGCTTGGTAGGCTGCTTTGATTTTCTCCAGTTGCTCTTTTGCCTGTGGTAACTGGGATTGAGCATTATCTAAAACATCTTGAATCAAAGGTAATGTCTCAGCAAAGCGACTGTCACCAGATTTTTCGATCTCAGCAATCAACTTGGGAAATACCTCGATTACTCCCTGAAGATTGGCAACATTATCAGAAAATCGCTGTATCCCTTGGATACCCTCAAGTTTTAGACCACGATAATTCGCCGAAATCCCCCGCAACTCTTGGTTAAGTTCAGTTTCGGCAGTGGGTAGCTGTGAGGAGTCGCGAAGCGCAGCAAGTCTATCCAAAGTGTCCGCTAGTTGATTATCAAACTGGATACCCTCAAGTTTAAAAGTACGATCCTGCTGTTCCCTGGCATCTGCCACAGCTCTTTCAAGCTCCTGTGGGCTAAGTACTTCAGCAATAATCTTTCTAATATCAAGAGCTTGCTGTTTTTCTCCTATTAGTTCTTGATTTAGACCTGGTACGTTACCGAAACCATTTACGGAACCATTAGTTTGATTACTAACTAGTTGGGCCTTGGGTATCGCCTGAGACTTAGACAAGAAGTTTGCAGGGTTAACCCATTTACCAGCTACTTTTACCCGATAATCCAAATGATCACCGGTGCTGACTCTGGCTGCTCTAGCTCTAGCGGTGGTGTGAGCCACTTCCCCGATTTTCTGCCCTGCTGTTACTTGGTCGCCTACTTTTACGTTTAGCTTTTGGCCCAAGTGGATGAACCATTCTGTAACCTTTTGCCCTGATTTATTTACGCTTTCTACAGCTACTTGCAGCTGATCGGCTAAGGGTTTGATATTGGTAACTTTGCCTGAGTTGACTGCTACAACATCAGTCCCACCTTTAACTGCTACGTCTATCCCTTCATGGAAATCTTTGCGCCCAAATATTTTACGATAGCCAAATCCGCTACTGATAGGAGCATTCTTGATGTTTAGCCCAGGTATGGGGAAATAGTTGTTTGGACTCCGATCATTTGTCGTACTACTCCGATCATCTGCAACGACATTTCTAAAGTTAGCTAGTGCCTCAGTTGCCCCATTTAGAGAACGAATAAAGTCCTGCATCTCCAGTTCTAGCTGCCTTTCTTCAGACTCTAGTTGCAACTTGCCAGATTCCAATCCTAGTGATTGCTCAATTAGCGACTGGGCCTGGTCAAAGATAGATGAAATGTTATCAATGATGCCATTGAGGAAACTTTCACTACCTGGAGCAATGGCAGAACGAAGTTTATTTTTGATGTTGCCGGCAAATAGCTGAGAAAGCAGAGTCTTAGTTTCGATCTGGGCTTCCTTGATCTGTTGCCGTAGGTTAAAGAAATAGTCCTCAATGCTGCGGTTAAGGTTGATTAAGCTATTTCTCGATTGTTGGACTGATTGGGCTAATTGTTCATTGAGATTTGCCAATTCAGACTTAAAACCGCGCTGGTCTTTCAATGCGTTAAGTGCATTAATTTCCTGTTGGTTTCTACCCTCTTTGCTAAGCAACTCATCTATGGTCGCAGTTGTTAATCCACCATGAGATTGAGCCTCTTCTTCTAATCTTTTTAGTGGTTCAACAAAGATTGCCGATTGTAGTCGTTGCTCAGATTTGGCAATTTCTTCTTGAAAGTTTTGAATCCTGGCTTCGATGTCTCGGACATTTGCTTTATCTAGCTTAAGCTGTATGGTTTGTTCTCCTTCACCATTGGCTATGCCTTGATTAATGATTGCTGTGCGTTCAGCAGTTGCAGCTAAATCACGATTTTCGATAAAACTAGCAACACGATTTCTCGCTCTACTTAGTTCACGGTTAAAAGCAGATAGCTCTTTAGGAATTTTTCCTGTAATGTCGGCAAGGTTCTGTAGACCTTCCTCAGCATCCTCTATTAGGTCTATTACATCATTAACCTGACGTTGATAATCTTGCTCTGCACCATCAAATAACCCTTTGGATTTTTCTTCAGCTAATACTTCTAAACGTCTTCTCCCAATCTGGATTACTTGCTGTAAATTCTGCTGTTGTTGAGTGAGGATTTTTAGCTGCTTGTCTCGTTCCTTCTGGATTGCTTTTTCGGCTTCTAATGACTGATTTAATCCCTCAGTATCACCTGATAATAATTTCAATCTTTCGGATTGAATAGCTAATATTTCTTGGTCAAACTCGGCTATCTTGTCGGCTGCTTGAGTTGCTTTGTTGTTTTGCGTCAAAACCTGATCTGATTTAAAAACAAAATCAGAATTAGCCACGGTCAAATCAGCTTGTCTTCTTTCTGCCTGAGTAATCCCCAACCCAGTAACAGTCTTAATCCCACGACGAATGAAATCTAGATTCAAGTAATCCTGACCAATTCCATCACGAATCAAGTTGCCAAACCAGTTATCAGGAAGTTTTAACCCTTCAGCTAACTTTGGTTGTTGTCCTGGGCTTGGTAGGCTGCCATTAAAGTTTTCTCCTGCATCACTTGCTTGGTTGACTGCATCAGTAAAGGCATCAATCCCTTTAGTCAGATTCTCGATATCTTTCTGAGCTTCGGGAAACTGGTTACGCGATACCTTGATCGCATTTTCAACAGACTTAAATGCTAAACCGATAAGGAGTAACTTACCGATAAATGGCAGCATCGACTTGAGAACCGCTGCTAATCCTTGTAGAGTTAACCACGCTTTTTGTGCTGCACTCTGGACAAATAACAGCGACTTGCCATAGGTCAGAGAGCTAGCTGTACTGAGCTTAAAACCGCCAGTCACATTTACGATTAAAGTTACTGCCAGAAGCGTTAGCCACTCAACAAGCAAGCCGATTTTGTCATTTAAAAATTCGAGTGCACTAGAGAAGACATTAAGTTTTAGTTTCTCCAATGGCAGGAGGATTTTACCGAGAGTGCCTTGGACTCCCTGCAAGGCATTATCAAACCTAGTAACGGCTTGTTGGGCGGTTTGGGTGCTGTCGGCGGTAGCGTTTTGAGCTTGTAAAACTGCTGCCACTTTGGGCAAAACATCTAGTCCCAATTCACCACTACTCAGCATTTGGTCTAGTTGGGATGAGTTGACCCCTAATGCTTCAGATAAGAGATTTTGGAAATCACCAAACCCCTGGATATCTCCGATTTGGCCTCTGACCTCTTCTGCCTGTAGTCTTCGTTTTGCGAAAATGTCAGACAGTGCCTTAAATAGTCTTTGCTGTCCTTGCTCATCTACGTTACGGTTAACGGCTGCCTCAGCAAAAGCATCAAAGATTTGTCTGGTTTGTTCTCCCTGGATCGGCGTGTTACGAGATGCCCCCAACAGCGAAGCATAGGCTTCTTTGGCTGTACCAAGGTCAACACTTAACTCTTTGGCTTTATCAGAGATATACTCCAGATTGTTAGCACCTTCGAGAGCATTATCCGAGAGGAAAATAATTGATTTATCGATTCCTTCTGCTGCTGTTGCGATCGCGATCGCCTGTTTACTGAGTTGGCTCAATAATCCCAATACTGCCTGGATACCTAGCCCACCAAGGAACAAAGCTGCTATCTTTCCTAGTCCAGAGGCTACCTTGCCTAAGATGGGATTCTTCTGTTTGAGGTCATCAAAAAACTTGGTAAATCCATTAAAGTAGCTTTCTTCCCCTGCCTGTTCTGTGACTTCCCCTAGTTTGTCAGTCTCTTCTTTGAGAGAGTCGCTTAAACCCTTAATTCCACCTTTGAAACCAGATACTACCCACTGACCAATCTTGATAAATTTACGCGATGGCGACTTAATTTCTAACTCATCCTCGGTCGCTTCAATAATCGTTTTACCGATTGCTTCCCCTGCCTCGGCCACGGCATCAAGATCAGCAATGACCCCACCAACAAAACCAGCTACGACATCAGCCCCATCAGTGCTGGCCTGTTCAGCAAAAATATCGGGTAATCCTTGGTCTATTCTGCCATTACCAGATTGACCCGAAATTACCTCATTCTGAACCGATGTGTTGTATCTGCTTAATCCGTTGAGTCTGCTTTTGACTTCCTCGCTTACTGACTCATCATCGCCCAAACGTTGATAAAGCAGTTTTAAAAATCGCGATACTTCGAGTAATTTTTCTCCTTCTTCCCTGGCTAACTCCAGTTGCCCATCTCTAACGGCTTGACGATATTTTTTGGCTTTATTGTTGAAAT
>CAZSEZ010000261.1:0-5144 GCA_964606015.1 uncultured bacterium
TTTATTTCTTGTCCTTCAAAAGCAAAGAAATTAGTTTCCTTGGTAGGAGTCATATAAATCTGGGGATGTTGTTGTAAATATTCATGTAAAGCAGTTGTCCCTGCTTTTGCTGCACCAATAATCAAAAAATTGGGCATTGTCTGATTATTCATTATTGAATATTTAAGTATTTAAGTATTTATTTTTTATATATCTAGAGTGCCCAAAATATACTTTTAACTAGTCTTTGATTTTCGATTAATAATTTTTACTGGCACACAAAGGTATAAAATGTTGCTTCAAAAATTGATCTTCTTCATAGCTTGCAAAATACTGACGAATAAAAGTCCATTCAGTAGCCCAATTTAAGTTGTCTTTGATGTTGAGATCGCGACTTAATTCGGGATGGCGAGCATGGAAAACAGCATTGGCTAAATCTTGATAAAAACCATTAAAAAAGTAATCTTTGGTTCTTTCCCAGGAATCTTGTCGTGCCCAGAGTTCTTCATCCCAGGATGATACTCGATCTGAGAATTCAGTGTCGTAATATTCTGCCCGATCCCAATCATCATAGCGATCGCGTAGTATTTCGGCCTCACTTAAACTATGGAGAACTGGTTTATCGCTTGAGTAGTGATGCAATCTTACTCCTCTAGGGACAAATCTTCTTCTGGTGGTCTTTTGGGGATTATTTTCTTCGCGTTCGGCGCGGTAATAGTAGCGATTTACATGGGGTTGCTGGCAACTGCGATCAATTACATTGGCGACAACGCTTCTGATTTCAGTCAGTTCGCGACGATACAGCGTTTGGTGGACTTGAACTCTTTTGTGACGCATTTCAGGGCGGATCAACTTAAAGAAATAGTTTGTCCAATAATCAATTGTTTCTCGGTTTTCTGAACTGTGATGACAATTTCCAGGGGATTCGCAATATCTATGGGCATGAGCTTTCTGCGCATTAATTCCCAAACTGAGTGAACTAAATAAAATCGTGATGAATAGAAGTTTATTAAATCTCATAATAGTAATCTCAAAAAATTGTGTGTTTTGTTGGGCTGAAAATAAAGTTGTTGTTTAAAAAAGTTATAAATTGGTTATTGTCCAGTTATCTTGTTTCTCGACGTAGACAGGCAATTTGGCGTTTGCTTAAATCAGGCTTGATGCTTTGCCATTCTGATGGAGAAAGTTTAAATTGACTCAGATAGATATTGGGAATTCGGGAAGTATAACTAAAAGTCAGTGAATAGCGGTTTTTCTTGGCTGGCTTTGCTCGATGGAAAATCTTTGCAGGGTCAGTAATGACGATACTTCCTGCATTACCAACACAAGTTTGCCAATAGTTTGAAGGAATTACTTTTGTCATTGCTTCTTCTGTAATAAAGCCAGATTTATAGTTAAATTGATTAATTATTTTTGATGTCAAACTCCGAGGTAGATACTCGAAAGGTCCTCCAGTTTTACCTACATTATTGAGATAAATAATTATTTTGATCATGCGATCATCATCAATATCCAAGTGCCATTGACGAGCATCAGTGATCGGGGCATCTGCAACATCTCGCCTAAGATCGGCACCATGAAAAAGTAAGGGTAGACCAATATAGTTTTCGACTATGTCTAATAGTCTTTCTTCTAAAGCCCAAAATAAGAGTTCTTTATGTGCATATTTTCTGCGAGAAGCAATACTAGTTCGCCAGTTATGATCTGGCGTAAGGGTATAAAGTTGGGGATAAAGATCTGCTAATTCTTGAACTAGCCTTCTGGTATGGGGTAATTGTAGCTTGGCTAAAGATGTTTGATAGATTCCCTCGCGATCTAATTGTCTGACGATCTCTAGATCTTGAGACGCTAAAGTAGGTAGACGGTGGCGATATTTCGTTCTTTTGATTTGGCGTCGATGATCCCTTAGAGAAGGTACATAAAAATCTTGATGGGCAACTTTCCTTAACTTGTGGCCAGTTAACTTTGCTTTTTGTCTAATTCTTGTTACTTGAGATTGCAAAGTATTAGTCTGAGAAAACGTGTCCTCAATAACTGCTTGTAAATCTTGTGAACTATAGGGCTTAACTAAGTAGCCTTTAGGTTTAGTAGTTCTGGCTCTTCTGAGAGTTGCGCGATCGCGGCATGAGCTGAGGTAGATTACTGGAACTGGATAGCTTGCCTGAATTTTCTGGCTAGTAGTAATCCCGTCTAGCTTACCTGGTAAGTTCGTGTCCGTGATTATTAAATTGGGATGATAAGTCGCTACTTTCTCAATTGCTTCTTGACCTGAAGTAGCTATTCCCGCTACTTGATAATGATAAAGTTTTAACTCATGAGCTAAGGCCTTAGCTGCTGTTTTCTCTCCATCGATAATTAGAATATTAATGGGTCTCATAATCTAGAACCTACAATTAATAAATAATTAAAAGCTGTATCAAAAGTGAGTATGACTATCAATCTGACTCCGACTTAGTTATCTCTCGGATGCTGCTTTTGTCAAAGAATTAGGAATACTCTTGAAAAACTTATGAACTATTAAAATATTATTAATAATATGGTACTGTTGAAACCAAAAAAAAGGAATTAGTGGTTGTAACTAATTCCTTCTTATAAGTACGACTTTTTTACTAATCAAAAGCGAAAAAATAGCTTGAAAAATTGGCTTTAGAGAAAATCTTCTACCGTAATTTCATCTACATTCTGATTTTGGAGGATCGCAACTAGTTGATCGTTTTCTTCAAGGCTGATGATTACATCCTTATGATTAAAACCTGTTCCTTGAGTAATAGTTAGATCCTCGTAAGTTAAGCCATTGATAAGCTCAATTTTGTCTTCCCAACGACCAAAATCAGTGATGACATCAATGCTTTGCTCTCCACCTAAGACAAAAACATCATTGCCTTTGCCACCAGTTAGGATGTCACTTCCCTCACCGCCTAAGAGAAGGTCGTCTTGATCCCCACCTCTTAGAACATCATTGCCTTCTCCACCAAACAGACTATCTTGTCCTTTGCCACCTTGGAGTATATCGTCACCGAATTCTCCAGCGAGTAAATCTTTGCCTCTGTTACCTCTTAATAAGTCATCGCCATCATCTCCAAGTAGGTAATCTCTTCCTTTGCCCCCTCTGAGGGTGTCATCTCCCAAAGCTCCGTAGATAGTATCAGCGCCATTGCCTCCTCTGATGCGAGTACCGATGGTGTTCACTAGAGAAGGATCGATCACCTCTTGGGAAAATTCTGTTCTGCTATCTTCAGCTAGCAAATTAGCAACAGGCAGCGAATAACTAGAAGCTGCTGGTACATCGTCATTAATAGCAAGAATTTCTTCTCCTACAGGAGTGGAACGCCAATCCCGATATTGGTCAATATAATCATCGATAGATGGCACATTGGATTCAACTCCCTTGAGTTGGAAAACAACATCGTTATAGTCGCGATCGCTTCTATCCCAATCAATCCGTAAATCTTCAAAGGCAAAAATATCTTGCCCATCTACATCCACAACTTGCCCATCAATATGGCCAGGATTAGCTTCAGGGATCGAGAACATCGGTAAACTACGAATCTGCCAAATATTGGCTGGATTATTAGCTATCTCAGCTAAGGAATTATTTTGGGTCAACATTAAGCCAAAACGAGTTCCTGCCTCTAGAGAAAAGGTTTTAGAGCCTTGATACTGTCCCCAGTTAAATCTAGGTTCCCAAGAAAAACTACTGGTAAATTTTGCTTTTTCTTGAGTATCACGGATCAGAGTATATCCTTGTTGAGAATTACTTATGGCTCTGCTGGCTGCTTCTTGGATAAACTCTACAGAACCAGGCTCATAACTCTCCATGCCATCAAGGTTAAATAGAGCCAGCTCGCCTGTAAACCAATTGCCATCAAACAAAAAGTCAACTTCTATCTCACCAGAAGCACCTACTTCAAATACTCCTTCACTAAAGGTATGAGCACTTGCTTGTGTTTCATAGCCAGATAATTGGGTTAGATCTTCATTTCTTTCTAAATCGTTCCAAACCAGTTCCCCTAGCTCAGTTAGGATTTCTGTATTGGTGCCATTAAAGTGACGAGCATGTCCTTTAAAGCCTGTAGTCAGGTCGTTGAGATCATCGGAGTGCAGATTCCAAACAATTCGCCCGATTTCTTTATCTTGAACCAGAGGAAACATTTGTTGGGTAGCAGCCAAAGTACTGTTATCATTAGTTTCTGAGCCATACTCGCCAACGATTACAGGAATATTTTGTGCTTGTAGTTGGTCTAGATATGCATCTAGATCATTATTGATCCATTGATCATAGACATGTAGCGAAAACACAATATTCTCATTACCTGCCATTACCTCTTGAGCTCTATCAGCAATGGTTCGAGTCAAATGGTCTTGTCCCCAGGCTTCGCCATCAACAACAATCATGTTATTGGCACCTTCAGCCCGAATAATGTCAATGAGTTCGCGATGATAGTCTACCCATTTATCTCCTTGAGCAGTGTGGTTCCCTGGCTCGTTGTGGAGATTGAACCAAACACGGGGATTATCTTTATACTCTTGCGCCATATCGCGCCAATAGTCTTTAAGGATTTCCCAGTTTTGACCTTCGTAGTAGCTACCGATTAAGTCATGAGCATCAAAGATGACTGTCGCCCCTTGACTTGTGTAGGCATCGACCATCATATCGTTGGTACGATAGTCGTTATCTTCGGGATGGGCTTGTCCATAGCTCCCTAGTAAATAGTTAGGAATTCTGACGGTATTAAAGCCCCAAGTATTGAGATAGTTGTCAAGATTACCAATACCTTCCCAAGTAAACATATTGCCCCCTTTAATAATGAACTCTTGTCCATCGGGGTCGTATATCTTGCCATCGACTATGCTGAAATTAGATTCATCATTCATTAGTCTTGTATTATATTTGTCTCTTATTACCTTCTTATATTAGGTAGTTCTTGATTGATATCGTGTTTACCTTGTGTTTGATTATGGTCTTTTATCAATCATTTTTAGAAAATTAATAGTTCTTAACAAATGCTGGGCTAAAAAAAGAGAGCCCAGAATCTTGAACTCCCTAGTCTAAATTGTATAGGTCTAAATCAAAAATAAAATTATCTGTATTTGCTAATAGTATGACTTTCCAAGATTGCCACTGCTCTAGCTAAGTCCAAAATCCCAAAAGCTAACTATTTATT
>CAZSEZ010000262.1:0-4969 GCA_964606015.1 uncultured bacterium
AATCAGCTATATCTGTAACAGCACCCAGACTGCTAGAAGAAACCAACTTGGCATATTTACCTAAAACCCCTCTCTTATAACGAGGTGGGCGCGGTTGCCACTTAGCTTTACGAGCTTTCAGTTCTTCTTCTGAGACATTAACTTGCAAAAGTTTAGTGTGAGCATCAATAGTGATGCTGTCGCCTTCTTTGACCAAACCAATGGTACCGCCGACAGCAGCTTCAGGAGCAACGTGACCCACAACCAAACCATAGGTACCGCCAGAGAAACGCCCATCGGTAATCAAACCAACAGAATCACCCAAACCAGCCCCAATAATTGCAGCAGTAGGAGCGAGCATTTCCCGCATTCCTGGCCCACCTTTAGGCCCTTCGTAACGGACAATTACTACATCACCAGCTTTGATTTTGTTATCGAGGATTGCAGCAAGACATTCTTCTTCTGATTCAAAAACTCTAGCTGGCCCGGTGATTTGAGGATTTTTAACACCACTGATTTTCGCTACAGAACCTTCTGTTGCGAGATTTCCTTTGAGGACTGCTAAGTGTCCCTTGGCATACATCGGATTGCCCCACTGACGGATTACGTCTTGGTTGGGAGAGGGAGCATCGGGAACATCTGCTAAGACTTCGGCGATAGTTTGACCGCTGACAGTTAGAGCATCACCGTGGAGTAAACCATTGTTGAGGAGCATTTTCATCACCAGAGGAATGCCCCCTGCTTTATGCAAATCTGTGGCTACATAACGACCAGAAGGTTTGAGATCGCAGATTACAGGAACACGCTGGCGGATAGTTTCAAAGTCATCAATAGTGAGATCCACACCGATAGTATTAGCGATCGCAAGTAAGTGTAAGACAGAATTAGTCGAACCACCTACTGCCATGATGACCGAAATGGCATTTTCAAAGGCTTTACGAGTCAAGATCGCTTTGGGCAAGATCTGTTTTTTGATTGCTTCTACCAAGGCAAAAGCAGATTTTTCAGTACTCTCTGCTTTTTCTTCGTCTTCTGCTGCCATTGTCGAAGAGTAAGGCAAGCTCAAACCCATTGCTTCGATCGCACTAGACATGGTATTCGCAGTAAACATGCCACCACAAGAACCAGCACCAGGACAAGCATTCCGCTCAATATCCATCAGTTTTTCTTCACTGATTTTACCCGCACTAAACTGACCTACTGCTTCAAAAGAGCTAACAACTGTTAGATCCTCACCTTCGAGATGTCCAGGCTTGATCGTGCCGCCATAAACAAAGATCGAAGGAATATTCATTCTAGCGATCGCAATAATCGCCCCTGGCATATTTTTATCGCAACCACCGATTGCCATCACCGCATCCATACTTTGCCCATTGCAAGCAGTCTCAATCGAATCAGCAATGACATCGCGAGATACGAGGGAATATTTCATCCCTTCTGTCCCCATGGAAATTCCATCACTAATAGTGATAGTGCCAAAAATTTGGGGCATCGCTCCTGCTTGTCGGAGAGCTGCTTCACCACGAATCGCTAAAGTATTGATCCCCATGTTACAAGGGGTAATGGTGCTGTAACCATTAGCTAAACCAACGATGGGTTTTTTGAAATCTTCGTCTTGGAAACCTGTCGCCCTTAGCATGGCACGGTTAGGCGATCGCGAATAACCTGCGGTTACTTCTTGGCTGCGACGATTATCGCTCATGAATCTGTTCTCCTTCCAATCTGCTGCAAACGTAAATTATAGAATTATATGTCTGTTGGTGATTGGCAGGAAAGTTTTGCTTCTGGCACGTTATTGCTTGGAGTTATCTATTTCTAACTAACCCTAATTAAGCTGCGGTTAAGGCCTCAGTTTCTACTACAGAGCGATAGTAACTTTGCAGTTGTTTAGTCGCAGCAGCCCAACCCCAACGTTCAGCTTCAGCACGGGCTTTAAGTCTTAGTTGCTCTCTTTCTTCTTTAGCTTCTAAGAGACGCTTGGTAGCAGTAATCGCACCATCAGGATCATCCGCTTCAAATAGATAGCCATTTTCGCCATCGGTGACAATATCAGGAATGCCCCCAGAGTTAGCAGCAACCACAGGACAACCTGCCGCCATCGCTTCGAGCAGAACCAGACCAAGAGTTTCGGTACGAGAAGGGAAAATAAAAGCGTCAGCAGAAGCATAAGCTGAGGCTAATTCTAAACCTTGGAGATATCCCACAAAATTGGTATTGGTCCCCGCAAAATGAGCTTCTAGAGCTTCTCGGTTAGGACCATCACCAACAATGGCTAATCTAGCTTCAGGAATAGCTTCGAGTACTGGTTTAATCTCGTCAATCTGTTTTTCAGCAGAGACTCGACCTACGTAGAGGAGTAAAGGAGCATCAGGATTACCTTCAGATAGGCGCGATCGCATTTGCTTAGATGCCAAATGAGGCTGGAACATTTCGGTATCTACTCCTCGTTGCCACAGATCAACTCGCTGGATACCGTGATTTACCAACTCATCCACCATTGCAGTAGAGGTGCAGAGGTTAAGTTTGGCTTGATTGTGAGCAGCTTTGAGAAATTCCCAAAAAACTCCTTCAATCGCCCCCAAGCCATAATGGTGTAGATATTGTGGCAAATGAGTGTGATAAGAAGCTACCAAGGGAATTTGCATAGTTTTGGCATAATAAATGCCTCCTAACCCCAAAACAGCAGGATTAACGACATGGATCAAGTCAGGTTGGAACTCACTAATAATGTCTTTGGTACCCATAGAAGGTAAAGCTAACTTTAGTTCTGGGTACATCGGTAAGGGAAAACCAGGTACGCCATGTACTTTTGCCCCTTTATACTCAGTGAGTCCGCCATCAGGGGCAATTACTAAAACGTGATCACCATTACGCTCCAAATGTTCAATAGTATGACGTAAACGAGTGACAATACCGTCTACCTTGGGTAAAAAAGTTTCTGTAAATAAAGCAATACGCATGGTTAACGTTTTAGAGATTAAATATAAGTTAAGCTTCACGATCTGTGACTAATCTTAAAATACATCAATATGTATAAATTTAGGGTTTTCTCAATCAGTGATTTTGCTGAAGCAAATCGGCCAATTGTTAATAATTGATTTTTGATAAATAGTATTAATGAACAAAATCGCAATTGTTGGAGCAGGCCCTACAGGGGCGACCTTAGCTTTATTGCTAGCAAAGGCAGGGATCGAGGTTAAATTAATTGAGGCTGCCAAAAACTTCCAGCGGCAGTTTCGTGGTGAAGGATTAATGCCTAGTGGTCTTGAAGCACTCAAGCAAATGAATTTATCGCGAATAATCGATAAAATTCCCCAACGCAAAATCGATAGCTGGGAAATTCTCATTAATGAGCGATCGCTTTTCAAAATTAAGGAACCATTTGAAGTAAATAAACCCCCTTGCACTCTCGTATCACAACCACACTTTTTAGCTGAAGTAGTTAGCGAAGCTAGTCAGTATGCTAATTTTGAATTTTTACCAGGTTCAGCCGTTAAAGAACTAGTTAAAAATAAAACTGGACGAATTGTTGGGGTTAAATTAGCCTCAGGTCAAGAAATTACTGCCGATTTAGTAGTTGGCGCAGATGGTCGCAACTCTCTAGTCCGCAAGCAAGCAGAGATTGAACTAACCAAGCTTTCTAGTGAAATTGATATTCTCTGGTTTAAGCTCTCTCCAGGTAAATTACTAGAGTCAGAAAATACTTTTTACTCAATTGTGCGCGATCGCAATTCCTTTGGTTTATTTCGTAGTTCTACTGGAGAACTAAATTTGGGTTGGGCACTTCACCAAGATGATGATTATGACTGGAAGACTACCGATTGGCGCCAAAAACTAGCTGATACTGCCCCTGAGTGGTTAGCTAATCACATCCGAGCTGAGACCACAACTATTACTGCTCCATTGTTGCTTTCGGTAGTAGTAGGACGTTGCTCGCAATGGTACAAGCCTGGAGTTTTGTTATTAGGAGATGCAGCCCACCCCATGTCACCGATCCGCGCTCAAGGGATTAATATGGCTCTCCAAGATGCTCTATTTGCGAGCCAACACCTGATAGATCTCTGGCAAGACAAAAAGAATCACACTACTGTAGATGGGATTTTGACCCAGATCCAAGAGACAAGAGAACCTGCCATCAAAAAAATTCAAAAGTTACAACAAACAGAGTTTGCACAAGCCCAAAAATTACGTCGTTTCGCTATTCTACGAACATTAGTCAGTAATTTTGCTCCTCTGGCGGGGTTAATAATTCGTGGTTCTTGGTTAAGAAGACAGTTAAAAATGCGCTAACTTCGAGACACTTACCTACAAGTAAATTGAATCTAGATCCGTCAATTAAATTTTCTGACTAATTTTAGAAGCTAAACCCTATAGCTTTAGCTCAGCGCAATTGTTTAATAGCTCAAGACAAACTTAGACTCAGTATTGTAAAGTACCTATGTCTCAATTCAAGTGTCTCAGTTCTAAGGACGATGGTTATGGACTACAAAGAAGCTGGTGTTGATATCGAAGCAGGTAGAAATTTTGTTACTCAAATTAAGCAAGACGTTCAAAGCACCTTTCGTCCTGAGGTTTTGGGTGGGTTAGGAGGATTTGGTGGTTGTTTTGAGTTGCCTACTGGCTATCAACAGCCTGTCTTAGTATCTGGTACAGACGGAGTAGGTACCAAGCTCAAAATTGCGCAAGAATTAAATCAACACCACACTGTCGGCATCGATCTCGTCGCAATGTGTGTTAACGATATTTTGACCTCTGGTGCAGAGCCGTTATTTTTTCTTGATTATTTAGCAACAGGTAAGCTAGAACCGCAAGAGCTGGCAAAAGTAGTTCAAGGAATTGCCGAAGGTTGTCGACAAAGTGGCTGTGCCCTTTTAGGGGGAGAAACCGCAGAAATGCCTGGTTTTTATCAACTAGGAGAATACGATTTAGCTGGTTTTTGTGTCGGAGTAGCTGAAAAAAGTCAGCTCTTGGATGGTTCTCAAGTCAAAGT